>NZ_DASRSY010000206.1:0-11340 GCF_035656215.1 Paraburkholderia sp.
CGGGCAGATCGCGTTGTACAGGTGCACGATGGCGCGCGGCGCGCCCTTCAGTGATTCGAACGTGCGCGCAATCAGTTCAGCGCGCGACGGCACGAACACTTCGATCGTCACGTCGTCGGGAATGCGCTTTTCTTCAATCAGTTTGCGGACGAAATCGAAGTCGGTTTGCGAGGCCGACGGGAAACCGACTTCGATCTCCTTGAAGCCGATCGCCACCAGCATCTCGAAGAATTCGAGCTTTTGCGCGGCATTCATCGGCTCGATCAGCGCCTGATTGCCGTCACGCAGATCGGTGCTCATCCAGATGGGCGCCTGGTTGATCGTGCGGCTTGGCCATTTGCGGCCGGTGAGGCGCACAGCGGGGAAGGGCCGGTATTTCTCAGCAGGATTGCGCAACATGATGAGCCTCGTTCGTTGTGTCGTATGCGAAAGGGTGTGGCTTCGAGCGGCTGGCGGGCTGCCACGGGTGCACGGCCTGCCAGCCGGTGGCTAGCGGCAACAACGAGCGGGCGCGAACGAACAACGTCATGATGACGGCGAAAACGAACGTGGATGAAGCCCATGCAACGTGCATTTGACCCTCGCGCTTCGTCCGAACGGTAAACGGACGAATGCAAACGACTACAGGTTGTGAAGAACTACGGTCGGGGGTGAAACAGAAACTACGGAACTGCTTTTGAGGACCGCGCTTTGGGCAACACAAGTTGCCAGCGCGGTGCTACGTCTGACTTACGCTAGACGTAGCGATAGAGGCCGCGCTAGGCGGCCGAGGGTAATTCGGAGGGTGTTCGGAAGGGAACGCATGGGTCTAATGTATGACGGCTCGCAGTGGCGTGTCAACCCGCGGCCGCCATATTCGGCGCGGGAGCGCGGCGCCGTAAGCGCCGTACCGCACTCCCGCCGCGCACGTTACATGGGCGTTTTCGCGACATCCACGATCAACTCCACCTGCCGTTCGATCGCGCTCGGGACGGGCGCTTCACCGCGCAATACAGCGCTGATCCACGCGGCCGTGGTGGCGGCGTCGCGAGCTTCAGGCAAGTCGACTTCAGGCGCGTCGGGCGACGAGCGTTCATGCGGCACACGCGTCTCGCAGATGCCGTCGTGTAGCCAGTCGACTTGCACCTGGCGCCGCGTGTCGGCCACTGCTTCGCCTTCGGTGCCGCGCGCGAGCAGGGCGCCGCCGTCTGCGGCGTCCAGGTGCGTGTTGAACAGTTGCGTGAGACTGTCGCGATACGGCGGATGCGTGTAGTTCACGAGCCGCAGCCCCGCTGGCGCGAACGGCTGCAGGATTTTCACGAGCGTATGCGTTGAATTGCGCACGCCCATCCGCCGGCGCAGCGAGAGAAGGCGAGCGAGCTTCGGCGCGAGCACGTCGATTGGCGCGAACGCAAGACGCCGCTCGGCGAGACCGTCTTCGATCTCGGCGTGCGATCGAGCATGTGGAATCTGCAGATGCGTGAAGATTTCCGCGCTCGTCACGCGACCCGGATCTTCGGTGACGCCATGCACCAGCACCGGCACCCCCTCGCGTGCCAGCAGTAGCGCGAGCAGCGGCACCAGGTTGGGCTGTTTGCGCGCGCCGTTGTAGGTGGGTATCGACACGGGCCGGAACGCCGCGTGCGGCAAATGAATGGGTTCGAACGACGCATGCGCGCCGGCCAGCATGGCAGCGAGTTCGTCGGCGGTTTCGCCCTTCACGCGATACGCGAGCAGCACGGCGCCGAGCTCGAGATCGGCCACGCGGCCGTCGAGCATCGCGGTGTAGAGCGCGCGCGTATCTTCTGCGGTCAGGGCGCGGGCGCCATTCGGGCCGCGGCCGATTTCCTTGATAAAGCGGGCGCAGGGGAAAGGATTGGCGGTGTCGGCGGAGTCGGTCATCGGGCGCAGTGGGACGGGGTGGCGTGCCGCCTTTGGGCGGTTGGCCACGGTATTCAAAGGACACTATTCGGTGTGAGTATCGCATCTATAGCGGTACAGCGAGACGATGCACCGGGATCCCCGACCGCGCCGGGCTATGCGGACTGACTGCGCATCGCGCTTTGCAGCGCGTTACACTCAACGTTTTATCGCCGCGCGGGCGCGGCAAAATTCAAGAAACGGAGAACGGGATGAGTTACGTGTTTGCACCCGCACCGGTGGTCGCGGTGCCGGTCGTGGGCTCCAGCGAGCAGTTCGCGGTGCGTCGCATCTACTGCGTGGGTCGCAATTACGAGGCGCACGCGCGCGAGATGGGGCACGATCCCGACCGCGAACCGCCGTTCTTCTTCGCCAAGCCCGCCGATGCCGTGCTATACGTCGCGCCTGGTGTGACCGGCGAATTTCCCTATCCGACGCAATCGAAGAACGTTCACTTCGAGATGGAGTTGGTGGCGGCGATCGGCAAAGGCGGCAAGAACATCCGGGCCGAAAGCGCGCTCGACCACGTGTACGGCTATGCGCTCGGTCTCGACATGACGCGCCGCGATCTGCAGGCCGAAGCGAAGAAGCTGGGCCGTCCGTGGGACACCGCGAAGGGTTTCGATCACTCGGCGCCGCTCGGCCCGATCCATCCGGCAACGACGGTCGGCCATGTCGGGAAGGGCGCGATCTGGTTGTCGGTGAACGGTGAGGAAAAGCAGAACTCGGACGTGTCGCAACTGATCTGGTCGGTGGCTGAGACAATCGCCTATCTGTCGACGCTGTTCGAACTGCAACCGGGCGATCTGATTTTCACCGGCACGCCGGAAGGTGTCGGGGCAGTGGTGCAGGGCGACCTCATGAAAGGCGGCGTAGACGGGCTCGGCGAGCTCAGCGTACGCGTCGTCTGAAGAGCGGTTGGAGGAGACACACAACATGAAGCTTTACAGCTATTTCCGTAGCTCGGCGTCCTATCGCGTGCGCATCGCGCTGAACGTGAAAAATCTGCCGTACGAGTACGTGCCGGTACACCTCGTGCGCGACGGCGGTGAGCAGTTGAAGTCCGAGTACCGCAAGGTGAATGTGGACGGTATCGTGCCCACGCTCGTCGACGGCAGCGAAGTGATGCCGCAGTCGCTCGCGATCATCGAGTATCTGGAGGAAACGCATCCCGAGCCGCCGCTATTGCCCGGCACGCCGGCCGAACGCGCGTATGTGCGCTCGGTAGCGTTGCAGGTGGCGTGCGAGATTCATCCGATAAACAATCTGCGCGTGCTGAAATACCTGAAACATACGCTGCGTGTGGATGACGACGCGAAAGACGCGTGGTACAGGCATTGGATCGAAGCGGGCTTTGCGACGCTCGACGCGCATCTGGCGGGCGATCCGCGCACCGGCAAGCTGTGCTTCGGCGACACCCCTACGTTGGCCGACGCATGTCTGATTCCGCAGGTGTTCAACGCCCAGCGCTTCAAGGTCGACACGGCGAAGTTTCCGACGATTCAGCGCATCTACGATCACGCGATGCAACTCGACGCGTTCGCTCGTGCGGCGCCTGGTGTTCAGCCCGACGCGGAATGATACTGTGGTTTGAATGAAAAAAGGGCGCTCGGAAGGCGCCCTTTTTTCTGGTTCCGCGACGACCGTTGCAGTGTTTAACCGCCCAGCAACGCGTCCGAAAACTCTTCCGCGCTGAACGGCTGCAGGTCTTCGACCTTTTCGCCGACGCCGATGAAGTACACCGGGATAGGGCGCTGACGCGCGATTGCCGCGAGAATGCCGCCCTTCGCTGTGCCGTCGAGTTTGGTGACGATCAGGCCGGTGAGGCCGAGCGCGTCGTCGAAAGCTTTCACTTGCGTGAGGGCATTCTGGCCAGTGTTCGCATCGATCACCAGCAGCACCTCATGCGGTGCGCCATCTTGCGCCTTGCCGATCACCCGCTTCACCTTGCGCAGTTCTTCCATGAGATGCAACTGGGTCGGCAGGCGCCCGGCCGTGTCCGCCATCATGACGTCGATCTTGCGCGCACGCGCGGCGCCTACCGCGTCGAAAATCACGGCTGCCGGGTCGCCGCTTTCCTGCGACACCACCGTTACGTTGTTGCGCTGGCCCCAGATTGCCAGTTGCTCGCGCGCGGCGGCGCGGAAGGTGTCGCCCGCAGCCAGCAGCACCGACTGATCGAAGCTTTGCAGATGCTTGGCGAGCTTGCCGATGCTGGTGGTTTTGCCCGCACCGTTGACGCCCGCGATCATCATGACCAGCGGTTGTGCGCGGCCGAGCATCAGCGACTTTTCCAGCGGCTTGAGCAGGTCGATCAGCAGCGTGCGCAGCGCCACTTTCACCTGCTGAGGATCGGTGAGGCGCTCGGTGCGCACTTTCTCGCGCAGCGATTCGAGCAGAAACTCGGTGGCTTCGACCCCTGCATCCGACATCAGCAGCGCGGTTTCGAGTTCTTCGTACAGATCCTCGTCGATCTTCGCGCCGACGAAAATGCCGGTCAGGCTCGAACTCGTTTTCGACAGGCCGGTCTTCAGGCGAGTCAGCCACGAGCGCTTCGCGCTCGCGTCCAGTATGGGCGGCGGGACGATTTCGACGGTTTCGGGCGCCGGAGCTTCGGGTTCAGGCTCATTTGCGGGCTGAGCGGCAGCCGGCTGCGTATCGACGCTCACCGGAGCAACCGGCCGCGGCGCCGACGGCGCGACGGGCACTGCCGGCGCTTCTACGACGGGTTCGGGCGCGAAGGCTTCCGGCGCCGTCTGCGATTCTTCTGGCGCGTTATCGGACTCTTTCGAACCCTTGAATCGTTTGAAAAAGCTGAACATGATCTGGCGTGGTGAGAGCGCGCGCCGAGGCGCGCAGCCGGGACGAGCCCGGTGGGAGCGGCAGGCAGCGTTGCGATGCGGGATGCAAGGCGCTGGAAGCCGCACATTTTATCAGGCGCGCCGCCGCCCGTCGTATTGGCCGAACGGCCAGGCTGGACGTCGTGCGCCCCTGTGGTAACGTTGGCGCTCCAGCCCGCATGCATCGGCGTCGCGGGCACCTCCATAACGTAATCGAAACTGCATGCCCCGTTCTGCTCCTTCACGCGCCCATGGCGCTTCGTCCAAAGGCGGCAAGCCGCACGCTATCCGTATCATCGGCGGCGACTGGAAGCGCACGCCGCTGCCCGTGCTTAACCTCGACGGCCTGCGCCCCACGCCCGATCGCGTGCGCGAAACACTGTTCAACTGGCTCGGCCAATGGCTGGAGGGCCAGCGCTGCCTCGATCTGTTCGCCGGCAGCGGTGCGCTCGGCTTCGAGGCAGCCTCGCGCGGCGCGGCGCGAGTGTTGATGGTCGAGCGCAACGCGCGGGCCGCCGGCCAATTGCGCTCGAACCAGGAGCGCCTGTCGGCGCGTACGATCGAAATCGCGGAAGCCGACGGCTTGCGGCTCGCGGCGAGTCTCGCACCAGGATCGTTCGACGTCGTTTTCCTCGATCCGCCGTTCGATGGCGATCTGCTCGACAAGGCGCTTGCGCTGGCCGTGCCGTTGTTGAGCCCTGAAGGCTTTCTGTATGTAGAAGCAGGCGACGCGCTCGAACTCGATGGGAACGAAACGCTCGCCGGCTGGGAGATCGTGCGGCAAGGCAAAGCGGGCGCTGTCCACTTTCATTTGCTGCAGCGCGAAAATAAGGAATAATGCGCGTTCCAAAACAAGCAGCGGGCGGTTACCGTCACGCGTGCGGTCGGTGCCAAATGCGTCGTGTGGACGCTTTGACGTGCCCCTTTGTCTGAAGAGAGGAGAAGTCTCATGGTAGTCGCCGTGTACCCGGGCACGTTCGACCCGCTGACGCGCGGTCACGAAGACCTCGTTCGACGCGCGTCGAGCATTTTCGACACGCTGGTGGTGGGCGTTGCCGATAGCCGCAACAAGAAGCCGTTCTTCACGCTGAAAGAGCGTCTCGACATCGCTCATGAAGTGCTCGGGCACTACCCGAACGTTCAGGTGATGAGCTTCAAAGGGCTATTGAAAGACTTTGTCCGCAGCAATAACGCTCGAGTGATCGTGCGCGGCCTGCGCGCCGTCTCGGACTTCGAATATGAGTTCCAGATGGCCGGCATGAACCGCTATCTGCTGCCGGACGTCGAGACTATGTTCATGACGCCGTCCGATCAATATCAGTTCATCTCCGGCACCATCGTGCGTGAAATCGCGCAACTGGGCGGCGACGTCAGCAAGTTCGTGTTCCCGTCGGTCGAAAAATGGCTGAAGGAGAAGGTTGCCGCGCTGGATCCGGACGACGGTGTCTCGGCGGGACAGCCGTAACCGGCGTAAACTGTCGGATTGACGGATTAAAGCTGGCTTCGGCCGGCGCGAAGTGAGAGAAGTATGGCCTTGATGATTACCGACGAGTGCATCAATTGCGACGTGTGCGAGCCCGAGTGCCCGAACGACGCGATTTCGATGGGCCCGGAAATCTACGTGATCGACCCGAAGAAATGCACCGAGTGTGTCGGCCATTTCGACGAACCCCAGTGTATTCAGGTCTGCCCGGTCGAGTGTATTCCGCGCGACCCTGAGCACCTGGAGACGGCGGAAGGTTTGATGGCGAAGTACCACGCGCTGCAGGTTGCGAAGGGCGCGTGAGCGTTGAATGATGGAAAACGGCGAGGCGCCTGCCTCGCCGTTTTCCTTTGCCGCAACGTTTTGTGTTGCGCGCGAAGTTATTCCGATCGTTATCCGATCGTCATCCGACGTAAGCGCTGAAGATGTCGCGCAGGGCATCCAGCAGAATGTCGCATTCGGCATCGGTACCGACCGAGATTCGCAGATGCTGGTCGATTCGTGCCGCTTTGAAGTGGCGCACGAAGATTTCCTTCTCCCTTAGCCGTGCCACGAGCGTCGCTGCATCGTAGCCTTCGTGGCGCGCGAACAGCAGATTCGCCGCCGACGGCACCACCTCGAAGCCCAGTGCCGTCAAGCCTGCCGCCAGCCGCTCACGGCTAGCAATCACTTTGGCGCAGTTGTCGCGGAACCATGCATCGTCCTCGTATGCAGCGACGGCCGCGACTTGCGCCAGCCGGTCGAGCGGATACGAATTGAAGCTGTCCTTCACTCGGTTCAGCGCGTCGATCAGCCCCGGATTGCCGAACGCAAGGCCGACGCGCATGCCGGCCAGCGAACGCGACTTCGATACCGTTTGAATGACCAGCAGGTGGGGATAGCGGTCGATCAGCGTGATGGCCGATTCGGCGCCGAAATCGACATAGGCCTCATCGACTACCACGACCGATTCGGTGTTTCTTGCCACCAGACGCTCGATATCGGCGAGCGGCAGTGGTCGTCCGGTCGGCGCGTTCGGATTTGGGAACAGTACGCCGCCGTTAGGCGCTGTGTAGTCGTCGACATGGATGGCGAAGCTGTCGTCGAGCGCGATGGTCCGATAGTCGACTTCAAAGAGTCGCGCGTAGGTCGGGTAGAAGCTGTACGTGATATCCGGGAACAGCAACGGTTTATCGTGTTTCAGCAAGGCCTGAAACGTGAGCGCGAGCACTTCGTCCGAGCCGTTGCCGGCGAACACCTGCTCCGGTCGAATGCCATGGTACGCGGCAACCGTTTCGCGCAACTTGCGCGCCGTCGGGTCGGGATAGCGCCGCAGCGACTCGCCCGCATCGCCCAGTTCCTGCCGGATCGCCTCAAGCACGCGCGGCGACGGGGGATATGGATTCTCGTTGGTGTTCAGCTTCACCGGATGCGCGGCCACGGGCTGTTCGCCCGGCACATACGGCGTCAGACGGTGAACGATGTCACTCCAGTAGCGGCTCAAGCGATTCTCCTGTCGATGGCGAAACGGTCAAACGGCGAAACGGCGAAACGGCGAAACGGACGTGGGCGCGGGCGTGTGGACGAGGAACGCTCAGGGATTGCGATGCAGTTGCATCATCGCCCGCTCGAGCTCGCCTTTGATGATCTGCGGCATCACGGCCAGCGCACGTTCGATCGACGTATCGATCACATCCTGTTCTTCCCGTCGCGGCGGCTTCAGTACGTAGTTGGCGACGTCCGGCTTGGCGCCGGCGCGCGCGCTTACGGGAATCAGGTCGCGCGGATGGCCGATGCCGATTCGCAGCCGCCAATACTGTTGCGATGACAGATGCGCGGTGATGTCCTTCAGCCCGTTATGGCCGCCGCTGCCGCCGCCTAGCTTTAGCTTGACGCTGCCGGGCGACATATCGAGTTCGTCGTGTGCGACCAGAATTTCGTCCGGAAGAATCTTGAAGAACTGCGCGACCGCCACGACCGATTGTCCCGAGCGGTTCATATACGTCTGTGGTTCCAGCAGGTGCACTTCTTCGCCGTGAAGCCGCGCCTTCGCGTAGAAACCGTGGAAGCGTCGTTCATCGCGCAGCGTCGTACCTGCTTCGCGCGCCAATTGATCGACTAGCCAGAAGCCGGCGTTGTGGCGCGTCGCGGTATATTCGGCGCCCGGATTGCCGAGCCCGACGATCAGCTTGATCATGATTGCGTAGGTCCATCTGGCCCGGAAGCCGAATGCGGCCGAGCCGAAAAAAACCGAAAAAAAACCCGCCGGGGAGAACCTCGGCGGGTCACGTCGACCGTTTCATTGAAACGGATCGAGAGGATTGCTCGCTCAGTGCAACTTAAGCAGCCGGCTTTTCGCCTTCGCCTTCAGTAGCAGCGGCGTCGCTTTCAGCGATTGCGCCAGCCGGGATCGTTGCAGCTGCGATGACCGGGTTTTCTGCTTCAACGTGAGCAACCAGTACAACGCCTGCCGGCAGGACGATGTCCTTGGCGTGCAGCGAGTGACCAGCTTCGATCGTCGCGAGATCGACTTCGAGGAATTCCGGCAGTGCCGACGGCAGGCACTCGATTTCGATTTCGTTGAGGACGTGCGAGATCACCGCGCTCGACAGCTTAACTGCCGGGTTGGTTTCCTGGTTCATGAAGTGCAGCGGCACCTTGGTGTGCAGCTTCTTCTTCGCGTCGACACGTTGGAAGTCCACGTGCAGCACGAGCTGACGGAACGGATGGTATTGCACGTCGCGCAGCAGAACCTGTTGCGACTTGCCGGCCACTTCCAATTCGAGGATCGACGAGTGGAAAACTTCTTTCTTCAGCGCGTGCCACAGTGCGTTGTGGTCCAGTTCGACCAATTGCGTGTCAGCACCAGCGCCATATACGATGCCCGGGGTCTTGCCCGAGATACGCAGGCGGCGGCTCGCACCCGTACCTTGCAGGGAACGCTCGAAAGCGACTACTTTCATGTTGAATCTCCAATGCACTGCCCGCGACCAGGCAGTAAAAACGGGGCCTCCAAGCCGTTATGGCTGAGGCCCCAGAGCGATGGCACGAACCTTCGTTCGTTCATGCCAATTGTGCAAAAGCGCAGCGTGCGGTACTGCAATGCACGTTGCGCCTTCGCAAATACTTAACTTTCAGCGAACAGCGACATCACCGAGTCGCCGCGGCGAATCCGCGAGAACGTTTCGGCAAGCAGGCCGGCGCTGGTCAACGAACGGATCTTGGCGCACGAGCGGGCTTCTTCGCCGAGCGGGATCGTATCGGTAACAACGAGTTCGTCGAGTGCCGAAGCTGCGATACGCTCGCCTGCACCGCCCGACAGAACCGGGTGGGTGGCGTAAGCGAACACCTGCTTCGCACCGCGTTCCTTCAAAACCTGAGCTGCCTTGCAAAGCGTACCTGCGGTGTCGACCATGTCGTCCATGATCACGCAGGTGCGGCCTTCGACTTCACCGATGATGTTCATCACTTCGGCAATGTTCGCCTTCGGACGGCGTTTGTCGATGATCGCGAGATCGCAATTCAGTTGCTTGGCCAATGCACGGGCACGCACCACGCCGCCGACGTCCGGCGAAACGACCAGCAGGTTCTCGTAGTTCTGCTTGCGCAGATCGCCGAGCAGCACGGGCGTAGCGTAGATATTGTCGACCGGGATGTCGAAGAAGCCTTGAATCTGGTCGGCGTGCAGATCCATCGTAATGATCCGCTCGACGCCGGCGATTTCCAGCATGTTCGCCACAATCTTCGCCGAGATGGCGACGCGCGCCGAACGCGGGCGTCGATCTTGACGGGCATAACCGAAGTAGGGGATGGCTGCGGTGATCCGGCCAGCGGATGCGCGCTTGAGCGCATCGACCATGATCATCAGTTCCATCAGATTGTCATTCGCCGGCGCGCAGGTGGACTGCAGGACGAAGACATCCTTGCCACGCACGTTTTCCTGAATCTCGACCTGGATTTCACCGTCCGAGAAACGGCTAACCATTGCTTTGCCGAGGGGAATACCGAGGATTTTGACGACTTCCTGTGCAAGCGCGGGATTTGCGTTGCCAGTAAAAACCATCAGGCCGTCATGGCTGCTCATCGTGCACCTACTTCAGGCTGGGGGCGAGGGAAATGCGAGAATTTTTGGCAGGGGAGGAAGGAGTCGAACCTTCGAATGCCGGAATCAAAATCCGGTGCCTTAACCAACTTGGCGACTCCCCTACACTAACTTTGAGCTTCGCCGAACGAGGGAACGTTCGACGATGCAAAACTTATGACGCGAAAGTAAAGAGTGGATGCTGATCGAGACTTGCAGTTACTGCGCTGCTCCATTCGCCTGGCAGTTTGGCTTGCGCCGCTTCTGCTTCAGCTTTGCTACGGAACGCTGCAAATACACTTGCACCTGATCCAGACATCCGCGCTGGTGCAATGTTCTCAAACCATCGCAGCACTTGCGCTACTTCCGCGTATTTTCCCACGACAACCTGCTGCATGTCATTCCGGCCAAAACTTTCTGGCCATTCAGTGTTGCAGCTAAGTTCTGCAGGAAAGTCCGTAATTATGAGGGGTTTCGAGTCTCTCGTCAACGTTTTTTCAGAGAAAATCGCTGCAGTCGGAACATGAACCCTCGGCGTCACTACCAGGAAATGACGCGGCGGCAATTGTACAACGTCTAAAGCTTCTCCAACACCCTGGGCGAATGCATTCTTTCCAAAAATAAAAAACGGCACGTCCGCGCCGAGTTTCAACGCCAGCGCCTGCAATTCCAGGCGCGGTAAATCGAGCTTCCAGAGACGATTCAGCGCGAGCAGCGTGGTGGCCGCGTCGGAGCTGCCGCCGCCGAGGCCCGCGCCCATCGGCAGGCGCTTGTCGATTTCGATATCGACACCCTGGGGCGAGCCCGTATGCGCCTTCAGGAGCGCCGCTGCACGCACGGTGAGATCGTGTTCCGCCGGTACGTCGGCGATTTCGGTGCTGCGCGTGATGAGGCCGTCGTCGCGCCGCTTGAAGTGCAGGGTGTCGCCCCAGTCGAGCAACTGGAAGACGGTTTGCAGCGTGTGATAGCCATCTGGCCGACGGCCGGTGATGTGCAGGAAGAGGTTGAGTTTCGCTGGCGCGAGGCAATCGCGCAGCGAATCGGTCGTTTCAATCATG
>NZ_DASRSY010000207.1:0-59566 GCF_035656215.1 Paraburkholderia sp.
CATCAGGCCGCGGCCTTGCGTCGAACGGATCGCCTGGCAAAGATTGGTCTTGCGCGACAGGCAGAATTTGCACTGGCGGCATTCCGGCGTGTAGAGCGGAATGACGTGGTCGCCTTTTTTAAGCGTGCCGACGCCCGGACCGACATCGACGATCACGCCCGCGCCTTCGTGGCCGAGAATCGCCGGGAAGATGCCTTCCGGATCGGCGCCTGAGAGCGTGTAGTAATCGGTGTGGCAGATCCCCGTCGCCTTCACTTCGATCAGGACTTCACCGGCACGCGGACCTTCGAGATCCACCTCTTCGATCGTCAACGGGGCGCCGGCTTTCCATGCGATTGCTGCTTTGGTTTTCATCGTGAATGCTCCTGTGAATCTGTGAATGCTCTGGCACGTCGCGGTGAGATATCGCGCGACGTACCGATATCGCGGTTCGGCTGCTGCGGTTATTTCGTTTGCCAGGCTGTGAACGGACGATGTTGCTCTCGTCCGGCATCAGGTACCCCCTCTAACTTAGCGCGCGAAAGTCGTCATGGTATTGCAAAGTACGTCGCGGCATTGTCTGTAGCTGACATCGCGTTGGTCACCGAAGCGGAGTTTCGCCGAACCATGATTCGACGCGGCCATACAGATCGAGAAAGCGCGCGTAACGTTCGGCGAGCGCCGCATCGCCTTGTGGCCCGGCCACGCGCGTCGCGCCTGGCGCAAGCGCGGCGAGGTCGCTCGCGTGCCAATGCCCGCTCGCCAATCCGCCGAGAATGGCCGCGCCACGCGGCGCCGCGTTCGGACAATCCACGGCATGGAGCTCGACGTTCAGCGCATCGGCAAGCAACTGCCGCCAGCGTGCATCGACTGAACCACCGCCTGCGAGTTTCAATGTCGTCACCGTCGCGCCGCTCGCGCGGATCGCGTCGAGCCCGGCGCGCAGCGAGAACGCGACGCCTTCGAATGCGGCGCGCATCATCGTGCCGCGCGTGTGGTCGAGTGCAAGGCCAAGCCAACCGCCACGAGCGGACGGGTTGAGCCACGGGGTGCGCTCGCCGGTGAGGTACGGCAGGAAGGTGAGGCCTGGCGCGGCGCTTGTCGCATCACCAAACGCATCACGATAAGCATCGGCCCATTCATACGAGAGCCAGCCGCGCACGCGTTCAAGCGCGACGCCGACGTTTTGCATCGCCGCCATCCGATACCAGTGATCGCTCGCGGCGCGATAGCGATGCAAGCCTTTCACGGCTTGCGGCGCGTGTTCGGCGAGCACGACGATTTGTCCGCCGGTGCCAGTGGTGAGCAACGCGTCGCCGTCACTGGCGAGACCACTGCCGAGCGCGGCACATGGGGTATCCGCGGCGCCAATCGCGAGCACGATGCCGGCTCGCAAACCCAGTTCCTGCGCAGCTTTCTGCGACAAAACACCGCCCGCAGCATAGGAAGGCGCAAGCGGCGCAAACCATTCATGCGGCAATTCGAGCCGCTCAAGCAACGCCCGATCCCACACACCCGCAGGATCCGCGAGCGCCGTCGCGCAGGCGTCGGATGGATCGGTTGCGACGGCGCCGCCCAGTGCGACACGCAGCCAATCCTTCGGTTGCAACGCCCAACGTGTCTTGCGCGCGGACTGCGGTTCGTTCTGCACGATCCAGCGCAGCAAAGGACCCGCCATGCCGGGCGCAACAGGATTCGGCTGCGGCTCGGGCCATTGATCGAGCAGGTCCAACGCGCGCGTGTCGGGCCAAAGCATCGCGGGGCGCACAGCTTCGCCATCGGCGTCGATCAGCACGACACCGTGCATCTGTCCGGAGAAGCCGATTGCCCGCACCTCGCGGCGCCAATCCTCAGGCAAACGCGCCGCCGCTTCGCCTAGCGCGCGCCACCAGGTGTGCACCGAGATTTCCGCCCACCCCGGATGCGGCGTTTCGAGTGCATACGCGACACTCGCCGCTGCCTGCTCGCGGCCGCTTTCGTCGACGATTGCTACTTTGAGGGAACCGGTGCCGAGGTCGATGCCAAGAAAACTCATGGATGATAGAACGTCAATTTGAGCTTGGGGATAAGCACGCGAAAGGTGCCTGGAACGACGTATTTTCCGTCTCCGCAGCGCGATTTTGGAAACGAGTCCGAACGCACGCAGAAAACCCGGAATCGCGGGTTAACCCCGCCACGCAGCGAGCCACATCAAAATAGCACTATGTGGCGAGCGAGATACACCTCATTGATTCTCACACATATCTCGTTTAGAAGGGCGCGAGCGGCGCGTGAGCGCACGTCGCTGCTGCAAGGGGCTGACGGCCGATTTGTGCGGCGCACGCATTTCTTTTGGCTTTCAAATAGGCCTCACCCATATCGTCACCGGGAATGCCGGAATAGGCCCCAGTGGTCTTGTTGCACCTTTTCGTTCCGCATACCTTGGAGCTATCCCAAAACGAGATGGTGGAGAGAGACAAAATGCAATCGAACACGGTTCACCCGTGCGACGAGCGACTGCCCGCGGGCCAGTTGCTGACGCTCGGCATTCAGCACGTTTTGGTGATGTACGCAGGCGCAGTTGCGGTGCCGCTGATCATCGGTGCGGCGCTGAAATTGCCGAAAGACCAGATCGCGTTCCTGATCAGCGCCGATCTGTTTTCCTGCGGCATCGCCACGCTGATTCAGACCCTCGGTCTGTGGATCTTCGGCATCCGTCTGCCGGTCATCATGGGCTGCACGTTCGCGGCTGTCGGTCCGATGGTCGCGATCGGCACCAATCCCTCGCTCGGCATTCTCGACATCTTCGGCTCGACGATCGCGGCCGGTATCATCGGCATCCTGCTCGCGCCGGCGGTCGGCAAGCTGCTGCGCTTCTTCCCACCGGTGGTTATCGGCGTGGTGATCTCGGTGATCGGCCTCTCGCTGATGGAAGTGGGCATCAACTGGGCGGCCGGTGGCGTGGGCAATCCTGATTACGGCAACCCGGTCTATCTGGGCCTGTCGCTCCTCGTGTTGATGCTGATCCTGCTGATCAACAAATTCGCCAAGGGCTTCCTCGCCAATATCTCGGTGCTGCTCGGCATCGTTGCAGGTTTCATCATCGCGCTGGCGCTTGGCCGCGTGAACATGGACGGCGTCACGCACGCACCGTGGGTCGGCATTGTGATGCCGTTCCACTTCGGCCTGCCGCATTTCGATCCGCTCGCGATCGCGACGATGGTCACCGTGATGTTCGTCACCTTCATCGAATCGACCGGCATGTTCCTCGCGGTCGGCGACATGGTGGATCGTCCGGTAGATCAGAAGACGTTGGTGCGTGGTTTGCGCGTCGACGGTCTGGGCACGCTGATCGGCGGCATCTTCAACTCGTTTCCGCATACCTCGTTCTCGCAGAACGTCGGCCTGATCGGCGTGACGGGTGTGAAGAGCCGCTTTGTCTGCGCAATGGGCGGCGTGATCCTGGTGCTGCTGGGCCTGTTCCCGAAGATGGCGCAGGTGGTTGCTTCGGTGCCGGCCTTCGTGCTCGGCGGTGCGGGCATCGTGATGTTCGGCATGGTGGCGGCAAACGGCATCAAGGTGCTGGCCAAGGTCGACTTCGTGAAGAACCACCACAACCTGTTCATCGTCGCGGTGAGTATCGGCATGGGTCTGGTGCCGGTGGTATCGCCGCAATTTTTCTCCAAGCTGCCGCCGGCGCTGTCGCCGCTGTTGCATAGCGGGATCTTGCTGGCGTCGGTGTCGGCGGTCGTGCTGAACCTGATCTTCAACGGTGTGAAGAGCGAGAAGAAGGCGCAGTGCGAAATCCGCAAGGCCGGACATGATTTCGACGGACGCGGCGGTAATGAGCCGCCGCGCGACGAGATGCTGCGTGCGGTAGATCTGCACTGAGCGTCTGACTGTGGAACCAGCGCCGCGCGACTGGGGTCGCTGCGGTGCTTGAGGTGCCAAGGGTCGCTAAAGCCACACACGCTCTGCGGAAATAAAAAACGCCACGGCATGCCGTGGCGTTTTTTATTTCCGGCTGCGCAAGACGGCTTCCCTGAAACCGGAAACCACCCTGCCCGCCAGCTATTGCGAGTCTATAAGACGTTTAGCCCGCAGTGGCTGCCGAAGCCGCCACCGGCGCACTTGCCGCGCCGTAGTCGACCGGCGCATCCGCCGGACGCGGCTGCTCGCCGGCCCGCTGGATCCAGCCGCCGCCCAGTGCCTGGTACAAATCAACCAGGTTCTGGAGACGCTGCATGCGCGCGGTGATCAACGACTGCTGCGACGAGTACAGATCGGTCTGCGCGGTCAACACCGACAGATAGCTGTCGACGCCGTTCGTATAACGCAAGTTCGACAGATCCAGTCGACGCTGTTCAGCAAAGGTATTGCGCTCCAGCGCCTGGATCTGCTGATCGTACGTGCCGCGTGCCGCCAGTCCGTCCGCCACTTCGCGGAAGGCCGTCTGGATCGCCTTTTCATACGTCGCGATCTGGACTTTCTTCTGGATATTGGCGAGATCGAGGTTGGCAAGGTTCTGCCCGCCTTCGAAGATCGGCAGCGTGATCGACGGCGCAAAGCTCCACGCCGCCGAACCCGGCTTGAACAGGCCACCGAGCGACGGGCTCAGCGTGCCGAAGCTGCCTGTCAGCGAGACCTTCGGGAAGAACGCCGCACGCGCCGCACCGATGTTCGCGTTGGCCGCCAGCAAGTTCTCTTCGGCCTCCATGATGTCCGGGCGACGTGTCAGCAGATCGGACGGCAATCCGGCCGGAATATCCGTGAGGAGATTCTGGTCGTTCAACGTCAGACCCGGCGGCAAATCGGCAGGCAAGGGCTCACCGAGCAACAGCACCAGTGCGTTCTCACCCTGGGCGCGCAGACGCGCCTGCGCCTGCAGGTTCGCGTTGGCCTGTTCGACCACGGTTTGCGATTGCCGCAAATCGAGTTCCGAACCCGTGCCGTTATCGAATTGCAGCTTGGCGATCCGATACGACTCCTGCGACGTCTTCAGCGTGTTCTGCGTCACCGTCAGCAGATCGTCGAGCTCGAGCACCGTCAGGTACTGATCCGCGACTTGCGAAACCAGCGAGATTTCCGCCGCCTTGCGTGCCTGAGTGGTGGCCAGGTACTGCGCCAACGCCTGATCCTTCAGGCTTTGAATGCGCCCGAAGAAGTCGATTTCCCAGGAAGCGTTCAGACCCACCGAGTACGTGTTCGAGATTGTCTGGTTGTTGAAAACCAGTTCTTTCGGCGTACGCGATTTGGTCTGCGAAGCCGCAGCGTCGAGCGTCGGGAACAGCCCCGCACGAACGATGCGGTACTGCGCCGCCGACGCCTGCATGTTCAGTACCGACACGCGCAGATCGCGGTTGTTTTTCAGCGCGATCTCGATCAACCGCTGCATGCGCGGGTCGACAAAGAAGTCACGCCAGCCGATATCGGCCGCAGCCTGGCCGCTGGCGCTACGCGCCGCAGTCGACGTGCCCGTTTGCCCCGCACCCGGCTGGGTCGCGCCCGGCTGCGTGTCATACACGCCGCCGGCCGGGAAGGTGCCCGTCACGGGTTCAGCCGGGCGTTGATACTTCGGCGCCATCGTGCAACCCGCGGCGAACAGCGCAACCGCCACTGCAATCAAAGAGTGTTTTTGCATCTCAATGTCCGTCCTTGCCCGAGCCTTCATCAGCCGACCCGCCACCTTGACCGTCATGCGGATGGTGCTGGTTGTAGTGTGCGAGCGCCTCATCCGGATCTTCCTTCTCGCCGCCGAACTTCGCGCGAATCACGACGAAGAACATCGGGATCATGAAAATCGCGAGGAAGGTCGCCGTCAACATCCCGCCGATCACGCCGGTACCGATTGCGTGCTGGCTGGCCGAACCCGCGCCGTTACTGATCGCGAGCGGCATCACGCCGAGAATGAACGCGAGCGAGGTCATCAGAATCGGACGCAATCGCAGACGCGCTGCTTCGAGCGCGGCCTCGACCGGCCCCATCCCCTCCTTAACCTGCAGGTCGCGGGCAAATTCCACGATCAGAATCGCGTTCTTCGCCGACAGCCCCACCGTGGTCAACAGCCCCACCTGGAAGAACACGTCGTTCTCGAGCCCGCGCAGCGTAGCGGCCAGCAGTGCGCCGATCACGCCGAGCGGCACCACCATGATCACCGAGAACGGGATCGACCAGCTTTCATACAGCGCCGCGAGACAGAGGAACACCACCAGGATCGAGATGCCGTACAGAATCGGCGCCTGCGAACCGGACTGGCGTTCCTGCAACGACAGGCCCGTCCATTCGTAGCCGATACCCGCCGGCAGCTTCGCCACGAGTGCTTCCATGGCCGTCATGGCCTGACCCGTCGACTTGCCCGCCGCTGCCGCACCCTGAATTTCCACCGCCGAGATACCGTTGTAACGCTCGAGCTTCGGCGAACCGTAGCCCCACGAGCCGCTGGCGAACGACGAGAACGGCACCATGGTGCCCGCCGTATTGCGCACGTACCAGGCGTTCAGGTCTTCCGGTTTCATCCGGAACGGTGCGTCGCCTTGCAGATACACCTTCTTGATCCGGCCGTCGATATCGAGGAAGTTGTTCACGTACTGCGACGCCCATGCGATCGAGAACGTCTGGTCGATCGCCGACAGCGACACGCCGAGCGCGGAAGCCTTCTCGTGGTCGATGGCCACCTTGAACTGCGGCGTATCGTTCAGGCCGTTCGGACGCACCTGAGCCAGCGCCGGATCTTTCGAGGCCATGCCCAACAGCATGTTGCGAGCTTGCATCAGCTTCTCGTGGCCGATACCGGCGCGATCCTGCAGTTCGAAGTCGAAGCCGGCAGCCGTGCCGAGTTCGGGAATCGACGGCGGATTCACCGGATACACCAGTGCATTCTTGTAGCCCGAGAAATGCATGAAGAGACGGCCAACCAGCGCCTGCACCTTCTGATCCGAATGCTGACGCTCGGCGTAGTCCTTCATCCGTACGAACACGAGACCCGCATTCTGGCCGCGGCCGGCGAAGCTGAAGCCGTTCACCGTGAAGGTCGATTCGACGATGCTCTTCTCGCCGTTGAGCAGGTAGTCGGAAACGTCCTTCAGCGCGCGCGCCGTGGTTTCCTGGGTCGACCCGGACGGCGTTTGCACCAGCACGAACATCGTGCCCTGGTCCTCGTCAGGCAGGAACGACTTCGGCAACTTCACGAACAGCAGACCGACCGCGAGGATCACCACCATGTAGATGATCAGCCAACGGCCCGAGCGCTTGATCACGTGGTGAACGCCAGAGTGATACTTGTCGCGGCTCTTGTTGAACGTGCGGTTGAACCAGCCGAAGAAACCGGTGGTTTTTTCCTCGTGGCCCTTTTCGATCGGCTTGAGGATCGTTGCGCACAGCGCCGGCGTCAGAATCAATGCGACCAGCACGGACAGCACCATCGCCGCCACGATCGTCAGCGAGAACTGCCGGTAAATGGCCCCGACCGAACCGCCCGAGAACGCCACCGGCACGAACACCGCCGACAGCACGAGCGCCACGCCGACCAGCGCGCCGGTAATCTGGTCCATCGCCTTGCGAGTGGCATCTCGAGGCGACAAGCCCTCTTCCTGCATCACCCGCTCGACGTTTTCCACCACCACGATCGCATCGTCCACCAGCAAGCCAATGGCCAGCACGAGCCCGAACATGGACAGCGTGTTGATCGAGAAGCCCACCAGACCCATGACCGCGAACGTGCCCAGCAGCACCACCGGCACGGCGATCGTCGGGATCAACGTGGCGCGCAGGTTCTGCAGGAACAGGTACATGACCAGGAACACCAGCACGATACCTTCGAGCAGCGTCTTGACCACTTCTTCGATCGACAGGCGCACGAACGGCGTGGTGTCATACGGATACTTCACGACGAGACCATGCGGGAAGTACTTCGACAGTTCGTCGATCTTCGCGCGCACTGCCTTGGCGGTTGCCAGCGCGTTCGCGCCGGTAGCCAGCTGAATCCCGAAACCTGCCGTCGGCTGTCCGTTGTACTTGGTGTCGAAATTGTAGTTTTCGCCACCGAGCTCGATACGGCCCACGTCCTTGATACGGACTTGCGAGCCGTCCGGATTCACTTTCAGCAGCACGTTGCCGAACTGTTCAGGCGTATTCAGCAGCGTGGCTTCCGTGATGGTTGCTTGCAGCACTTGCCCCGGCACCGCCGGCGTGCCGCCGAGCGAGCCGCCCGCTACCTGCACGTTCTGCGCCTGCAAGGCCGTCTGCACATCCACCGGCGTGAGGCCGAAGTTGGTCAGCTTGTTGGCGTCGAGCCAGATCCGCATTGCGTACTGCGAGCCGAACAGCGTCACCGTACCCACGCCGTCGATCCGGCTGAGCGGGTCTTCGACGTTCGACGCGACGTAGTTCGCCAGGTCGTACTTGTTCATGCTGCCGTCTTCGGAGTTGAACGCCATCACGAGCAGGAAGCTGCTGCTCGATTTGGTGACCTTCGTCCCGAGTTGCTGCACGGCTTGCGGCAACAGCGGCGTGGCGAGTTGCAACTTGTTCTGCACCTGCACCTGCGCAATGTCAGGATTGGTGCCGGCTGCGAACGTCAGCGTGATGGTTGCCGTACCCGAGTCGTCCGAAGTGGACGACAGATACAGCAAGTGGTCGAGACCACTCATCTGCTGCTCGATCACCTGCGTGACGGTGTTTTCCACCGTCTTCGCCGATGCGCCCGGGTACGTTGCACTGATCTGCACGGCCGGCGGTGCGATGGTCGGATATTGCGCGATCGGCAACGTAAAGACCGACGCGATACCCGCAAGCATCAGAATAATGGCGATCACCCACGCAAAAATTGGGCGATCAATAAAGAACTTTGCCATGTGGCGGGCTCCCTGTTATTACGCGCCCGATGCAGCAGAAGCGGGGTGCGCCGTCTGCGTAGCACCGCTGGCGGCCGGTGCACCCTGAGCGGATGCGTCGGAAGCGGGTGTGGCGGGAAGTTGCGCGGCAACGGCCTTGACCTCCTGCCCCGGATGCGCCTTGTCGGTGCCCTGGACAATCACGCGGTCGCCGGCCATCAGGCCGCTTTCCACCACCCAGTTCGAACCGTACGTGCCCAACGTAACGAGCTGGCGCAATTCGACCTTGTTCGCGCTATTGACCACGAGCGCGGTAGGCGTGCCCTTCTGGTCATGCGTGATGCCGACTTGCGGCACGACGATCGCATTGTCGTTGACGCCTTCTTCGATCCGGGCGCGCACGAACATACCCGGCAGCAACACCTTGTCCGCGTTCTTGAAGATCGCGCGAACCGTCACCGAACCGGTGCTCTGGTCGACCGTCACGTCGGTGAACTGCAGCTTGCCCTTTTCCGAATAGGTGCGGCCGTCTTCGAGAATCAGCGAGACCTTGGCAGCGTTCGGGCCGCTCGTCTTCAGGCGCCCTTCCTGCACTTCGCGGCGCAGCTTCAGGCCGTCGAGGCTGGATTGCGTCAGATCCACGTAGACCGGATCGAGTTGCTGGACCGTTGCCAGCAGCGTGGCCGCGCTCGCCTGCACATAAGCGCCCGGCGTGACTTGCGACACGCCGACCTGGCCGGTCACCGGCGAGGTTACGTCGGTGTAGCCGAGGTTGATCTGCGCCGTATCGACCGCTGCCTTGCCGGCGGCCACGTCAGCCGCGGCCTGACCTTCTGAGGCCACAGCATTGTCGTAGTCCTGCTTGCTGACCGCGTTGGCGGCAACCAGCACCTTGTAGCGGTTGGCTTGCGCGGTGGTCGACACGAGATTGGCCTGGGCCTTCGCCAGCGTTGCCTTCGCATTGTTCAACGTCGCGATGTAGGGCGCCGGATCGATCTTGTACAGACGCTGACCGGCCTTGACCTCGCCACCTTCCGTGAATTCGCGGCGCAGCACGATGCCGTCGACCCGTGCACGCACTTGCGCGACGAGGAAGGCACTGGTGCGGCCCGGCAATTCGGTGACGACGGGCACCGCCGTCGGCTGGACGGTGACGACGCCAACTTCGGGCGTTTGTTGCGGCGGGGCAGATTGTTTTGGTCCGCACGCTGCCAGCAATACGGCAGCCGTCGCGGCACTGATTAAGCGGAATGGAACCCGTTCGACGCGCATGGAGCGACCTCTGTCAAAGACTGAGAATGAAAAAGTGCGCGCATCCCTACCCCGGGGACGACAGCGCACACATGCGTCTTGCGACGCCTGACCGGAAGCCCGTGGATGCAAACCGCACCTGCAGGGGCATCCTGAGCGAAATGCGCCATACCGGGGAAATGCCGCACGGCGCCGCCCATCCGGGCGCGGCGCAAGAGCGTTTTGAAAGGCAACAGTGACGGATATTAACCGGTCGTCACTGCTTGGGCTATCCGATCGTGGGATGCTATTATATATACATCCACGAATGCATGTAAAAGTGCGTTTACTTCTTTGCAGCCGGAGGGCCTGCAAGAACGCCTCGCAAATTGCTTAACAGTAGACAGATTGTCATCGAGCGTACTTAAAAGCGCCCGGGAAAACCCCACAATCAGGGCAGGTCACACCTATATGGTCAGAAGAACCAAAGAAGAGGCGCAGGAGACGCGCAATAGTATTCTCGACGCGGCCGAACGGGTTTTCTTCGAGAAGGGTGTATCGCGCACGTCGCTCGCCGACATCGCGCAGGCGGCCGGCGTCACGCGCGGCGCAATCTATTGGCACTTCGCGCACAAAAGCGATCTGTTTACCGAAATGTTCGACCGCGTGCTGCTTCCGCTGGACGAACTCAAGGCCGCCTCGCAAGACCCCAATGAACCCGATCCGCTCGGTCGCTTAATGGAAATCTGCACGGTCTGCCTGCGCGACATCGCCAACGACCCGCGCCGCCGGCGAGTGTTCGACATCCTCTTTCTGAAGTGCGAACTGGTCGAAGAAATGGGTCCGGTGATGATCCGCTATCAGACCAATATGCGCGAAGGGCTGAAAAAGATCGAAGGCGGCCTGCGCAATGCGATCTCCAAAGGGCAAATGCCGGCCGACCTCGACACCAGGATCGCGGCGGCGATGGTTCATGCGTTCGTCAGCGGCTCGCTGCGCGATATGCTGTTTCTGCCGGAGGCGACCGATTTCGGCAAACATGCGGCGCAGATGGTCGCCGGGATGTTCGATGCGCTGCTGCTGAGCCCGGCGTTGCGCAAGGGGAAGGCGGCGGAGCTATCTATTCAGGCAGCTACCTGAATAGATAGTTAGCGTCGCTACGAAACAGCGGGCCGCCCCTTACAAGAGGCTCTTACAAGAGGCCTTTGCAGCGGCTTCACGCAGTCGCCTGACTAGCCCGCGCCTTCTGGTTCGACGCATAAATGTTGCCGCGTTCGAGCGGCGCCCCACCCTTCACCGCCGCAATCCACTCGTCCGTACTCGCCACAGCCGCGAAGCGCGAATGCAGCACCACGCTGAACACCCGGTGAATGTCCTGCGCACTCGCAAAACCCGCGCTGTTCGCGTAAGGCACCGAGCCCGTCGCGTCGTGCAGAAATTCGACGGTGAGACCTAGGTGGACCGCGTGGTTGATAGTCGACGCATCGCAGTTGTGGGTCATGTAGCCGACCACCGTCACTGTGTCGACCTGCTGCGCGGCGAGCCATTCGGCCAGATCGGTCTCGGTGAACGCGCTCGGCAACGTTTTCTCCAGCAGGTGATCGTGGCCGCGCGAGCCCACCACCGGGTGCAATTCCGCGCCCACGCTGCCGCGTGCGAATAGCCGAGAGGTGGCCGGCGAGAGGTTCTGCACAACCACCACCGGCACGCCGGCGGCACGGGCCGTGTCCATCGCCCGGCCGATGTTGGCGAGCGAAGTTTGCACATCCGGATATTCGATCGGCAGATCGCCGGTGACGTATTCGTTCTGCACATCGATAACGATCAGTGCACGGCGCGGTGTAGTCATGGCAAGACTCCTGTCAGATATGGCTCGCGCTGCGTGGCCCGGGGCGGGCGCTGCATAGGCAGCGGCGATGACTGCATTGTTCGCCCACCGCCGTTTTCCCGACAGTGACCCGAATGACAAGATTCGCTAGAATCGGGCCATCGTTGAAATATTGTCGGATTTCATAGGGCGACCGCGACTGATGGCTACCCCCACCTCCTCCACCGCGGAGCGCGACGACGCGCCCCGTCACGTTGTCGCGGTCGTCGCGTTCGACCGCATCAGCCCGTTCCATCTCTCAGTGCCGTGCGTGGTGTTCGGCGAAGACCGCAGCGGCGGCGGCTTGCCCGATTTCGACTTTCGCGTCTGTGCGGCCGAAACTGGCGCGCTGACCACCACGGCCGGTTTCTCGATCGCCGTTACGCATGGTCTCGAAGCGCTCGCCGACGCGCAGACGATCATCGTACCGAGCTGGCGTGATCCGAACGAGACACCGTCCGCCGCACTCCTCGACGCATTGCGCGCCGCCCATGCGCGCGGCGCGCAACTGGTCGGGCTGTGTCTGGGCGCGTTCGTGCTGGCGGCGGCCGGCATCCTCGACAACCGGCCGGCCTCCACCCACTGGGCGTGGGCGGACGACTTCGCGCGCCGCTATCCGTGCGTGCGGCTCGATCCCGACGTGCTCTATGTCGACGACGGCAACGTGGTGACCTCGGCCGGCACCGCCGCCGGCCTCGACTGCTGTCTGCACGTGCTGCGCAAAATGTGCGGCGCGCAGGCCGCGAACTATGTCGCGCGCCGGCTAGTCGTGCCGCCACATCGGCAAGGCGGCCAGGCGCAATTCATTCAGCAGCCGGTGGCGCCGAACGTACGTGGCGACCGCCTGTCCTGCCTGCTTGATTGGGTAAGGGTGAATCTGGATGCGACGCATACGCTCGACACGCTCGCCGAACGCGCCTTGATGAGCCGCCGCACTTTTACGCGACGTTTCCGGCTGGCCACCGGCGCAACCGTCGGCGCCTGGCTGCTGGCACAACGGCTCGCCCGCGCGCAGCAGTTGCTGGAAAGCACGGATGAGTCCGTGGAAGCGATCGCGGGGATTGCAGGCTTCGGCTCGACCGCCTCGCTACGGCAACATTTCGCGGAGGCGTTCCGCACCTCGCCGTCTGCGTGGCGGCGGGAGTTTCGCGGTGTGTGAGCGCGGATGAAAGCGCTTGACAGGTTGGCGCGCGGGTGACGGCGAACGCGGCCAGAACGGCAAAAGCGGATAAAGCGTTCAGGGGCCGCAAACGCCCTGTGCTCGACGGCAGTTCGTAGTGATTGACCGAGATTTCGTAGTCGCGTCCGCGCTACAGCGGCTCACTGAGTCGTAACCAAGCCACATCCGTCGCGATGGTGGTGGTCGAATCAAGCCAAGCCAGGCCGTCACTGTTCGCTAATCCAACGCGCCACATACAACAGCAACGCCACCAGAAAAATCATCACCGCCCATGCCCAGTTCGGGACCGCATGCGGACCGGAGTCGTGATGCGAGACCTCATGCGACACACCGTGGGATGCCCCATGCGACGCGCTCGCCGCCCGCCCGGTCAACGCATTGCCATGTTCGGTACGGTTGCGTCGAGCGATGCCACCGAGCGTGATCGGCCGCAGAAACACGTGCTGTCGACGCGCCCCTGATCCACGTGCACGGTTCGGCCCTTGCCCATGCTTGGCGCGAACGACCGCGCCGAACTCGTCGAAAAAATCGTCAGCCAGTTGATGCAGCGCGTTTTCAAGCTGGCGCGTGGGCAGTTCGGCGAGCGGCCCGGACGAGGTCGCCCAGATCGTGTAATCGATCCGCGTGCTCCGCTCCCTGCCGATGCCATGCGCGCCATCCTCCGCGCGCAACCTCACTTCGATCTGTCCGCGTAACGCGCCGATACCCTCGGCTCGCGCCTTGAAGTTGATGGTGCGGCGCTGCGCGTCCGCCGGTCCGGAATCCTGGCCGGCGACATGGGCCCGCGCTTCGTAACGCGCGCGCAACGGCCCGAGCGGCACGGTCATGGTCAGCGCATATTCGCCGTGGCCAAGTCGCGTGAACGACTCGCAGTTGTCAAGGCTGGCACGCAACAAGGCGAGGTCCTGCAACGCGTCCCAAACGTCGGACGGCGAAAGCGGAATCCGTAACGCGTCGTTCACTTCCACGGCAGCCTCCCCCGATGAACGCGCGACAGCCGGTCAGGACGTCTGATCGATACGGTCGACGCGCGATGCGTAAAACGCGAGATACCCTTTTATTCGTATCGCCGCCTCGAGCGGCGTCTCGTAGCTCCACACGGCGTTTTCGATCAGGCCGTCTTCGGTGCGCAGATGGTAGTACGAAGCATCGCCCTTGAACGGGCAGTGCGACGTATGCGTTGAGCGTTCGAGGCGTGCCATGTTCACGTCGCCACGCGGGAAATAGAACACGTCCGGCAGGCCGGTTTCGGTGAGCGTCAAGCCGGCCTGGGTGTCGGCCATTGTCACGCCACCGTGAATCACCCGCACCCGGTGGTTGTTGCCGCTAATGGCGATGGTGTGCCCGCCCGTGCTTGCGCCGGTGCCGGGGCTTCCGTGGGGTGTCAAGGCATCGCTCATGTCTCGGCTCCGTGTTGATGTGCGGTCGTGCAAACAGAAAAGCCACGGGGGGCGCCCGTGGCTTCATTATCGGCCAAACTTCAGCCAATTGCGCGACCTTCCTGAATGCAGCCCGGACGTCTCGCCCGGCGCCGTTCAGGGAGGCGAGCTGCTTATTGCGTATTCCAGTAGAACGCCGCCTTGGCGGTGCCCTTGGCCGGAACCGTCACCGATTTGGTCTGGTCGTTATCCTTGTATTGCGCATGCACGGTGTAGCGGCCCGGGCGCAGCTTGACCAGCATGTATGGCCCACGCGACGTGGCGCTCAGCACGTCGCCGTTGTGCGCATCGACAACACGCACGTGGACGTCGGCGAGAAAATCAGAGCCGGGGCCGGTGAAGCGCAGCGACAACGGCCACTGGCCCTGTGCGTGCTGCAATGCTTTCGATTCGTCGAGACCGACGCCGCCCGACACGAACGAGACGTCGCCCTGGTGCTGGATTTGCGGCAGGCCGCCACCGTTGGCGTTGCCCGCGCTGCTTTCGTCGGTGGTCGTGCCGCCCGTTACGTCACTCGCCTGGGCATAAGCACCGCCCGCCAGACCGAGCGTGAGCGCTGCGCATACGGCGGCGGCTACGATCCTTCGCTGATTGCGTTGGGTTTTCATCGGTTCGCTCCTTCTTAAGGTCCTTGTCGTCCGGCGTCCCTCAATGGGTCCGGATCAAGGCAGACGCAACCTGCGTGCCAATCATCAGTTTGCGTCGTCTGGAAACCGCTGCTGCGCCACGCCATACGGCGCAGCGCGCCCTTCTTCGCGAGTTTGATGCGGGTGACGAATGCCGGTCCCTCGGCAGTAAGTGCAAGGACCGGCAAGCTTTACTTCAATTTCCGGGCGGATCGGCAGAGCGTCAGTCAACATGACAGCCAAACGATCATCCATGCCATCGCCCGGGCTCTTCGCTTGCCGATCCGCTTAACCTCAGCCGAGATCGACCGGCACGAAGATCTGCGCGTTGTCGCGCTGGATCAGCAACGCGATGCTGTTGCCCGCTCCGGCGATCATCTGCTTCAATTGATCGACGCTCGTGACCGGCCGGCCGTTGACCGCCAGAATCACGTCGCCCGGCTGGATGCCGGCGCTTTCAGCCGCACCGCCCGATTGCTGCACCAGCAGACCGTGCGACACCGACGCGCCGCTCTTTTCTTCCGGCGTCAGCGGACGCACCGCCATACCGAGACGGCCTTGCAACTGGGTCGGCTGATTGGCTTTGTCCGAAGCCACCTTCGCATCCGACAACGAGCCGATCGTCACCTTCAGGTCTTTAGTGGCCTTGTCGCGCCACACCTGCACGGTGGCCGAGCTACCCGGCGCCAGACCCGCGACTTGCGACGGCAGATCCGACGAGTCGCTGACCGGTTCGCCGTTGACCGACAGAATCACGTCGCCCGGTTGCAGACCGCCCTTGGCGGCCGGACCGCCCGGATCGACCGAACTGACGAGCGCGCCTTGCGGCTTCTGCATACCGAACGAATCGGCCAGCGTCTGGTTCATGCCCTGCACCGCGACACCGAGACGTCCGCGGCTCACGTGGCCGGTCTTGACGATGTCGTCCTTGACCTTGATCGCTTCATTGATCGGGATAGCGAACGAAAGGCCCTGGAAGCCGCCCGTCTGCGAATAGATCATCGAATTGATGCCGATCACTTCGCCTTGCAGATTGAACAGCGGGCCGCCCGAGTTACCCGGATTCACCGGCACGTCGGTCTGGATGAATGGCGTGTAGTTTTCGTTCGGCAGCGAGCGCGACTTCGCGCTGATGATGCCCGAAGTCACCGTGTTGTCGAAACCGTAAGGCGAACCGATCGCGACCACCCACTGGCCGACCTTGCTCTGACGCGGATCGCCGATCTTCACGATCGGCAGATTGCTCGAGTCGATCTTCAGCACGGCGACGTCGGACTGCTTGTCGGCGCCGATCACTTTCGCCTTGAATTCGCGCTTGTCGGTGAGCTTCACGGTGACGACGTTCGCGCCGTCCACCACGTGGGCATTGGTCAGGATATAGCCGTCACTGCTGACGATGAATCCCGAGCCGAGGCTCGCACTCGGCTGGTCGGGTGCATCGCCGCCGTCGCCGCCTTGCATGCCCGGCATGCCGCCGAAGAAGTGCTTGTAGAACTGATAGAAGGGATCGCTCGGATCGATCGGCAACTGGTTGCCACCGGTGCCACCATTACCGCCGTTGCTACGCAATGCCGTCTGCTTGACCACATGCTTCGCGCTGATGTTGACGACAGCCGGGCCGTAGGTTTCGACCAGACCTGAGAAATCGGGGATGCCGGTTTTCGCCGCGGCTTCAGCAGGCATCATCGCGGCCTGCGCCGGCGTGATCACCTGCGGCGCGGGCACGTCGCGATGCCCCGCCACATAGCCGGCGGAGAGCGCCACGGCGACAGCCACTGCAACAGCGCTGCGGGACAAGGTTTTCGCGTTCATCGTGTACTCCTGACTGGGAGAAAGAGGCTTTGGAATGGGATGAAGCGTACGTGGCATCGCTTAAAAGAGTCTTAAGCAGCGTCAGATCGCTTCCAGCCGGTTCTTGAGGCTTGTTTCAGCCTCGCTTGAGCCACATTCGAGCCACATTCGAACCACTTTACGAACAGAAAGCCTCACATTCAGAAGCGCACTTCAACCTGCAAACCACCCGCCGGAGATTCGTCGAGCTTCACCGCCGCATGGTGTTGCGTAGCGATGCGGCGCACGATCGCGAGGCCGAGACCGCTGCCCGCCACATCCGTGCGCGCGCGGTTTGCGCTGGCGCCGGCGCGGTAGAAGCGATCGAACACGCGGTCGCGTTCGGCCGGTTCGATGCCCGGCCCACTGTCGGCAATCCGCACCACCGGATGCCCTTCGTCGACATGCAGACTGACGTCGACGCGGCCGCCTCGCGGCGTGTATTTGGTTGCGTTATCAACGAGGTTGTTGAACATGACACGCAGCGCGTCGGCGTCGCCAATCACCGTGGCAGGTTCGCTCGCCTCAATACCGAGATCGACGCCGCGATTCTGCGCAAGCGGCGCGTACGCCACTACACAGTCCTGCAATAGCGCGCGCAGATCGATCGCATCGGTGGCGGCGAGGCCGTCCGGTTCTGAACGCGCAAGCGCCAGCAATTGCTCGGCGAGACGCGTGGCGCGCGTGACGCCCGCTTGCAGATCGGCAAGCGCTTCGCTACGCGTGGCGTCGTCTTTCGCGCGGGCTACGAGTTGCGATTGAATCTGCACGGCGGCGAGCGGCGTGCGCAACTCGTGCGCGGCATCGGCGACAAATGCTTTCTGGATATCGAGTGCGGTGGCGAGCCGTTCGAGCAGGCCGTTCAACG
Organism: Paraburkholderia sp.; assembly: GCF_035656215.1. GTDB lineage: Bacteria > Pseudomonadota > Gammaproteobacteria > Burkholderiales > Burkholderiaceae > Paraburkholderia. Next base: position 17,830 of record NZ_DASRSY010000207.1, read on the forward strand.
CGCGCACGAGCGGCTGCACTTCGAGCGGCAGACGCTGATCGGGCAAGGGATCGAGCGCCTCGGGATGACGCGCGTCGAGCGCGCTGGTCACGCGCCGCAACGGCCGCAGTCCACGCCCGACGACCACCCACACCGCCACGCCCAATAGCGGCAGTAGCACGATCAACGGCCACAGGGTTCGCAACGCGACATTCGCCGCGAGCCGGTTGCGCACCGACACCGGCTGCGCCAGTTGCACGACGTTATCGCCGACGATCGCGCCGTACACACGCCAATCGCCGCGGTCCGTATGCTCCGTCGAAAAACCGAGTTCGGCGCGCGGCGCGAGCGGCGCACGCGGTCGCGAGTAGTACATCAACACGCCGTTGCGATTCCAGATCTGCAACACGATGCCTTCGTCGCCGGTGTCGCGCGAACCGAGCACTTGCGAGAACGGTTCCGACGGCAGCGCCGCGGCGATCTGCTCCAACTGGTAATCGAACAGTTCGTTGGCTTCGGCAAGCGCTTGCCGGTAGATCAGCCAACCCGCAATACCGACGCCGAGCAACACCAGCGCCAGCAGCCAGAACAACAATTGACGTCGAATCGAACGCATCGGCTCAGGCGTCCTTGGCGATCATGTAGCCAAGACCGCGCACGTTGCGGATCAGGTCCGCGCCGAGCTTCTTGCGCAGGGCGTGAATGTAGACCTCGACGGTATTGCTGCCGATCTCCTCGCCCCAGCCGTACATCTTTTCTTCGAGCTGACTCTTCGAAAGCACCGCGCCGGGTCGTGCGATCAACGCTTCGAGCAGGGCAAATTCACGCGCCGACAACGCGACCGGTGCACCGTCGAGCGTGACCTGATGCGAGGCCGGATCGAGCGTGAGGTTGCCGTGTCGGATGGTCGAATCGCTGCGGCCCGATTGGCGGCGAATCAGCGCGCGCATGCGGGCGCCGAGTTCGTCGAGATCGAAAGGTTTGACGAGGTAATCGTCAGCACCGGCGTCGAGGCCTTTGACGCGATCGGCGACCGCATCGCGCGCGGTAAGGATCAGCACTGGCGTGGCCTGGCCTTTGGCGCGCAGCGTGCGCAGCACCTCGAGCCCGTCGCGTTTGGGCAGGCCGAGATCGAGCAACACCAGATCGTAAGGTTGGCCGGTCGCCGCGCTGAGCGCCGCTTCGCCGTCTTCCACCCAGTCGACCGCGAAGCCTTCGCCGCGTAGCGCCTTGCGCACGCCTTCGGCGATCATCCGGTCGTCTTCGACTAGCAATATGCGCATGGTTGGTGCTGTCCTGAAACATTTGATGATGCCGCATTCTAGCGCCCGGCCCGACATGCGCGCCGCACGACGCTTTTTCACCGCAGCCTCGCGGCATGTCTCTACAATGAGCGCTTTGCGTCGCGCAGCGGTTTTCTGCGCATCACGCGACGCCCCGACACACTTTGCATTGCCGCGCGCCACCGCGTCCCGAAATCCTGCTTCTTCGCCTGTCCATGACGCACGCTTTTTTGCCCACTTTTTTGTCGTCTCTCGCACGCCGTGTGGCGTCGCGTCCACGCTTCTCTGCTTCCATCGATTCCATGCCACGCCGGATCGCGCCACGCGCGGCGGCATTGCTGCTCGCCTGTGCCACGCTCGGCTGCGGCGTATCGCTGCCGCTCACCGCGCAGGCTCGCGTCAAGGCCAGGCATCCGAGCGTCAACGTCACCACGGTGTTGCCGCAACCGGTGATGGCCGGCCTGCAGCGTGCGCACGTACCCTTGTCGTCGATCAGCGTGGTGGTCGAAAAGGTCGGCGACCGCACGCCGATCGTCGCACTGAACGCCGGCAAGCCGATGATGCCCGCCTCGACGATGAAGCTCGTCACCACCTACTCCGGCCTCTCGATCCTCGGCCCGGACTATCGCTGGCGTACGAGCGCCTACGCGGACGGCACGCTCGACGCCAACGGCGTGCTGCACGGCAATCTCTACATTCAGGGCACAGGCGATCCGAAACTCGTTCCAGAGGAACTGATCGACCTCGTGCAGAAGATTCACAAGGCGGGCATCAACGGCGTCGACGGCGCACTAGTGCTCGACAAGCGCTATTTCGACGCCTCCACGCGCGATCTGCCGCCGTTCGACGACGACGCCACCGCGCCTTACAACGTCGGCCCTGATCCGCTGCTGTACGCCTTCAAATCGCTGTCATTCACGCTGACGCCTTCACCGGACGGCAGCGTCGCAATCGACGTGCTGCCTGCGCTCTCGCAGTTGCAGATCGACAATCAGATGCACGCGGTCAATGGCCCCTGCCGCGGCGATGCAGCCTCCGTCTCGCCCACCGTGACACCGCAGTCCAATGGCACCGTGGTGGCGTCGTTCACCGGCGACTACTCGGTGCGCTGCGGCCCGCGCACAATCAATGTCGCGGTGCTCGACCACTCCGCGTTCTTCGCGGGCGGTTTCCTCGCGCTGTGGCAGCAAACCGGGGGCACCTTCAGCGGCGCAACCCGCGAAGGTGCGGTGCCGGTCGGCGCGCGCCTCGTCGCCACGCACCAGGGGCCGGTGCTCTCCGACATCGTTCGCGACATCAACAAGTTCAGCAACAACACGATGGCGCGCAACCTGTTCCTGACAATCGGCGCGACGGAAGAAAGGCCGCCCGCCACGCCTGAGAAATCGGCGCGCGCCATCGAGGCGTTTCTGCGCCGCGATAGCGTCGACATGGAATACCTGACGCTCGACAACGGCTCGGGCCTGTCGCGCGACGAGCACATCACCGCGCTCTCGCTCGCCGATCTGCTGCAGCGGGCCAACGCGAGCCCGGTCGCGCAGGTGTTTGTGGAGTCGCTACCGATCGCGGGTGTCGACGGCACGATGCGCAACCGCTTGACCAACCAGGGTGCGGGCGGCAATGCGCACATCAAAACCGGCACCTTGCGCGACGTGCGCGCGATCGCCGGTTACGTGGCCTCGGCGGACGGCAACAGCTATGTGGTCGTGAGCCTGATCAACGACCCGCATTCGGAAGCCGCGCGCGCCGCGCACGACGCCTTGCTCGAATGGGTATATCAGGGCCCGTCCCAGGGATTCACGAAAGTCTCCGACCCCGTCGCCGAACCGCGCGCCAGCAAGCCCAGGAAAAACCCGCACAAGCGCGCCGCCCATTGAGTATTCCTTCTATAGAAGCCGCGCGCCGCGACGCGCCCAAGCGTGTACGCTGTCGGGCAGTGTTTGAGGCGCGCGTAAAACGCAATGCGTAGCGCGCGAGCCGCGCACGCCCCGTAGGAAGTCCCCTTGGGGGACCGTTACGGTTGCGTGGCCTAATCAAACAATAACGACAACGTCCGTTGCGGCAAGCGCAGCGGCCAGGGACCACGGAGGAAGACCCAATGCAATTCGATGCCGAATTGCTGCTGCTCGCCATGGCGCCAGTCTTTCTCGCATGCATTGGCTGGGAAGCATGGCACCTGCGGCGCACGCGCCCCGGCGCGCAGCTCTATAGCTGGCGCGACACGTTCTGCAACGCCGCGCTCGCGCTGATGCAGCAAGCCGCCGACAAGCTCGCGTGGCTCGCGATCATCCCTGTCTATGCTTTTTTCTACGATCACTATCGCGTCACCACGTGGCAGGCGAGCTGGGTATCTTTCGTCGTGCTGTTCGTCGCGCAGGATCTGCTCTATTACTGGTTTCACCGCTGCAGCCATCGCGTGCGCTGGCTGTGGGCCGCGCATGTCGTGCATCACTCGTCGGAGCGGATGAATTTTTCGACTGCATTCCGGCAGAGCCTGATGTATCCGATTGCCGGCATGTGGCTGTTCTGGATTCCGCTCGCCGTACTCGGCTTTCCGCCGAAGCAGATCGTTGCCATCGTGCTGATCAATCTCGGCTTCCAGTTTTTCGTGCATACCCAGGCAATCGGCAAACTCGGCTGGCTCGAATACGTGTTCAACACGCCGTCGATTCATCGCGTGCATCACGCGCGCAACGACCGCTACATCGATCGCAATTACGCGGGCGTGCTGGTGATCTGGGATCGCCTGTTCGGCAGCTATGTCGAGGAAGATCCGCACGACGCGCCGGTGTACGGCATCGTCGAACCGCTTCACACCTATAACCCGTTGAAGGCGACGTTTCATGAATGGGCGTCGATGGCGGCCGACTTCGTGAGCGTGCGAGGCTGGCGCAACAAGTTGCGCGCGCTGTTCGCGCCGCCCGCCTGGGCAACGGATTATCATGCGCGTCGCGCCGCCGGGGCGAGCGCCAGTGCCAGTGTGCCGTCGTCCGGCGGTGCTACGGGCATTGAAGAAAACCATACGGCCGCGTTTCAAACATCGCGCAGACCGTAGAAGATTCTGTAAGCTGTCGTCATGCCGCTAAAGCGGTGGGCGCTGCCTGCAATACATGGCATAAGGGCCACACATACGAGGAGATGCAGTCAAAATGAATCAAACAACATCGAAGAAGCGCAGTTTCGTACGCCTCACGCAGATCGCCGTCGCCAGTGCCGCGTTCGTGTTGCTCGCGGCTTGCGGCGGCGGGGGCGATAACAACAACTCGAGCAGCAGCACGCCGGCAGGCGGCGTGAAATTGCAGGTCGTGTCGTTCGGCGACAGTTTGTCGGATGTCGGCACGTACGCGCCGGTGATTCAGTCGAGCTTCGGCGGTGGCCGCTTCACGACCAACCCGGGCGAAGTGTGGACCCAGAAGGTCGCGGAGTACTACGGCGGCACGTTGACCGCCGCGTATCTGGGCGGCTTCGGTCAACCGCTGGTCGCAACGGGCGGATATGGTTATGCGCAAGGCGGCTCGCGCGTGGATCTGCAGCCAGGCGAAGGTTACGCGCCGAACAACATGGCAGCCACAACGATTCCCGTCACGCAGCAGATCACGCAGTATCTAGGCGCGCACGGCAGCTTCAATTCGAACCAGCTCGTGTTGATGAACGGCGGCGCGAACGACATCTTCATCCAGGCGCAAGCAGTGTCGGATGCCGGCACTGCGGCGGCGACAGCGGTCCTGCAGAGCGGCGGAACGGCTGCAGCAGCGCAGCAGGCCGCCGCCACCGCGTCGAATGCTGCGATCCCCGCAGCGCTTCAGGCGATCGGTGTGGCGGCGGGCAAATTCGTCGGTTCGGTTCAGCAGGTCATCGCGGCGGGCGCGACGCACGTGGTCGTGTCGGACGTGCCGGATATCGCGCAAACACCGCAAGGTCTGCGAAGCGGCGCGCAAGGCCAAAGGCTGTTCAATGTGCTGGTCCAGACTTATAACGGCGCGCTGCAGCAGGCGTTTGCATCGAACAAGCAGATCATTTATGTGAGCGCGTTTAAGTGGCTGGACACTACGCTGGCGTCCAGCCAATCGCTGGGTTTCACGGTGTCGAACACGGACACGGCGTGTAACCTGAAAGCGATGGGGCAAGCGGCCACGACCTATGCCACGCAGAATCCGGCCGTGCTTCAGCCTGGGCAGTCGGCTGTGTCTTACGGCAGCCAGTTCCAGTCGTCGCTGTTCTGCTCGCCGCAAACGCTTACGGTGGCCGGCGCGGATCAGACGTACATGTTCGCGGATCTGGTGCACCCGAGCACGCATTTGCACGCGTTGTTCGCGCAGACGGTCGAGCAGGCGGTCGCTGCAACCGGGTTGGGGAAATAAGTTGAGGATTGCCGCGTAGCGGTGGCAGGATGCGAGTTCTGCGAACGCCTGGCTTGCTGGTCAAGCCGGGCGTTTTTTCCGACCCCAACGCGGCGTCTTGAGCGGAGCGAATGTAGCGAACGCGCTGTCTATCCACTCGCGCAGGTGCAAACCCTGCTCTTACTCTTACTCTTACTCTTACCCTTGCGCTTCGAACGCAGCCGCAGCGCGACCTAACCGGTCATTAACAGCAATCCACTCAATCGTATCCGGCAACTTCTCGATCAGAATCCGCGACACGTTTGCGCGATCCAACGCCCTGAGCAAGCCATACAACTCACGCGCATAAACATGCGGATCTTCAGGCGCGGCAATGAAATGCACGCCTTCAGCATGAGCCCAGTCCCCCGCGCGGGACGCCCGTGCGACCAACGCCACGCGTTCATCGCCTTGCCGCGCCGCTAGCAACGTCTGCAACGCATCAAACGGTAACAAAGCCAATGGCGTACGCGGTGCATAGTGCGCCTTCAACGTACCCGAAGCCCTCGGCGCAGTCGCATCCGACCCGTCCGGCAAACGTGGCGCCTCGCCGAGCACATCGGCGATATCCTGCGGCGTGACCCGCCCTGGCCTCAACAGCGCCGGAAACCCGCGTGACAGATCCAGAATCGTCGACTCGATCCCGACATCCGATGCGCCGCCGTCCAGCACATGAATCGCGCCGCCGAACTCGTCGCGCACATGCTGCGCCGTAGTTGGGCTCACATGTCCAAAACGATTCGCCGACGGCGCAGCCACGCCACCATGCCCGCCACGCAACGCGCTGAATGCTTCCAGCAAAGCCTGGGCAACCGGATGCGACGGGCAGCGCAAACCCACCGAATCCTGCCCTCCGCTGACTGCTGCATTAATTCGCGACGCGCGCTTCAGGATCAGCGTGAGCGGTCCCGGCCAGAACGCGTCGATCAGGCGCTGCGCCTCCGCCGGCAAATGCTCGACCCAGTAGTTCGGATCGCCCTGTGGCGCCAGATGCACGATCACCGGATGATTCGCCGGCCGGCCCTTCGCCGCGTAAATACGTGCAACCGCGTCCGGACTTTCGGCGTCGCCGCCGAGTCCGTAGACAGTCTCCGTCGGGAACGCGACGAGGCCGCCCGCGTCGAGCAGTGCGGCCGCATGCTCGATCTGCGCAGCGCTCACTGGCAAGACACTCGTGGCGCCCCCTTCGGCAGGTTTGCTTTGGTCCGGCATGGCGCTCCCGTCAGCTCGTGATGATATGCAGGAGCCGCGCGCAATCGCGCGCCGCCGTGCGGGCTTCATCGAGCGTCGCGGCCGTGAAGTTCACGTGACCCATCTTGCGGCCGCAACGTGCTTCTTCCTTGCCGTACAGGTGCAAACGCGCCGCCGGCATCGCGGCGACTTCGTGCCACGGCGGCGTGACCGCCGCCTGCTTCGGGCCGCCCGGGAACCAGACGTCGCCGAGGATGTTCAGCATGACCGCCGGCGAATGCTGGCGCGTGTCGCCCAGCGGCATACTGGTCATCGCGCGGACCTGCTGCTCGAACTGACTGGTCGCGCAGGCGTCGACGGTGTAATGGCCGGAATTGTGCGGACGCGGCGCCATTTCGTTGGCAACCAGCGATCCGTCTTCGAGAATGAAGAACTCAACGCACAGCACGCCGACATAGCCGAGCTTGTCCGCGATTTGCAGCGCAGCCTGCTGCGCTTGCCCGACCAGCGTCGGGCTCGCATCCGGCGCGGGGACGATGGTGTGCGACAGCACGCCGTCGCGATGCGTGTTCTGCGCCAGCGGATACACCACCGACGCGCCGCTCGCCGCGCGCGCGATCAGCGCGGACACCTCGAACTTCAACGGCAAGCGCTTTTCCAGCACGCACGGAACGCCCGCGAGCGACGCATACGCCTCACGCACTTCCTCGGCGTTGCGCACGCGGATCTGGCCTTTGCCGTCGTAGCCCATGCGTGCGGTCTTGAGAATGCCCGGCAGCACGGCGTCGAGCTTCGCATCGTCGAGCGCGGCCAGCGCGTCCGACGATTCGATCACGACATGCGGCGCCACCGTCACACCTGACGACGCGATAAAGCGCTTCTCGGCGATCCGGTCTTGCGCCACAGCGACGCAACGTCCGGCCGGACTGACAAACGTAGTTTTAGCGAGGAAATCGAGGCTCGCGGCCGGCACGTTCTCGAATTCGGTCGACACCGCTGCGCACAGCCGCGCGAGTTCGGTAAGCGACGCTTCGTCGTCATAAGCCGCACGGATATGGCGGTCGGCAACCGCGCCCGCGGGACTGTTTTCGTCCGGATCGAGCACGGCGACGCGATAGCCCATCGCCTGAGCGGCAAAACAGAACATGCGGCCGAGCTGGCCGCCACCGACCATGCCAAGCCATGCGCCGGGCAGAATCGGTGAAACCGGTGTGTTGTCTGGGTTCATCTTAGTGGTCGGTCACAACCGGATGCGCATGCAAAACATGCAATTGCAGCATCCGGCCGGGGGTCAGACATTGGGGACGTCTAAATGCAATCAGCCTTGACGCTTACAGCGCCGGCAGCACCATTGCGTGGGCTGCTTCGTTCTGGCGCACGCGGAACGCAGCCAGTTTCTCCGCATATTCGGCGCTCGTGCCGCTCAGAATCGACACCGCGAACAGCGCTGCATTCGCCGCGCCCGCCTCGCCGATTGCAAACGTGGCGACCGGCACACCCTTGGGCATCTGCACGATCGAATGCAACGAATCAATGCCCTTCAGATACTTGCTCGCCACCGGCACGCCGAGCACCGGCACCGTGGTCTTGGCGGCCAACATGCCCGGCAGATGCGCCGCGCCGCCCGCACCCGCGATGATCGCCCGAATGCCGCGCTCGCGTGCGCTTTCGGCATACGCAAACATTTCGTCAGGCATCCGGTGCGCGGACACGACCCTGGCTTCATACGGCACGGCGAATTCCTGCAGAATCGCGACGGCGTTCTTCATCACTTCCCAGTCGGAACTGGAACCCATCAGCACGCCGACAACGGGCGCGCTGTGCGTATGGGCAGTCTGGACTTCACTCATCTTACGGCTTCCTTGTTTCTTGAGAGCGCCCCCAAACTTGTCGCTTCGCGACAGCCCTCCGAGGGGGGGTGAGCAAACTTGGGGGCGGCCCGGTGCCTTCTCACGCGCGGCGGATCTAACAGGCGCGCGTAATTAAGCGAGCTTGTGTCCGGTCAGGCGTTCGAGCGCTTCCTGGTACTTCTCGCCCGTCTTGGTGACCACGTCGTCCGGAAGCTTCGGTGCGGGCGGCTCTTTCTTCCACGGCTGGGTTTCGAGCCAGTCGCGCACGAACTGCTTGTCGAACGACGGCGGGTTGGTGCCGACCTCATACTGGTCAGCCGGCCAGAAGCGCGACGAATCGGCAGTCAGCGCCTCATCCATCAGATACAACTGGCCGTGGTTGTCCAGACCGAATTCGAACTTCGTATCCGCGATGATGATGCCGCGGGTGGCCGCGTAGTCAGCAGCTTCCTTGTACAGCTTGATCGAGATGTCGCGGATCGTGGCCGACAGTTCGGTGCCGATACGACGCTCCATCTCGTTGTATGTGATGTTTTCGTCGTGGTGGCCCATTTCGGCCTTGGCTGCCGGCGTGAAAATCGGCTCAGGCAGTTTCTGCGCGTTTTGCAGGCCCGGCGGCAGTTCTACGCCGCAGACCGAACCGGTTGCCTGGTAGTCTTTCCAGCCGCTGCCGGCCAGATAGCCGCGCACTACCGCTTCGACGAGGATCGGCTCGAGGCGTTTCACCACCACTGCACGGCCCTTGACCTGCTCGACTTCGTCAGCCGCCACCACGGATTCGGGCGCCACGCCCGTCAAGTGATTCGGCACCACATGCTTCAGCTTCTCGAACCAGAAGTTCGCCATTTCGTTGAGCACGCGGCCCTTATTCGGAATCGGCTCGCCCATGATGACGTCGAACGCCGACAGACGGTCGGTCGTGACGATCAGCAACTGGTCGTTGCCCACCGCATAGTTGTCGCGGACTTTACCGCGGCCGAGCAGCGGCAGCGAGTGGAGCGTGGATTCGTAAAGGGTAGACATCGTCGTGGTTCGCTAAAAGTGGGGCAAAAAGTGTGACCGGAACAAAAGGGAAACGCCGTTCCCCGGATGATGCGGGAACGGCGATCGAACGACAACCTGGCCAATCAGCCAGGTGTAGAGCTTGGTTATAGCTTAGCGGACGACTTGTGCGAGGTCGCCCGATTTGTACTTCTCCGCGATTTTATCAAGCGAAACCGGTTTGATCTTGCCAGCCTGGCCTTCGCAGCCGAATTGCGTGAAGCGCTCGAGACAGATCTTCATCGCAGCTTCGCGTGCCGGCTTCAGGTAGTCGCGCGGATCGAACTTGCCCGGATTGGTCGCCATGTAGCGGCGGATCGCACCGGTGATCGCCAGACGCAGGTCGGTGTCGATATTGACCTTGCGCACGCCGTTCCTGATGCCTTCCTGGATTTCCTCGACCGGCACGCCATAGGTTTCCTTCATGTCGCCGCCGAATTCGCGGATTTCCGCAAGCAGTTCCTGCGGCACCGACGACGAACCGTGCATCACCAGGTGCGTGTTCGGAATGCGCTGGTGGATTTCCTTGATGCGCTGGATCGACAGGATGTCGCCCGTGGGCTTCTTGCTGAATTTGTACGCGCCGTGCGAGGTACCGATCGCGATCGCGAGCGCGTCGCATTGCGTCTGCTTGACGAAGTCGGCAGCCTGCTCCGGGTCGGTCAGCAGTTGTTCGCGGGTCATCGTGCCTTCCGCGCCGTGACCGTCTTCCTTGTCGCCCTTCATGGTTTCCAGCGAACCGAGCACGCCCAGTTCCGCTTCCACCGTGATACCGATCGAGTGCGCCGCTTCAACGACCTTGCGCGAGACTTCGACGTTGTACTCGTACGATGCGACCGTCTTGCCGTCGGCTTCGAGCGAACCGTCCATCATCACGCTGGTGAAACCGCTGCGGATTGCCGCCATACAGACCGCCGGCGATTGACCGTGGTCCTGGTGCATCACGACTGGAATGTGCGGATACGACTCCACCGCCGCTTCGATCAGGTGACGCAGGAACGGCTCGCCCGCGTATTTACGCGCGCCGGCCGACGCCTGCATGATGACCGGCGCGTTGACCTTGTCGGCCGCAAACATGATCGCCTGCACCTGCTCCAGATTGTTCACGTTGAATGCCGGAATGCCATAACCGTTTTCGGCGGCATGGTCCAGCAGTTGACGCATTGATACGAGAGGCATGCTGTAACTCCTTAGATTGAAACGAATTCTGTGCCGTCGGCATCTTTTATGGCGATTTTATCGCGAAGCAAGCTGCATACCCGTTCACCCATTCCCTAAAGCGCGTCACCTGCGGACCTTTACCGCTCGCGCAATTGGAGTCTGTGCGCCGCCTCTCGCGGGGCATGACAGCCGCTTCGCTCAATCAAGCCTGTGTCGGCCAGAGTTATCGCTTACTCTGGTCCCACGCAGAGCGTGCCGATCAAGCAGTCTGCTGTGTGGGCGGGAGTAAGTGCCTTAGCACTTACTCCCGCCCACACACAGTGCGTCGATCAATACGGCTCGCCGACTCGCACGATCTTCAGCGTATTCGTGCCGCCTGCCTGGCCCATCGGTTCGCCGACGCTCAGCACCACCATGTCGCCGCGCGACGCGTAGCCCTTGCTGACCACGGTTTCCAGCGCCTGCTGCAACGCGGTGTCGCGGTCGGTGCTGGTATCCAGATGCAGCGACGTGACGTTGCGGTAGATCGCCATCGCCCGTTCGCTGCCGACGCGCGGCGTGAGCGCGAAAATCGGCACATGCGTCCAGTGACGCGACATCCACAACGCGGTCGAACCCGATTCGGTCAACGCAACGATCGCCTTCGCGCCCAGGTGGAACGCCGTAAACAGCGCGCCCATGGCGATGGACTGGTCGATTCGCGTAAACGTGCGATCGAGGAAATCCTTGTCCAGCTCCGACTGCTCCGACTTTTCAGCTTCGAGGCAGATCGCCGCCATTGTCTCGATGGTCTGCACCGGGTACTTGCCCGCTGCGGATTCGGCCGACAGCATCACCGCGTCCGTACCGTCCAGCACCGCGTTGGCGACGTCCGACACTTCGGCGCGGGTCGGCACCGGAGCGTAGATCATCGATTCCATCATCTGAGTCGCGGTGATCACGAACTTGTTCGATTCGCGGGCCATACGAATCATGCGCTTTTGCAGCGCGGGAACTGCGGCATTGCCCACTTCCACGGCGAGATCGCCGCGCGCGACCATGATGCCGTCCGATGCGTCGAGGATGCCTTGCAGTGCCGGAATCGCTTCCGCCCGCTCGATCTTCGCGATCATCTTCGGCTTGATGCCGTAGGGCGCACCCGCGATGTTCGCGAGCTGGCGGGCCATTTCCATATCGGTGGCGTTCTTGGGGAACGATACCGCGACGAAATCCACACCGAGCGACATCGCCGTGCGGATGTCTTCCATGTCTTTGGCCGTAAGGGCCGGCGCCGTCAGGCCACCGCCCTGGCGATTGATGCCCTTATTGTTCGACAGATCGCCGCCGATCTTCACGGTGGTGTGGATCTCGCTGCCGAGCACGCGCACGACGTCCAGCACGATCAGGCCGTCGTTGAGCAACAGCACGTCGCCCGGTTTCAGGTCGCGCGGCAGGTCTTTGTAGTCGAGGCCGACGCGATCGTCGTTGCCGAGTTCGCACTCGGCGTCGAGGATGAACGGGCTGCCGGGAACCAGCGTGGTCTTGCCGTTTTCGAATTTGCCGACCCGAATCTTCGGGCCTTGCAGGTCAGCCATGATGGCAACTTCACGGCCGGCCTGACGGGCCGCCTCGCGCACGAATTCGGCGCGCTGGCGGTGGTCGTCGGCGGTGCCGTGCGAGAAATTGAGCCGCACCACGTCGGCCCCTGCCTGAATCATTTGCAGCAGGATTTCCGGCGTACTGGAAGCCGGTCCGATGGTAGCGACAATCTTGGTGGCGCGATGCATGAGTCTCCTCGTCTGGGTGGGATCGCTGGAATGAGCGCTGCGAGTCGGATGCGGAGGCTGCGCACCGAAGGGTGCTGCTGGGGGCTGCGCGCCGATTGAAACCAGCGTCGCTTTAAGGGGTAAAGCGGTGTTCGATACCAGCACGGGGGGTGCCGGTGGGGGGGCGAGCGCGACCTCTTCGTCCGGGAGTTCTGCCGGTGAGTGAGCGGCTTGTCCGGTCGACAATTCCGCTGCCTCGCTGGCAGTGGTCAACTCCGCGAGCGCATGGGACGACTCGGATTCTTGCTGCTGCCGGGCCGTAGCTTCAGCCACGGCCGTTGTAGCGGCGGAGCGCGCTTCGCGCTCCCCTGCCGTTGCTGCTGCGGTGTTGCGCGGCAACTTGCTGCCGCGCGCTTTTGCAGACTTCGCCGAGGGGGAGCGCGTCGCCACGTTAAGCCCGCGATTCCAGAACTTCGACCGCGGGCAGTTTCTTGCCCTCGAGGAACTCGAGGAAGGCGCCGCCGCCCGTCGAGATGTAGCTGACCTTGTCGTGGATGCCGTACTTGGCAATCGCCGCAAGGGTGTCGCCGCCGCCGGCAATCGAGAACGCCGACGATTTGGCGATCGCGTCGGCCAAGGTTTTGGTGCCGTTACCGAACTGGTCGAATTCGAACACGCCGACCGGGCCGTTCCACACGATCGTGCCGGCTTTTTCCAGTTGTGCCGCGAGCACCTTGGCGGTTTCCGGTCCGATGTCGAGGATCAGGTCGTCGTCCTCTACATCAGCGACAGCCTTGACTTCCGCCTTGGCGGTGGGCGAAAACGCTTTCGCCGTGACCACGTCGGTCGGGATCGGCACCGAGGCGCCGCGGGCTTTCGCTGCGTCGATGATGACCTTGGCTTCGGCGACCAGATCGGCTTCGGCGAGCGACTTGCCGATCTTCAGGCCAGCCGCCAGCATGAACGTATTGGCGATGCCGCCGCCCACGATCAGCTGATCGACCTGGTCGGCCAGCGACTTCAGAATGGTCAGCTTGGTGGACACTTTCGAACCGGCGACGATCGCCACCAGCGGACGCTTCGGCGCGCCCAGCGCCTTGCCGAGCGCCTCGAGTTCAGCGGCCAGCAGCGGGCCGGCGCAAGCGACCGGCGCGTATTTGGCGATGCCGTGCGTGGTGGCCTCGGCGCGGTGCGCGGTGCCGAATGCGTCGTTCACGTAGATATCGCAGAGCTTCGCCATTTTCTGCGCGAGCTCGTCGGAATCTTTCTTTTCGCCCTTGTTGACGCGGCAGTTTTCCAGCAGCACGAGCTGGCCCGGCGCCACATTCACGCCGTTTTCGACCCAGTTGGCGACCAGCGGCACGTCACGGCCGAGTAGCTCGGCCAGCCGCTTCGCGACCGGCGCAAGCGAGTCTTCCGGTTTGAATTCGCCTTCGGTCGGGCGGCCCAGGTGCGACGTGACCATCACGGCGGCGCCAGCGTCCAGCGCAGCCTTGATCGCCGGCGCGGAGGCGCGGATACGGGTGTCTTCGGTGATGTTGCCTTGATCGTCCTGCGGCACGTTCAGATCGGCGCGGATGAACACGCGTTTGCCGGATAGCTTGCCTTCGTCGATCAGATCGGAGAGACGCAATACCTTGTTCATGGGCTTTTGTGCATGCGAGTTGATGGGAAGGCGGTGGCGGACAACGCGCCGGGTCCAGAGCGCGGCAAACTCCAGCGCTTCGGCACGGCGGCGGCTCCACTGAGTCGGGCGCCGGCGGCAGAGCCGCGGCTGTCGCGCCATGCAACGGCGCGCTTATCCCGGAAACAGCCATTTTAACTTATCCACACGGCCTTCTGACCCGCAGCCAGGCGAATGTCCCGTATTTGGAGGATGCGCCGCGCATGTCGCATCGCAGCATTTTCGACTCAATCAATTACATGAAGAGGCGTAAGAGCGTGAACACGACCATTCCCACCACAATCGTGCCGAGCATGGTGCGCCGCCACAAAAACCACGCAAGACCGGATAGTGTTGCGTAAAACTCGTGGTTCGACGGTGCGAATGAGAGCCCGTCCGGCGTCGCCAGTACATCGGGCAGCACGACGGCGGCAAGCGCCGCAGCCGGCGCATAGCGCAGCATCCGCTGCACGCGCGCCGGCAAAACCGTGCGCTCGCCGCCGATCAGAAACATGGCGCGTGTCACCGCGGTGACGAAGGTCATGCCAATAATGGCCAACCAGATCTGCGTGGATGTCATCGGGAATCTCCGGCGCTATTACGGATGCGGCGCAAGTCGGCGCGCTCGACCATCAGATCGGCCGCGCTGCCGGCGACAATCGCCGCGATTACTGCGAGCGGCAGCGCGAGCCGGTACGGCAAATCGAAAGCGAGCAGCGACACCACACCGGCGATGCTGACGGCGACCAGCGTGGAACGCGTGGCGATCGCCGACACCATGATGGGAAGCAGCGCCAGCGTGCCCGCGAGCGCAAGACCCCAGTTGTCCGGAATCAGGCTCGCCAGCAGAATGCCGACGATCGACGACACCTGCCACGACAGCCAACTGCATATCGCCATGCCCCAGAAGTACGCCTCTTTGCCCAGCACGTAACCGGTCTGGAAACTCTTTTTCTGGAACAGCAGATAGATCACGTCGCCGTTGAAGTAGCCGAGCACGATGCGTCGCCACATGGGCAGATAGGAGAAATGCGGCGCGAGGCCGGCGCTGAAGATCACGAAACGCGTATTGACCATCGCGGCGGTGAGCAACACGGTCCAGATCGGCAACTTGGCAGCGAGTAGCGGCAGCACGGCCAATTGCGACGATCCGGCGTAGCACAGCAGCGACATGGTGAGCGCCTGCGGCAGCGTGAGCACGGACTTGCTCATTGCAATACCGGTGACAAGACCCCAGGAGAAAATCGCCATCAGCGTGGGCGAATAGTCGCGCGCGCCCTGACGAAAGGCACGGCGATCGGTATCTGACAGGCGAGCGAGCATGAGGCGAAACGCGTTGGCACCAAGGGGCGCCGCAACGAAGGGAGGTCGGCGCCAGGTCGTCAAGCACCCGCTGGCGCATCCGGATATGAATTATGCGTGCGCGGAATTATAGCGCCCGCTGGGCGGCCAAATGCCCGTTTCGTGTGCAAAAGACGCTAAAATAACGCTCCCACACCTTACACCGCACCCGCTGGAGAATCGT
This sequence comes from Paraburkholderia sp., assembly GCF_035656215.1. Lineage (GTDB taxonomy): Bacteria > Pseudomonadota > Gammaproteobacteria > Burkholderiales > Burkholderiaceae > Paraburkholderia. Next base: position 33,647 of record NZ_DASRSY010000207.1, read on the forward strand.
ATGTCAATGGCCGACCGCGACGGCAAGATCTGGATGGATGGCAAGCTCATCGACTGGCGCGATGCCAAGATCCACGTGCTCACCCACACGCTGCATTACGGCATGGGCGTTTTCGAAGGCGTACGCGCCTACAAGACGGCGGACGGCGGCACAGCGATTTTCCGCCTCCAGGAACACACCAAGCGCCTGCTGAATTCGGCCAAGATCTTCCAGATGGACGTGCCGTTCGACCACGAAACGCTGGCAGCCGCGCAGTGCGAAGTGGTCCGCGAAAACAAGCTGGAGTCCTGCTACCTGCGCCCGATCATCTGGGTCGGTTCGGAAAAGCTCGGCGTGTCGGCCAAGGGCAACACGATCCACGTGGCAATCGCCGCCTGGCCGTGGGGCGCTTACCTCGGTGAAGACGGTATTGCCAAGGGCATCCGCGTGAAGACTTCGTCGTTCACGCGCCATCACGTGAACGTGTCGATGGTCCGCGCCAAGGCGTCGGGCTGGTATGTGAACTCGATCCTCGCCAACCAGGAAGCGATTGCCGACGGTTACGACGAAGCGCTGCTGCTGGACGTGGACGGCTACGTGTCGGAAGGCTCGGGTGAAAATTTCTTCCTCGTGAACAACGGCAAGCTGTACACGCCGGACCTGGCGTCGTGCCTCGACGGCATCACGCGCGACACGGTCATTACGCTGGCGCGCGACGCGGGCATCCAGGTGATCGAAAAGCGCATCACGCGTGACGAGGTCTACACCTGCGACGAAGCGTTCTTCACCGGTACCGCCGCGGAAGTCACGCCGATCCGCGAACTCGACAACCGCACGATTGGCTCGGGCGCACGCGGCCCGATCACCGAGAAGCTGCAATCGGGCTTCTTCGATATCGTGAACGGCAAGAGCGACAAGTACGCGCACTGGCTTACCAGGATCTAACGCGCGCTGCGCCGCCCCGGGCCCTCGGCCTTCCGGCGGCGCAACGCACGCACTCTACATACAACGAGAAAGTCCCCATGAGCGAAATCAAGGAAATGCCGCTGGTCGAACTGTCGGCAAAAGATCTGCCGGCGTATTGCCCGAATCCGTCGATGCCGCGTTGGAGCACACACCCACGTGTCTTTATCGACGTGACGCACGGCGAAGCGCGCTGCCCATATTGCGGCACGCGCTACAAGCTGCGCGACGGCGAAGTGGTCAAGGGTCACTAACCTTGAACACTGCGCACTGATCGCTTGTGGCGCTCTTTGCCGACGCGCCTGCTGCCTGGTTCGTCATGTGACGGACCGGTCGTGCTTTTGCAGCAGAGGGCGGCGAGGCCAGCGTTTCGCAGCAAAGCCGCAACTGCAACCGCCGCGGCGCCGGCCATGCCGGATCTGCGCCGCAAGGCACGCGGCTTTTCCCCTTTTACACAATCGAACGCCACGCGCATAGCTCGCGCGGCGCTTCGTTTTGACACCGGACACCCACTCTGATGCGTCGCGCGTTGGTTATCGCACCGAACTGGATCGGTGACGCATTGATGGCGCAGCCGCTGTTTGCGCGCCTCGTGAAATTGCATCCGCGCATCGTGATCGACGCGGTCGCGCCCTCGTGGGTCGCGCCCGTGCTCGAACGCATGCCCGAGATTCGCGACGTCTACGCAACCGACCTCGCGCACGGCAAGCTGCAGATGCTGCGCCGCTGGCAACTGGCGAGCGACTTGCGCGATGTCGGCTACGACGCGGCCTATGTCCTGCCGAACTCGCTCAAATCGGCGCTGATCCCGTGGATGGCGGGCATTCCGCTGCGCATCGGCTACACCGGTGAAAGCCGCTACGGCTTGCTGAACGTGCGCCACGCGAATCCGCGCAAGGACGAGCGCCCGCCAATGGTCGGCCAGTACGCCGCCCTCGCCTACGCGCCAGGCGTCAAGATCCCCGACGACCTGCCGATGCCTCGGCTCGACGCGGACCTGAACGAAGCCTCGCGAGCCTCCGCGCGCTTCAATCTGGATACGCGCGTGCCCCTGCTGGTGTTCTGCCCGGGCGCCGAATACGGTCCCGCCAAGCGCTGGCCACCCGAGCATTTCGCGGCGCTCGCGCAGATGGTCGGCCAGTCGTTCCCGTATACGCAGATCATCGCGCTCGGCTCGCCGAAAGATGCGCCCCTTGCCCAGGCCATCGCCGAGAAGGCGCCGAACGTGCGTAATCTGTGCGGCCAGACCGCGCTTGGCGAGGCTTGTGCGCTGATCTCGCGGGCCAATGCAGTCGTCACCAACGATTCCGGCCTGATGCACGTGGCCGCCGCGCTGCGCCGGCCGCTGGTGGCAGTGTACGGGTCGACCGATCCGCGCCACACGCCGCCCCTGTCCGAGCTTGCGAAGGTACAATGGCTTCATCTTGAATGCAGCCCCTGTTTTCAGCGCGAGTGTCCGCTCGGGCATCTGAACTGTCTGAAGCAGTTGAGCGCCGAGCAGGTATTCGGCGATTTGCGCGGCATGTTGCTTGCGCAACGTTGAACCCGGTTGATTCGACTGATACTTGCACGCAACACCGCACGCCCCTGAGCGCGTCGCGTCATGTTCGCGCCTCGCGGCGCGGGCATTCTCGCGCTTAGGTGCGATTGTCCGGTGCTCCGGACTGTCCCGCTGACCGCTGCCCCGCAACCGCGCGCCGCGCACAAGAGACTGACGAGCCATGCCACGTTTTGCCCATATCTTCGAAGCCGCCGCCGACACGCTGAATGCCTATTACCAGGCCATCGCCGAGGTGAATATCGACAGCTTGATGGGCCTGTGGATCGATGAGGAGTTCGTTAGCTGCATCTGTGCCGACGGCTCGCATCTGCACGGCCTCGACAACATTCGCGCCGGCTTGCAAATTCAGCTCGAAACCGCGCCCGTTTCAATCGAACCGCTCGACATTCGTGTCTACGACAGCCTCGGCACCGTCGTCTACGCCATTGCCGAAGCACACCGGCCGGCCGATCCCAAGGCGACCCCCGCGATGGTGTTCACCACTTACGTCATGGTCCACGAGCGCGGCGAATGGCGGATTGCGCATATCCACGCGAGTCCGATGCCGAATGAGGCCGCCAGTCAGTTCGCTACAAAGATGCGGCATGGTCAGGGGTCGCTGCACTGACGCCTGATAGGCGTCTCCTCTGTTTCACAGGTTTTACCTTTTTGCTTCGACGCTGGTATGAGTACGCCTCGCAGGAAGTCGCTCGCCCCAAAGGAAGTCCCTCCAGGGGATTGGAAGACGACGCACGATAAATCCGCTTCTACCGGCGCAGCACGCGCCGCGGCCGCTGTCGAGGCGACCGTCGATCTGCTCTACCGCGCGCCGCTCTGGCTGCCGAACCGGCATGCGCAGACCATTGTCCCGTCGCTGTTTGCGCGCCGTCCGGCCATTACGTTCCGGCGCGAACGCTGGGATACGCCTGATGGCGATTTCATCGATCTCGATTGGGTCGTGCATGACAGCACGACTGCCTCCGTGCTCGCCTCCCCGCCTCAAGCTCCTGAAGACGATGCTCCGCTGTTCGTCTTGTTTCACGGCCTCGAAGGCGGTTCCACTTCGCACTATGCCGCCACGTTGATGGCGGCCGCGCGCGAATACGGCTGGCACGGCGTCGTGCCGCACTTTCGCAGTTGCAGCGGAACGCTGAATCTCTTGCCGCGTTTCTACCATCTCGCCGATAGCAACGAAGTCGACTGGATCCTGCGGCGCTTGCGCGCCACGCATCGCGGGCCGATCGTGGCGGCGGGCGTATCGCTCGGTGGCAATGTATTGCTGCGCTGGCTTGGTGAGCGGCGCGAAGATGCGTCGCCCGTCATCTCGGCTGCCGCGGCGATTTCGACGCCGATCGACGTGCATGCCGGCGGCCGTGCGTTGTCGCAGGGTTTCGGCATGGTCTACACGCGCAGTTTTCTGAAGACGCTGAAGCAAAAAGCCGAGCAGAAACTGGTGCAGTTTCCGGGGCTGTTCGACCGGGACGCAATGCTGGCGAGCCGCACAATGTACGACTTCGACAACGTGGTGACGGCGCCGCTGCACGGCTTTCGCGATACCGACGATTACTGGAGCAGCGCGACCACGCGGCCGTTACTGCCCGGGATTGCCGTGCCGACACTGGTGCTGAACGCGCGCAACGATCCGTTCTTGCCGGCCGAGGCATTACCGGCGCGGCATGAGGTATCGGCGTCGGTAGAACTCGATCAACCCAGGCACGGCGGCCACGTCGGCTTTATGACCGGGCCTTTCCCGGGCCGCATCGACTGGTTGTCGCGACGCGTGCTCGGTTATCTGGAGCGGTACATCGATCATGGATGACATCGTCAAGCAGGCTTTGGCCAAATGGCCGAATGTGCCGAGTTGCACTGGATGGTTGATGCTGGACCGGCGCGGCAACTGGCGCATGCGCGATGAAGCCGCTCAGGCTAGCGGTGAGCCAGGTACGCCTATTCGGCATGAGGCGTTGCTCGGATTTATCAATCGGAATTACGACGCCGATGAACACGGTCAGTGGTTTTTCCAGAATGGGCCGCAGCGGGTGTATATCGAGTTGGGTTATACGCCGTGGGTGGTGAGGTTGTCCGCCGATGCCGCTGGGGTGCTTTCCTTGACTGACCAGGCCGGCGGGGCTTTCGAGCCTTCATCTGTGTTTGTCGACGATGAAGGCGGGATTCTGTTTGTCGATGACTCGGCGCCACCGAGAGTCGCGGTTTTGCACGATCATGATCTCGAGGTCTTTTCTGATCACGCAGCGTTGGGCGATGACTCGCTGAGCGGGGCGTTTCGCTGGAACGATGGGGTTGTGCTGCCCTTGCAGGGTGTACAGCGAAATGAGGTTGCCGCGCGGTTCGGGTTTGTCGATAGTCCGGCGGCGAATGCCTAGTCTTTTGCCTGTTTAGCGCCCGGGGTTTTTGCGTGGCCCACGTTCTGGTCAGATCGTGAAGGCCCGCAACCACTAGCTCTTCTCGTCAAGCCGCTCCTCTTTATAGCGGCTCTCCATTTCATGTAAGCGGGCGTCGACGGTAGCGAGATCGTAGTAACCGATCGCCTTCAGATCCCGTGCTTCCTTCAGTTGCCGGATGGCCGACGGCCAAGCCCCATCGAGGGCGAATTTTTCGGCTAGCGCCCGATGCTGCGTCAACGCATCTCCGCTGCCAGCGCTTGCCTGCGCGAGATACATCCACCAGGCGGGCTGATCGGGTTGTGCACGCGTTTCCTTCAGCGCCAGAGCCTGCGCGTCGACAAATCGCTTCAAGGTCAGCAACGTCTGGATGTGCATGTCGATCGCGGCGTTCGACTGCGGCCAGCGCTTCTGCGCAAACTCGGCAAGACGCGCCGCCTCGTCATCACGCCCGGCGCGGCGCGCGATGTCGGCCGCCAGCACGTCGAGGCTCGGCGAACTGCGCATGGGCTCACCTTCACTGCGTTCGCCCGCTGCAAACGCCGCGCGCGACGAAGCCAGCGACGCCACCGCATCGTCGTAACGCTCGAGCAGCATCTGCCCATACGCAATCCCGTACCAGTTCGCGGCGACGTTCAGCGCAGTACCGTCCTCGATTTCAGAGCGCTGGCGCGAAATCTCATCCGCGTATTCACTGCGCGAGCGGTCTTGCAGCAAACGCGCCCGCGCTCGCACAAAACCATATTCGGACGTCTGATGCGGCTGCCGGTAAGGCGCGCGGCGCGCACGGTCTTCCATGTCGGCGATCCGTTCGCCAGTCAGCGGATGCGTGCGCGCGTAGGCCGGTATGCCCGTATCGCTCATGGCGGCACGATCGAGGCGGCCGAAAAACGTCGTCATCGCATAAGGGTCGTAGCCGGCGCCGGCCAGCAGCAGAAAGCCGACGCGGTCCGCTTCATGCTCGGCGGAGCGCGAGAAACGCAACTGATTGTCGACCGCATAGGCCTGGCCACCGATCGCAATCGCGCTGCCGAGGTCGCCGCTGTGCGCGAGCACGCCCGCCAGAATGCCGAACAACAGGCCGGCCAGCGCGGCGTAGGAGCTGCGCTCGCCGGTGGTGATCATCCGCGAAATGTGCCGCTGCAAGACGTGCCCCATCTCGTGGCCGAGCACCGAGGCAAGTTCGGACTCGGTTTGCGTCGTCACGATCAAACCGGTGTTCACGCCGATAAAGCCGCCCGGCAACGAGAAGGCGTTGATCTGCGAGTCGCGGACAGCGAACAACTCGAAGTCCGGACGATAGCCGCCGAGATATAGCCCATTCGCCGCCGCGGAGAGTTTCGCGGCGACCGAGTTCAGGTAGTCGCGCACGAGCCAGTCGTCGAGATAGTCGGGGTCGCGACGCAATTCGCGCATCACGCGTTCGCCGAGCTTGCGCTCGGCTTGCGGCGTCAACGAGCCGGAGCCACCGTTGCCAAGGTCGGGCAGTTGCTGCGTGACGATTGGAGTGCGCCAGTTGGTGGTTGCGCCCGAGTTACCGGAGAAGCGGCTCTGCGCGCCACCATAAACGCCGAAGACGCCTTGGGCAATGTCGGGCGGCACGATGGGATCGGCAAAGGTTTCGACCGGGCCGCTTTCCAACGGCGGTTCCGCGGACTGCATGTTGAGCGCGAGGCTCGTGCTCGAAGCGGCGCGCGATTGCGCGAACACGCCCGGCGGAGCCGCAAGCGCGACAGACAAGAACGCAGCAAGAAACCGTTTCGAACGCATCGCGAGGTCGGTATGACGAAGTCGAAAAGCGACGCCCGCCGCTCGGACTAAGATAGCGGGCATAGGGTAATTGTAATCACCCTGACCCGCCCCACCACACTGCTATGATAGGCGCCCTCTGAAGGAGCCCAACCATGCCTGAACTCACTCATTTCGACGCTGCCGGCCAGGCGCATATGGTGGACGTCGGCGGCAAACAGGAAACCAAACGCATCGCTGTCGCGCGCGGCTCGATTCGCATGCTGCCGGAGACGTTCGCACTGATCCGCGACGGCAACGCCAAGAAGGGTGACGTCATCGGGATCGCGCGCATCGCCGCGATTCAAGGTTCGAAGCGCACCGCCGATCTGATCCCGCTATGTCACCCGCTCGCGCTGACGCGCGTGAAAGTGGACTTCGATCTCGATGAAAAGCTGCCCGGCGTACATTGCACGGTGCAAGTGGAGACGCTGGGACGCACGGGCGTGGAGATGGAAGCGCTCACCGCCGTTCAGGTTGGCCTGCTGACGGTGTACGACATGTGCAAGGCGGTGGATCGTGGCATGACGATCACCGATGTGAAGGTGCTGGAGAAGCACGGCGGGAAGTCGGGGGATTGGGTGGCGGGTTGATGATGGCTGACGTCGTCGCCCCGCTCCACCTCTACAGCTACAGCCGCAGCAAAGAATAAGGCTCAAAACGACAGCGCGGCTTAATCCTCGTCGCTGTCGTCGTCCTGATTGACGTCGCCCGCCGGCATGCCATAGCGCTTGACCAGTTCCGCCTTGAAACCGGTCAGCGTCTTCTGCTCGTCGCACAGTTCATACACGTAGGCCAACTGCGACGGCCAATCCTTCAACTCCCGAGCAAAGATCTTCAGGCGCTCGACGGTGTCGAACGCCCCCGCCGTGTCGCCGCTCAGTGCCTGCAGTACCGCATACCGGCGCAGCACGGTTTCGCCCGGCAGCAGCGCAATCGCCTGCTTGTGCATGGCGAGCTTGTGTTGCAGGTCCATCGAATTCATCGGCAGCAGCGTCGCGAGACCATACTCGCCCCACGCCTGAAACAGGAACGACGGGGCCGCGCGATACTGCTCCGCAGGACGCGAGCCGTAGTACAGCACCTCGGCGCGCGCGTAGTCGCGATACACCGGATACAGCGCGGCCACGCCACCGAACACAATCACAGCAAACGCGCCGAACGACAGGCGGCCAGGCACTAGGCGCAGCGGCCGTGTCTCGAGCAAGCCGAACACAAACATCGCCGGCAGCAGGAAGAACATGTACTGCTGCGGATACTCGACCAGCGCATGCATGACCAGCACGCCGATCAGCGCGACGCCGAACACGCGTGCGGCGCTCTGCGGCGCGCGGACCACCCGCATCAGCCACGTGATCAGGCCGAACAGCACGATCGCGAGGCCGATCAAGCCCGTCTTCGCGAGCAGGTCGATGAAGATGTCGTGCGAGTTATTGGCAATCTCGACGCCGCCGAGCGACTTCGCATACTCGAACTGATAGCTCGGAAACTCGCCCCAGCCGACACCCAGCAGCGGATGCGCCTTGAACATCGTCCAACCGTATTTCCACAGTGCAAGGCGTGGCGCGATCTGGCCGGCGTCCTTGAAACGCTCAGCCGCGGACTGACCGAGCTCCAGGTGGTAGTGCACGTTGGCCCAGCGGATCAACGCGTTGACCACGAAGAACAGCACCGCCACCGCGATCGGGATCAGCCATTCGCGATTGCTGCGGCGGAGAAGCGGCTCACTACGCGTCTGCGCGAACGCCATCCAGAAACCCGCCACCACAATCACGCCCATCTGCAACCACGGACCGCGCGACACGGTCAGCGCGAGCCCAATTGCGAAAATCGTCGACACGAGCAGCCAGATGCTGACGGCAAGGCGGCGTGTCTGCACGAGGAACAGCGCACCCGCCATCGCGAACGCGATATAGGTGGCGAGGTGGTTCGCTTGCGCCATATTGCCGAACGGCCGGCGCTCGACGGTCACGTTATACGCGACGACGAACGGCGACACGCGCGTCTCAAGGTGAAACAACTGAATCACCTGGCAGAACACTGCAAACAGGCCGCCGACGATCAACGCCCCGGCCGCCCAGCGCAGTGCTGTTTCGCTCAGCTTGGCGCGTGTGAAGCCGTAGCCGGCGTGCGTCGCCATGAATGCGGCGAGCAGGTAACCGCCGCCGAGCCAGTTCATCGACGGCTGCGAGACCGGCAGCAACACCGATTGCGCGACCAGCACCAGCCCGAACAGCAACGGCACCAGCGCGACAACCGGCGACGCAAACGTCACGCGCGGCCTGGCGGTCCACACCAGCAGCACGACACCCGCGCCCATCAGCAGATACAGCGCGAGCGCCGTGAATTCAGCGTAGAAGGTCGGTATCGGATACGTATGGTTGACGACTGCATAAGGCAGCACCAACGCGAGAGCCAACAGAATCAGAGACAGGTAGCGCGCAAATGGGGTGGGCATCGAGTAACCGGTGGGCGTCAGCAACCGGCGCACTATACAAAAAAATCCTCCTGCTGTGCGCCGGCCGGGCTGAAATATCCCGAAAATCAGCCTTTTACGTTCGGATAACAACTCACCGATCTTTCACCCCATCGCTTACGAACGGCACTCCGGTGGTGCAAGGTTCGACGGCAAGGACGGCGCATCAGCAGGTGCGGGCCCCGCGCCCGGTGCAGGTAACGAGGAGGCCGTTTTTCCACCGGCGAAACACTCCCAGGTGACTGCGCCTGCCTGCACGGCACCCTTGCTCAAGGCGATCCGCGCGGTTGGCGCGTCGGCATTGTCCGGCACCGAGGGCACCAGGGTCAGCGTGTTCGACCCGGCAGGCGCGACGCGCGTCGTGAAAGCGACAGTAATCTGGCCGGTGTCGTCGTCGACGTGAACGGATTCGACGTTGCGGGTGCCGGGCGGCGACGCATAACCCCCGCCGAATGCATTGCCGCTGGCGGCGTTTTCAGACACCGCGAGCCGTGCGGATGCGGCCAACGAGAGGCCCTCGCCCACGCGACTGCGGGCCAGATAGTCCTGATACGCCGGAATCGCATAGGCCGCGATTACGCCGACAATCGCCAGCACGATCATCAGTTCGATCAACGTAAAGCCGAAACCGAAACGGCGGCAGACGCGTGCGAAGGGCGCGGTCCAGCGCGCCCGTTCGCACGCATTCCGTGGGGAAAGCGTGGCGTGTGAATAAGGGGAGTACGGCAAAATAACGATCATCGGCAGGCTCCTGAAACGAAAAACGCCTGCCCCTCGAATCGGGGACAGGCGTTTCAATCGTAGCCAGCGGTGCTCGTTCCACACAGTCAGCCGAATGGCTAACGTTGTACTGGCGCGGCGGCGTTCAGATCAGATCGGCTTGCGTTTCGCATCGCGCTGGTCCGTTCGTCCTTCAGGTTCAGCCTCAGCCCGCCGCGCGGCCTGTGCTGCGACGCTCGACTCAGACTCAGCGTCAAACCGCCGCGCGATTCGCGTTGCGCCGCTTGAGCAGATAACCGAGGATCACGACGAACAGCGCACCGGCAATGCTCATGCCGTACTCGGCGACGGGCGAATCCAGGATCGGCCAACGGTCGCCAGCCGGGTCGTTGATAATCAGGCCACCCGCGATCCAGCCAAGCAGCGCCGCGCCGAGCGTAATGACGATTGGGAAGCGGTCGAGCAGCTTCAGCACCAACTGGCTGCCCCACACAATCAGCGGAATGCTCACCACCAGCCCGAAAATCACCAGTGCGAGACGGTGCGCCGGATCGGCCGCCTCGGCAGCGCCGGCAATCGCGATTACGTTGTCGAGGCTCATCACCGCGTCCGCGATGATGATGGTCTTGATCGCCGACATGAGCTTGTCGGCCGGCTTGATGTTCTCGTGGACGTCGTGCGCGGGCGCCATCAAACGCACGCCTATCCACAGCAGCAACAGGCCGCCGGCGAATTTCAGCAACGGCACGTCGAGCAACGCCACGGCGAACGCAATCAGCGCCACGCGCAGCACGATGGCGCCGGCCGTACCCCACAGCACGCCCTTCGTACGCTGCGCAGGCGGCAGGTTGCGGCAAGCAAGCGCGATCACGACAGCATTGTCACCACCCAGCAGAATGTCGATGACGATGATCTGAATGACGGCGCCCCAGTGGAGCGTGGCGAAGAACTCGAGCATGAGTGAAAGAATAAGAAGGAATCGGACGCGCGGGCAATAAAAAAGCGGGGGAGTCTACACTCCCCCGCTTTTTTAACTGCCTGCTCACGAAAGGGTTTCGTAAGCGTATCAAAAACGCGCCGTGACTGCGCGCGAATTTCGTTTTTACAGCATCGCCTTCAGAAGACGCGCCATTTCCGACGGGTTCTTCGTGACCGTGATGCCGCAGGCTTCCATGATTTCCAGCTTGGCTTCAGCCGTGTCCGCACCGCCCGAGATCAGCGCGCCGGCGTGGCCCATGCGCTTGCCCGGAGGCGCCGTGACGCCGGCGATAAAGCCAACCACCGGCTTCTTCATGTTGTCCTTGATCCACTCAGCAGCGTTCGCTTCGTCCGGACCGCCGATCTCGCCGATCATGATGACGGCGTCCGTTTCCGGATCGTCGTTGAACATCTTCATCACGTCGATGTGCTTCAGACCGTTGATCGGGTCGCCGCCGATACCGACTGCCGACGATTGGCCGAGGCCGATCGCCGTCAACTGGCCGACTGCTTCATACGTCAGCGTGCCCGAACGCGACACGACGCCGATGCGGCCCTTGCGGTGGATGTGACCCGGCATGATGCCGATCTTCAGTTCGTCCGGCGTGATCGTGCCCGGGCAGTTCGGTCCGAGCAGCAGCGTCTTGCGGTTTTCAGCGCGCATACGTGCCTTGAGCTCGATCATGTCACGGACAGGAATGCCTTCCGTGATACAGATGGCGAGATCCAGATCGGCTTCGACTGCTTCCCAGATCGCAGCAGCAGCGCCTGCCGGCGGAACGTAAATCACCGACACCGTCGCGCCCGTTTCAGCCTTGGCTTCAGCGACGCTTGCGTAGATAGGAATGCCTTCGAAATCTTCGCCGGCTTTCTTCGGGTTCACGCCCGCAACGAACGCTTCGCGGCCGTTGGCGTATTCACGGCAAGCACGCGTATGGAACTGACCGGTCTTGCCGGTGATGCCCTGCGTGATGACCTTGGTGTCTTTGTTAATCAGAATCGACATGTATTGACCTCTGTTCGTCTGGCGCCGCGAGCAAGGCGGGATGTTCTCCACCCGCGTCGCTCACGCGCCGCCATTCGTAATCCTGGTATGCGCCCGGCAGGCTTACGCCTTGCCCGAAGCGGCCGCGACGACCTTCTGAGCCGCTTCTTCCATGCTGTCTGCCGCAATGATCGGCAGGCCGGATTCAGCGAGCATCTTCTTGCCCAGGTCTTCGTTCGTGCCCTTCATGCGGACCACGAGCGGCACCTTCAACGACACGGCCTTCGACGCCGCGATCACGCCTTCCGCGATCACGTCGCAGCGCATGATGCCGCCGAAAATGTTGACCAGAATCGCCGTCAGGTTCGGGTTCTTCAGCATGATCTTGAACGCTTCCGTGACCTTCTCGGTCGTGGCGCCACCGCCCACGTCCAGGAAGTTCGCCGGTTCGCCGCCGAACAGCTTGATGGTGTCCATCGTTGCCATTGCGAGGCCAGCGCCGTTCACGAGGCAGCCGATGTTGCCGTCGAGCGAGATGTACGCGAGGTCGAACTTCGATGCTTCGACTTCCGCCGGATCTTCTTCGTCCAGATCGCGATACGCGACGATTTCCGGGTGACGGAACAGGGCGTTCGAATCGAAGTTGAACTTGGCGTCCAACGCGATGACCTTGCCGTCGCCGGTCAGGATCAGCGGGTTGATTTCGGCCAGCGATGCGTCGGTTTCCCAGAACGCCTTGTACAGGCCTTGCAGGATCGAACGTGCTTGCGGCAGCGAAGCGGCGGGCACGCCGATCTTCGTGGCGAGTTCGTCGGCTTCAGCATCTTTCAGACCGGTCGACGGGTCGACCGCGATCTTGTGGATCAGCTCAGGCGTCTTTTCCGCGACTTCTTCGACGTCCATGCCGCCTTCGCTCGATGCCATCACGACGATCTTCTGCGAAACGCGATCGATCACCAGGCCGACATACAGTTCCTTCTTGATGTCAGCGCCTTCTTCGATCAGCAGACGATTCACCTTCTGGCCTTCCGGACCGGTCTGGTGCGTGACGAGCTGCATGCCGAGGATCTGGTTCGAGTATTCACGAACCTGTTCCAGCGACTTGGCGACCTTCACGCCGCCGCCCTTGCCACGGCCACCCGCATGGATCTGAGCCTTCACGACCCATACCGGGCCGCCGAGCTCTTCCGCGGCCTTGACCGCATCATCCACCGAGAAGACCGGCTTGCCGCGCGGTACCGCGACGCCGAATTTCCGCAGGATTTCCTTACCCTGGTACTCGTGAATCTTCATGCCTGATTCCCTTCAGTCTGAGAGTTGGATTGAACATCGTTTCCGCTGCCGTCGTTCATGCCGGACGTGTTGCCTTCCTCACCTGTCTGGCGGGCCGCCCCGTCGCCTGACGATGCCGCGCGATCCGCTGTATACGGAGCGCGGCCATACCAGCGCGGATAAAACTGTTGCACCGCCTCGCCGTCGAAACGCAGCGCGTGGCAGCGTCCCAACTGGAATGGCGGTTTGTCGTTGGAATGCTCGCCTGTGCTGTTAGACGAATCGTCTCCTGAACTTCCGCTCGCGCCCGGCGCGCCTCCATTGGTGTTCCACACGTCGCCGGCGAAGGCCTGGATTGCAGCGGTCGGCAGAAGCGCGCACAACTCGGTGAGATGCGTGCAGCCAGCCGTGCCGGCCAGCAAACGGGCAGCATCGCGACGGAAGTTGTGGAACAGATTGAGCCCGATGAGGGCACGGTAGGCGGGATTGATGGCTTGGCACAACCCTGGATAGGGCACCCAGTCGGACGACGCTTCGGCGTCGACGACGTTGAGCTTGCGATCGATGGTGATGCGAAGCCAGAGTTCATGGATCGGCTGACCATTGGGCCGGATGCCCGACGCAAGCACCACATCGCGCGGTTTTTCGTCGGTCAAACACGCTTCCACATCCCACAGGCCATCGGCTCGCTCATAGGCTTCCGCTCTGATTGCACGACGATGGCGCAACTGACGGGATACTGGCGGGGAGAGCGGCATGCGGAAAGGAAAGGCCGGATTGGAAAACTCCCAGATTTTAGCATACTGGGTATTTGAGACAGTTCGGAATGCGCAGGGCCGCCCGGCGGGCCGGGGAGCGCGGCAAACGCTATCTCAAAGTGAGGGCGTGGCGGCGAAGCGTGGAGTTTTTCGCGCTGGGACCCGTGCAGTACCCAGCTACTCGCCGCTCCATTCCTCGTCGATGCCCTTGAGGATTTTTCCGATCGTGGCGCCGGAGAAACCGCGCGAGGCCAGAAAGCGCGTCTGCTTTGCCCGCTCGGCCGCCGTTTCGGGGAGCCGGCCGAATTTCTTTCGCCAGACGGCTTGAGCGCGCGCCAGTTCGGTTTCGCGCAGTTGCGCACTGGCTTCTTCGACCAGCGTTTGGTCGACCGCATGCTGCTTCAATTCGCCGACGATCCGGCTCGCGCCCAACCGTGACGAACGCCGATGAATCAGGCTTTCAGCAAACCGCGAATCGGACAGCCAGTTTTCGGCTTCCAGCGAATCGAGCAAGGTGTCGAGCGAATCGGTTTCTTCGACGAACGGTTTTAGCTTGCGCGCCAGTTCGGCGCGGCTGTATTCACGCCGGGACAAATAGCCGAGTGCACGTCCTTTGAGCGAACGGGCCGGGCGTTGGGATTTTTTTGCGTCATCCTGCCCTGGCTTCGCCTCGCCGGGTGTGCGGCGCGAACGGGTGTAAGTGGTTTCGGACGAGTCCGCTGCGGCTGGCGCAGAAGAATCGGACTGCGGCTGGCGACCTGCAGCGCGATCGTGCGCATCGAACGACTCGAAGGGATCGGCGTCGCCGGCTGTAGCGGAGGAATCGGAATCTGACGCGGACGAGCGAAGGGTGGCTGAATTGCCGCCCGGATAGCGCGGCGAACGCGAAGTGGAACGCCCGAAGGAGCTTCCAGAAGATTTGCCAAACGAACTGCTGGATGAGTTTCCCGACGACCGCCCAAACGACCGGGTGGATCGGGAAGTCGACGAAGAGGATGACGACGATTCGCTCGAATCGTCGCTACCGTCACGCGGGCCGTCCGCGCTACATCCAGCATTGGACAACGGCCGGCCCTTGCGTATCACGTGATGGTTACTCTTCTTCGCCTGCGACTTCGGCGGCTGCACCGGTCACCGCTTCCGCCATGGCATTCACGCCCAACGATTCACGGATACGGTTTTCGATCTCACGGGCGATGTCCGGATTTTCACGCAGAAATTCGCGCGCGTTGTCCTTGCCCTGACCGATACGTTCGCCGTTGTAGCTGTACCAGGCACCGGCCTTGTCGACGATCTTCGCTTGCACACCCAGGTCGATGACTTCGCCCTGACGGGAAATGCCCTCGCCGTACAGAATGTCGAAAATCGCTTCGCGGAACGGCGGCGCAACCTTATTTTTCACCACCTTCACGCGCGTTTCGTTACCGATCACTTCATCGTTCTTCTTGATCGAACCGATCCGGCGAATGTCCAGACGCACCGACGCGTAAAACTTCAGCGCGTTACCACCCGTGGTGGTTTCCGGGTTACCGAACATCACACCGATCTTCATACGGATCTGGTTGATGAAAATCACGAGGCAGTTGGTGCGCTTGATCGTGCCGGTGAGCTTGCGCAGCGCTTGCGACATCAGGCGCGCCTGCAGACCCGGCAGCGAGTCGCCCATTTCGCCTTCGATTTCAGCCTTCGGCACGAGTGCCGCGACCGAGTCGATCACGATCATGTCGATCGAACCCGAGCGCACCAGTGCGTCGGCAATTTCGAGCGCCTGCTCGCCAGTGTCCGGCTGCGAAACCAGCAGGTCGTTGACGTTCACGCCGAGCTTGCGCGCGTACTGGATATCCAGCGCGTGTTCCGCGTCGATAAACGCTGCCGTGCCGCCGAGCTTCTGCATTTCGGCGACGACCTGCAACGTCAGTGTGGTTTTACCGGACGACTCCGGACCATAAATTTCGACCACCCGGCCACGCGGCAAACCGCCGACGCCCAGCGCGATGTCGAGGCCGAGCGATCCGGTTGAGACCACCTGGATGTCTTCGACCGCCTCACCTGCGCCGAGCCGCATGACCGACCCTTTGCCGAACTGCTTTTCGATCTGCGCGAGCGCGGCAGCGAGCGCCTTGCCCTTTTCAGCAGTCAGTCCAGCCGAGCCTTTCTTGCTTTCTTCCATGAATCGTCCTTTGCTATGATGAACGGCGTCCGAGGCAGATGTGCGGCCCGTTCTTAGAGGACAGCACACGAAACCCAGACACTGTATAAAAAAACAGTAGTTTTGGCAAGCGCGATTCTCATGCGAACGCGCATTTTTACCGTCACGCTGCCCAACTACCCACAATAATTTTCGGAGACCGCTGTGCGCCGGGAGGTCACCCCACGGTGCCGGCAAGGCCAGGTTGGCGCACCATGCGAATTCTGATTGCCGAAGACGACAGCATACTCGCGGACGGTCTGGTTCGATCACTCCGCCAATCGGCCTATGCCGTCGATCATGTGAAGAGCGGCGTCGAGGCCGACACCGCGCTTTCAATGCAAACTTTCGACCTGCTGATCCTCGATCTGGGCCTGCCGCGCATGTCGGGGCTCGAGGTGCTGCGCCGCCTGCGCGCCCGCAACTCGAACGTGCCGGTGCTGATTCTCACGGCAGCGGACAGCGTCGACGAACGCGTCAAGGGCCTCGATCTCGGCGCCGACGATTACATGGCCAAGCCCTTCGCGCTGAATGAACTCGAGGCGCGCGTGCGCGCCTTGACCCGGCGCGGCGCGGGCGGCGGCCCCACGGTGGTGCGGCATGGTTCGCTGTCGTTCGATCAGGTCGGCCGGATCGCCTATGTCAACGAGCAGGTCATCGACCTGTCGGCGCGCGAACTCGGTTTGCTCGAAGTACTGCTGCAACGGATCGGCCGGCTGGTGTCGAAGGAACAGCTCGTCGACCATCTGTGCGAATGGGGCGAGGAAGTCAGCAATAACGCGATCGAGGTCTACGTGCACCGGCTGCGCAAGAAGATCGAGCCGAGCGGCGTGCGCATCATCACCGTGCGGGGCCTCGGCTACTGCCTCGAGAAAGCCGCCCTGCCCTCGAACCCGAACATGGGCGCCAACGCGCTCGCGCCACACGCCCCCGCCGAGCCCGAGCCGCCCTCCTCGCCTGCGTCGGCCGCGATGCCGGCGAGCCATCACTACAAATAGAGGACACCCATGTCCGCACGCGCAGACCGCGCTACGGCGCACGCGGCGGACCTCGACGAGGCGCGCGACGCCCGCTACGCCAATCCGTTCGCCCCGCCCGACGAGACCGAAGCCGCCGCTGAGGCGCGCCCGCGCTCGCTGTTCGGCGAGATTCTCGACTGGATGCTGGCGCCGCTTCTGCTGCTTTGGCCGATGAGCCTCGCGGTCACCTACCTGGTCGCCAAGTCGATCGCTAACGGGCCGTTCGACCGCGCGCTCGAAACCGACGCCTACGTGCTCGCCCGCCAGATCCATCCGATCAACGGCGTGGCGGAGCTGTCGCTGCCCGACTCCACCCGCGATTTTCTGCGCGCCGACAACGTCGATACCGTGTTCTATCAGGTGCTCGGCACGCGCGGCGAACTGGTGGGCGGCGAGCGCGACATGCCTCTGCCGCACGAGGAAGACCGTCCGCCGCCGGGCCTCGTCGAATTCCGTGACGACGTGCTGCGCGGCAACGATATCCGCGTTGCCTATACGACGGTCGAGTTTCCGCAGACGCCCGGCGCGCAGCCGGTACTGGTGCAGGTCGCCGAGACGCTCGACAAACGCAGCCAGCTTGCCAACGACATCATCAAAGGCGTGATCCTGCCGCAGTTCGTGATCCTGCCGCTGGCGATCCTGCTGGTGTGGTTCGGCCTGTCGCGCGGACTCGCGCCGCTGCACGCCTTGCAGGCGCACATCCGCGCGCGCCGCCCGGACGATCTGTCGCCGCTCGAAGCTCGCCTCGCACCGCCGGAAATCGAGCCCCTCGTGACATCGTTCAACGATCTGCTGACGCGCCTCGAACAGAACATGGAGTTGCAGAAGCGCTTTATCGCCGACGCCGCGCATCAGATGAAAACGCCGCTTGCCGGTTTGCGCACCCAGGCTGAGCTGGCGCTACGCCAGGACGCCTCCGCGGAAGTCCACCGCTCGCTCGAACAGATCGCCACCAGTTCGGAGCAAGCCGCGCGTCTCGTCACCCAGTTGCTCGCGCTGGCACGGGCGGAAAACCGCATGTCCGGGCAGATTTTCACGCCCGTCGAAGTGACGGAGATGGCGCGCAACGCCGTGCGCGACTGGGTTCAAGCCGCACTCGCCAAACAGATGGACCTCGGCTACGAAGCGCCCGAAGAACCGGTCGAAGTCGACGGCAATCCGGTCATGCTGCGGGAAATGCTGTCGAACCTGATCGACAACGCGATCCGCTACACGCCGGCTGGCGGGCGGATCACCGTGCGGGTGCGACACGACGTGACGGCGCGGCTCGTGCATCTGGAAGTAGAAGACACGGGGCTCGGTATTCCGGTAGCCGAGCGCTCGCGGGTGGTCGAGCGTTTTTACCGGATTCTCGGCCGCGAAGGCGACGGCAGCGGCCTCGGGCTGGCAATCGTCCGCGAGATCACGACGATGCATGGCGGGGAGATGACGATCGACGATAACGTCTATCAAACGTCCCCACGACTTGCGGGAACGCTCGTGCGTATCAGCTTGCATGTGCTCAAACGGCCACAGGACTTACCCTAAGGAAGCAAAGATCCGCGCGTTGACCACAGCCATATTGAGATAAGTTAGTCTCGCGTTACAAGAACTTATAAGACAGTTATCGTGTTTTGACGGGAATTTCCTCTTCGCACCCCAGACTGCCATTTCACCCCACCACGTCAGTACGCCGTAAGTTTCCACTCCAATAATCGGTTCCACGGGAACGCCTTCGCCGGCGGACCGCGTGCACATATCAATATTGGAGACGACATATGGCTACCGTTGGCGGGCAAATCTCGCACGTGCCGATGACGCACGATGAGAAGCGGGTGATCTTCGCATCGTCGCTAGGTACGGTTTTCGAGTGGTACGACTTCTATCTGGCCGGCTCACTTGCAATCTTCATCAGCAAGAGCTTCTTCTCCGGCGTCAATCCGACTGCCGCCTTCATCTTTACGCTCCTCAGCTTCGCCGCGGGCTTCGCGGTGCGGCCGTTCGGCGCGATCGTGTTCGGACGCCTCGGCGATATGGTCGGGCGCAAGCACACGTTCCTCATCACGATTGTGATCATGGGCCTGTCGACCTTCCTGGTCGGCTTCCTGCCCGGCTATGCATCGATCGGCATTGCGTCGCCGGTGATCTTCATCGCGATGCGCATGCTGCAGGGGCTTGCACTCGGCGGCGAATACGGCGGTGCGGCAACCTACGTCGCGGAACATGCGCCGGCGGGACGCCGCGGTTTCTACACCGCGTGGATCCAGACCACCGCCACGCTCGGCCTGTTCCTCTCGCTACTGGTGATTCTCGGCGTGCGCACGGCCATGGGCGAAGACGCGTTCGGCGCCTGGGGCTGGCGCATTCCGTTCCTCGCGTCGATCATCCTGCTCGGCGTGTCGGTATGGATTCGCCTGCAACTGAATGAATCGCCGGTGTTCGCGCGCATCAAGGCTGAAGGCAAAACCTCGAAGGCGCCGCTGACCGAAGCATTCGGTCAATGGAAGAACCTGAAGATCGTGATCCTCGCGCTGATCGGCCTGACCGCCGGCCAGGCGGTGGTCTGGTACACGGGTCAGTTCTACACGCTGTTCTTCCTGACGCAAACGCTGAAGGTCGACGGCGCGACGTCCAACATCCTGATCGCGATCGCGCTCCTGATCGGCACGCCGTTCTTCCTGTTCTTCGGCTCGCTGTCGGACCGGATCGGCCGCAAGCCGATCATCATGGCCGGCCTGCTGATTGCTGCCTGCACGTACTTCCCGCTGTTCAAAGCGCTGACTCACTACACGAACCCGGCGCTGGAAACCGCTACGGCGAAAGCACCGATCGTCGTGATCGCGAACCCGGACGAGTGCTCGTTCCAGTTCAACCCGGTCGGCACCGCGAAGTTCACGAGCTCCTGCGACATCGCCAAGAGCGCGCTCTCGAAAGCCGGCTTGAACTACGAGAACGTCGCGGCGCCGGCAGGCACACTGGCGCAGATCAAGGTCGGCGATACGGTGATCAACACGTATGACGGCAAGGCAGCCGACGCCAAGGACCAGGGCAAGACGTTCGACAAAACCCTGGCTACCACGCTGAAGACCGCCGGCTATCCGCCAAAGGCCGATCCGTCGCAGATCAACTGGCCGATGAGTGTGGTGATCCTGACGATCATGATGATCTACGTGACGATGGTCTACGGACCGATTGCGGCGATGCTGGTGGAGATGTTCCCGACGCGCATCCGCTATACCTCGATGTCGCTGCCATATCACATTGGCAATGGCTGGTTCGGCGGCTTCCTGCCAGCAACCGCATTCGCGATCGTCGCGGCGAAGGGCAACATCTACTCGGGGCTGTGGTATCCGATTGTGGTCGCGCTCATCACGCTCGTAATCGGCTTGCTGTTCGTCAAGGAAACCAAGAACTCGGATATCTACGCGCAGGACTGAGGCGCCTGACAGACGAGGTGATTTAAAAAAGTTGCAGGGCGGGGGTTGACAGCCCCCGGCCCTATCCTCATAATCTCGCTTCTTTCGGCGAATTAGCTCAGTTGGTTAGAGCGACGGAATCATAATCCGCAGGTCCGGGGTTCGAGTCCCTGATTCGCCACCAGTTGCAAGAAAAAGCCGCTGATCCACAAGGTCAGCGGCTTTTTTGTTTTTGGCTCTCCAAACAGCAACTTCAAGGAGGTTTCTTGATGACGTTCCGCACTGCCGCGCTTGCCGCGGCCGCCGCATCCTTCGCGCTTCTCGCCGCCGCGTCGCCGCTCACCGTCAACGCCCAAACGCCACCCGACAGTCAGTGGCGCGCCAGTTCACTCATGCTTGCGACGTTGCTGCAAGACGGCTACAAAATCGTCGCGGTAGTGAATGGCGCCCACGTCGATACCGGCTCGGCCAATACGATTTTCGTTCAGCGCGATCAGAGCGCATTCAAATGCATCGACCCGTCGCCGGCCGATGCGAAAACCAAGGCAGCGTGCTTCGAACTGGTTCAGCCGGCGGGTGCCGCGTCCGAATCCAAATAAGCGAATGGCTTTGCAGATGCGAGCCATCGGCTTTAAGGCTCGCAACGAAAAAAGGAGCGGGCTTGCGCCAGCTCCTTTGCAATACCTTTGTCCGGTCCCGCTCTAACTAAAACGGTGGCGAGCCCGCGCTCAACGATCCACGAGGCGACTAAGATTGCCGCGCACGCGTTGCAACAGCGCGATAAGCTGCTTCGCTTCGTTGTCGGTAAAACCGTTCAGCGCTTCGAGCGCGACTTCATCACCCACTTTGCGGGCCTTGCCGAGGGTGCGCTCGGCCTTCGGCGTCATGCGCACCTGGCGCTCGCGGCGATCCTGCGGATTGGCCGTGCGCTCGATCCAGCCGCCCTCTTCCATGCGGTCTAGCAGGCGTCCCGCCGAAATCGGCGCGACTTCGAGCAGGTCCGCGAGCCGAGCCTGGTTGACGTCGCCGTAATGGGCGAGGTTGGCCAGCACGCGGCACTGCGCGCGCGTCAGATCGACCGATGACTTCGCGAGATCGTCAAAACGCTTGCCTGTCAGGCGGCCGACGTCGGAAATCAGAAAGCCGAAGCGTTCTTCGAGTTGGGTGTTCATGCGCGGATTATACGAAAAGCTTTCGTTTGTCATCGTCGGAATGGGTGCAAAACGGGCGCAATTCAGGCTCCGCATAATTCCGGATGGGCGCATGCGCTAGCAGCCGATATACTAAGCATGCTTACTATATCGAAGATCCCGCTCGCCCATGTCCTCCGACTCTCCGCCGACGAGCGCCGCGGCACCGCTCAACCGGCCGATGATCACCGTCTCGATCATGCTCGCGACGTTGATCCAGACGCTCGACAGCACCATCGCCAACGTCGCGCTGCCGCACATGCAGGGCACGCTGTCGGCCTCGCAGGATGAGATCACGTGGGTGCTAACCTCGTATATCGTCGCGGCCGCGATCGCCACGCCGTTGACAGGCTGGTTGTCTGACCGGCTGAGCGTCAAGCGGTTGCTGATTTTCGCAATCGGCGGCTTCACGGTAGCCTCAGCGTTGTGCGGATTGTCGGAAACGCTGACGCAGATCGTCGCGTCGCGTTTGCTGCAAGGGGTTTTCGGAGCCTCGCTGGTGCCGCTGTCGCAGTCGATCCTGCTTGACATCAATCCGCGCGAAAAGCAGGGCCAGGCGATGGCGGTGTGGGGTATGGGCGTGATGGTCGGTCCGATTCTCGGACCGACGCTCGGCGGCTGGCTCACCGATAGCTACAACTGGCGCTGGGTGTTTTTCATCAACGTGCCGATTGGCGCGTTCGCGCTGTTCGGCGTGGCGACCTTCCTGCCTGCGCGTGAACCGAAGCACGACGCGAAGTTCGACGCCTTCGGTTTTGCCACATTGGGTCTCGCCATCGGCGGGCTGCAGGCGATGCTCGATCGCGGCGAGCAGCTCGACTGGTTCGGCTCGCATGAAATCGTGATCGAGGCGCTGATCGCGGCGATCAGCTTCGCGTTCTTCCTCGTGCATACCGCGACAGTCGGCAAGAAATCGTTCTTCAAATACGAATTGCTGAAAGACCCGAACTTCGCCACCGGCACGTTTTTCATCTTTGTGATCGGCGCGGTGATGTATGCGACACGCGCGTTGCTGCCGCCCATGCTGCAAAACCTGATGAACTATCCGGTCGCGACCACGGGACTCGTCACGGCGCCGAGCGGCGCGGGGACCATGATCGCGATGCTGTTCGCCGGGCGACTATTGAAGCGGGTCGACGCGCGGCTGTTGCTGCTCGCCGGCTTCCTGATCTCAGCGTTCGCGCTGTGGCAGATGATGCATTACACGATCGTGCTGTCGGCATCGGACATCGTCTGGCCTGGCGTGATCCAGGGCTTCGGCCTGGGCCTCGTGTTCGTGCCGTTGAGCGCGCTGACCTTCTCCACGCTTACGCCGGAACTGCGCGCCGACGGCACCGCGACCTACAGCCTGATGCGCAATATCGGTAGCAGTATCGGCATTTCGATCGTGCAGACGCTGATGACGCGCAACACGCAGGTGTCGCATGCTGACCTCGTCGCGAATATCACGCCGTTCAATCCGGCGATCCAGCCAATGCTCAATAGCGGCTCGAATTACGACCTGGCGGCGCTGAACGCGTCGATTACCCAGCAGGCGTCTATGATCGCTTATCTGAACGACTTCAAGCTGATGTTCGTGGCGACGTTGCTGGTCATTCCGCTGCTGCTGTTAATCCGCCCGTCGCGCCAGGCGCCGGATGCGTCGGTGGCGCACGCCGCGATGGACTAAAGTTGGGGGCGAGTTGCCGAGCGAAACCCGTGGCGCGTTCGCGTCCTACTCACCCTTCGATTCTTC
This sequence comes from Paraburkholderia sp., assembly GCF_035656215.1. GTDB lineage: Bacteria > Pseudomonadota > Gammaproteobacteria > Burkholderiales > Burkholderiaceae > Paraburkholderia. The sequence goes on from NZ_DASRSY010000207.1 coordinate 57,035, forward strand.
CGCGTGTCACTCCCAGCAATCCCGCCATCGCCCCTCGCGCTGCCGGCGCGTTACGGTCGCGGATCGCTTCGAACACGGCCGTGTGCTCCGCGAGCGACGCGTTGAACACGTCCGCGCGTTTCGCATTCAGGCGTAGTTGCGCTTCCAACGTGCGCTCGATGAGCGTGCCGAGCGGAATCAGCAATTCGTTGCTGCATGCCGTCAACACGCTCAAATGAAACTGCAGATCGGCGCGCACCCATTCGTCGACATTGCGCGCCCCGACCATCGACGCATGTGCTGCCGCCAGCGCATTGAAGGTGTCGTCCGTGTGCGAGGCCGCAGCCAGACCCGCCGCGTACGGCTCGATCATCTCGCGCATTTCCTGCAACTTGAGCGCAAACGCCATCGGCTCGGCGACGCGCGAGTACCAGTCGAGCACATCGGCATCGAGCAGATTCCACGCCGGTCTCGGCCGCACCCGGGTGCCGACCCGCGGACGCGATTCGATCAGTCCTTTCGACGTCAGGGTGCGAAGCGCCTCGCGCAACACTGTCCGGCTCACGCCGAAGGTGTCCATCAACTCCGCCTCGCGCGGCAGGATCGAGTCAGGCGCGTAGTCGCCGCGCAGAATCGCGGTCGCCAGCAGATGCGCGACGCGCCCATGCAGATCGTGCTGAATAGCTTTCTCCCAGCGGCCTCTCGGCACTATTGATATCGGGCCTGAGCCCGGAACGATCGCGATTATCGGGCATCCCGACCTGCCAACCTATGGCTTCGGCTCCGGTCCGGCGTTGGTCATGCTGACCGGCGCTCGGCCGCGACCTCGCCGTTGCCGTTGCCCGGCCAATATTTGGCCAATAGTACTATTAATAGTACTTAAACGCGCTTTTGTTGTAGGATGTGAATCCTCGAAATTGCCCGCACACGCAGGCACCCAGGCCGCCAGGAGACGCACACCATGAAAATCACCAAGCTCGAAACCTTCATCGTTCCGCCGCGCTGGTGCTTCCTGAAGATCGAGACCGACGAGGGCATCGTCGGCTGGGGCGAACCGGTGGTCGAAGGCCGCGCGCATACCGTGGCAGCCGCTGTCGAAGAACTGTCCGACTACCTGATCGGCAAAGACCCGCTGTTGATCGAAGACCACTGGCAGGTGATGTATCGCGCGGGCTTCTACCGTGGCGGCCCCATCACGATGAGCGCGATCGCCGGCGTCGACCAGGCGCTGTGGGACATCAAGGGCAAGCATCATGGCGTGCCGATTCATGCGCTGCTCGGCGGCCAGGTGCGCGACAAGATCAAGGTCTATTCATGGATCGGCGGCGATCGCCCAAGCGATGTCGCGAATAACGCGCGCGCCGTGGTCGAACGCGGCTTCAAGGCTGTGAAGATGAACGGCTCGGAAGAGCTGCAGATCATCGACACCTTCGACAAGGTGCAAGGCGTTATCAATAACGTTGCCGCCGTGCGCGAAGCGGTTGGGCCGAACATCGGCATCGGCGTGGACTTCCACGGCCGCGTGCACAAGCCGATGGCGAAGGTGCTGGCCAAGGAACTTGACCCGTACAAGCTGCTCTTCATCGAGGAGCCTGTGCTGTCGGAAAACGCGGAAGCCTTGCGCGACATCGTCAACCAGACCAACACGCCGATCGCGTTGGGCGAACGCCTGTATTCGCGCTGGGACTTCAAGCACATTCTGTCGGGCGGCTACGTCGACATCATCCAGCCGGACGCGTCGCACGCGGGCGGCATCACCGAGTGCCGCAAGATCGCGTCGATGGCCGAGGCGTACGACGTCGCGCTCGCGCTGCACTGCCCGCTCGGTCCGATCGCGCTGGCCACCTGCCTGCAGATCGACGCGGTGAGCTACAACGCGTTCATCCAGGAACAGAGCCTGGGCATTCACTACAACCAGGGCAACGACCTGCTCGACTACATCAAGAACCCGGAGGTCTTCAAGTACGAAGACGGCTTCGTGTCGATTCCGCAAGGCCCGGGCCTCGGCATCGAGGTCAACGAAGAGAAGGTGCGCGAGATGGCGAAGGTCGGCCACCGCTGGCGCAATCCGGTGTGGCGCCATGAGGATGGCAGCGTCGCGGAATGGTAAGCGTGTGAGCGGTTTGCCTGAATGATCGAACGCCGCCTGCGGGCGGCGTTGTCTTTTCTGTGGCTGGACGACCGCATAGCGCGAATCCGGCGATACATCGAGCCGGGCACGCCTCAGCCAGACGGTGGCCACGCGTTACGGTGGCGTCACGTTCGCGGCCTCGCAGTTACGTAACATCCGAGACCGAAAGGGTCGAAAACCGCCTTTTCCGCCACTCTCCGGGCTCCCCCCCGCATCGCTCAAAGCCTTGCTGAAAAAGGCTCTCAAGCCGTTTGTTCGGCATCAGACATACGCATGGCCCACTGCTTGCTCAAATGCACTCAAACGACAAATGCATTGGGGAACATCATGGGCGAATTTCTTCCTGACTATCTGATCCGCGAACAGGCCGCTGTCGGCGCGCTGGTGGTGTTCGGTGTGCTTCGCATCCTCGGCGCGATGCT
>NZ_DASRSY010000208.1:0-12587 GCF_035656215.1 Paraburkholderia sp.
CCAACGCCAACGCCAACGCCAACGCCTTGTTTAGTATATTTTACTAAACAACATAAAACACACCACCGTCAATATCTACGGGTATTTCCGGGTATTGATCGCTTGCCATCCAGGCTGATTCAAGCATGGTTTACTATACAATCGCCCGAATCCAAACACCGCGCGGCCGCCCCTCTTGCGGCCGCTTCATTCGATGGCCACAACCATCCGCGACGTCGCCCGTGCGGCCAGCGTGTCGATCGGCACCGTCTCACGTGCATTGAAGAATCAGCCGGGCCTTTCCGAAGCCACCCGCGAACGCGTTGTCGAAGCGGCGCGGCAGCTCGGCTATGACGCCGCCCAATTGCGTCCGCGCATCCGCCGCCTCACCTTTCTGTTGCACCGTCAGCACAACAACTTCGCCGTCAGCCCGTTCTTTTCACACGTGCTGCACGGCGTGGAAGACGCGTGCCGCGAACGCGGCATCGTCCCTTCCGTGCTGACCGCCGGTCCGACCGAAGACGTGATTCAGCAGATGCGCCTGCATGCACCGGACGCGGTGGCGATCGCCGGTTTCGTCGAGCCTGAAACGCTGACTACGCTGGTGGCGATGCAACGCCCGCTCGTGCTGATCGACCTGTGGGCACCCGGCCTGCGCTCGGTGAATCTCGACAACGTCGCGGGCGCCACGCTCGCCATGCGGCATCTGTTCGAACAGCAGCGCAAGCGTGTCGCGTTCATCGGCGGGTCGCTCGCGCACTTCAGCATCGCCCAGCGCGCGCTCGGTTACCGGCGCGCGTTTTTCGAAGCGGGGTTGCTGTTCGACCCATCGCTTGAAGTCCCCATCGACGCCGGCCTCGATCCCGCCAGCGGCGCCGCGCGCGCGATGCACCGGTTGCTCGACGCGCCCGGCCCGTGGCCCGACGCCGTATTTGCCTACAACGACGCCGCCGCGCTCGCCGCGCTGCGCGCGTGTCTCGCGCGCGGCATCCGCGTACCCGAGGACATCGCGATCATCGGCTTCGACGACATTCCCGCCGCCGCTCATGCCACGCCGCCGCTGTCGACCATTTCGGTCGACAAGGAAGCGCTCGGCCGGCGCGGCGTCGAATTGCTGCTTGAAGACGCACCCGCTGAACTCGAAGTCCGCTTGCCCGTCCATCTCATTGCCCGTGCCAGTACTTTGGTAAAAACGCCATGACGCAATCCGATCTGCTTCGCCCCACCAACAGCGCCACCGCGGCGCCGCCCGTCGAGAGCTTCCGCAGCCGCGACTTTCTGCTCTCTCATGTGCGCGACACGCTGCATTTTTACGCGCCGAACGTGCTCGATCCGAGCGGCGGCTTCTTCCATTTCTTCCGCGACGACGGTTCGGTCTACGACAAGACCACGCGGCATCTGGTAAGCACGTGCCGCTATGTCTTCAACTACGCGATGGCATATCGTCAATTCGGCGACCCGCAGCACCTCGAGTACGCGCGCCACGGTTTGCGCTTCCTGCGCGAAGCGCATTGGGACGCTGAACACGAAGGCTACGACTGGGAACTCGAGTGGCGCGACGGCCACAAACGCACGCTCGACGCGACGCGTCACTGCTACGGCCTCGCGTTCGTGCTGCTCGCGTATTCGCATGCGGCGATGGCCGGCATCGAGGAAGCCAAACCGATGGTCGGCGCAACCTTCGAGTTGATGGAACACCGCTTCTGGGACGCCGCCGCCGGCCTTTACGCCGACGAAGCGACACCTGACTGGCGCGTCAACTCGTACCGTGGTCAGAACGCGAACATGCACACCACCGAGGCGCTGCTGACCGCCCACGAGGCAACCGGGCACCTGGTCTATCTCGATCGCGCGGAACGGGTGGCGTCGAACATCACGCTGCGCCAGGCGAAGCTGTCGCAAGGCCTCGTGTGGGAGCACTTTCACGCGGACTGGTCGGTTGACTGGCATTACAACGAAGAAGACAGCTCGAACATCTTCCGCCCGTGGGGCTTCCAGCCTGGGCACCAGACCGAGTGGGCCAAGCTGCTGCTGATTCTCGAGCGCTATCGTCCGTTGCCGTGGCTACTGCCGCGCGCCATCGAACTATTCGACGCGGCGATGACCCATGCCTGGGACGAAGACCACGGCGGCCTCTATTACGGCTTCGGCACGGACGGCACGGTGTGCGACCACGACAAGTATTTCTGGGTCCAGGCGGAGACGTTCGCGACCGCGGCGCTGCTCGGCAAGCGCACCGGCAACGAACGCTTCTGGGATTGGTACGACGAGATCTGGCGCTATAGCTGGGCGCATTTCGTCGATCACAAGTACGGCGCGTGGTACCGCATCCTCACGTGCGACAACCGTAAGTACAGCGACGAAAAGAGTCCCGCCGGCAAGACCGACTATCACACGATGGGCGCGTGCTATGAGGTGCTGGCGCACGCACTGCCTGACGGCGCGGCCGCTGCGTCCGAATCCGCGGAGTAAGCAAAATGAGTGCGAACAACGAATTCCCCTACTTCGTCTCAGCCGGCGATATCCTCACCGATCTCGTACGGACCGGTGACTCGCAATGGCTCTCACGTCCTGGCGGCGCCGGCTGGAATGTCGCGCGCTGCGTGGCGCAGCTCGGTTTGCCGACGGCGTGTGCCGGATCTCTGGGCGTCGACAATTTTTCCGATGAACTGTGGAACGCGAGCGTCGCCGCGGGTCTCGACATGCGCTTCATGCAGCGCGTGGAACGCCCACCCTTGCTGGCGGTCGTTCATCAAACGCATCCGCCTGCGTACTTTTTCATGGGTGAGAACGGCGCCGATCTGGCGTTCGATCCGGCGCGCTTGCCGGCGGGCTGGATCGGGCAGGTGAAGTGGGCGCACTTCGGTTGCATCAGCCTGGTACGTCAGCCTCTCGGGCGTACGCTTGCTGCGTTGGCCGCGGAGTTGCGCTCGCGCGGCGTGAAGATCAGTTTCGATCCGAATTACCGGAACCTGATGGAGCATGGGTACGAGCCGACGTTGCGAAAAATGGCTGCGCTGGCGGATCTGATCAAGGTGTCGGATGAGGATTTGCGGATGCTGTTCAAGACGAACGACGAGGCCGCCGCACTGGCGCAGTTGCGAGCCATGAATCCTGCTGCCACCGTGCTGGTGACGCGCGGGCCGGAAACGTCCATGTTGATCGACGGCGCAATGATTGTGGAGGCCGAGCCGCCTCGGGTTGAGGTTGTCGATACCGTGGGTGCCGGGGATGCTTCTATCGGCGGTCTGCTGTTCAGCTTGATGACCGCGCCGCAGCGAACGTGGCCGGAGCATCTTGCCTTTTCTTTGGCTGCCGGCGCGGCGGCTTGCCGCCACGCCGGTGCGCATGCGCCTTCGTTGGACGAGGTTGTAGCGCTGCTGTAGTTTTTTTGCCTTGTGCGGCGCGTATTGTTGCAGACACCGGTTGCCAACATCGGTCGTAGATACCGAGCGCCGCGCAGGCATAAAACCGAAACTCGATCATCGTGCTAGGATGAAAAACCCAACCCTTTGGAAGAAGGAGCGTCGCCATGGATGACATCACCTACACCAAGGGCATTTACACGGCCGCCGCCTCGATAAGAGAAGTACGAAGCGACACGTGGCAGGGCATCGTTACCCTTTCACGCGACGAAGGCGGAGCAAGCGCTGACCAGGAAACCACGGTCTACGAAGTCGAAGCCACCTCGTCCACACCGGAAGAAGCCCTAGAGGAAGCCAAGGCGCTGGCGCACCGCATCCTCGGGGAAATCGAACTTTAGGCAGCCCGGCGCCGCGTACATCGCACTGCGCCATTCCTGAATCAACCGGCTGGAGGCGACCATGGCTGAACAGCTCTTCCTCTACGGCGTGTACTCGATTCACGTCCGCCCTCTCGAACTCAACGGCGCGCGCTGGGACGCGGAATACGAAATCCGGCATCGCGAGAAAGCCGTCAAGTCGTGGACCACCATTGGCGGCGACAACGGCTACGCGGACGAAGCCGAAGCAGTCGCCGCAGCGCACCTGCAAGCCGTCGACGACATCGAACACGGCGCCGGTATTCCGAAGCCGCGGGCCTTTCCGTAGCCTCACGGCGAGCGTATTGATGGCGACGTGTGCATCGTCGGGCGAGCGGAATCGCGGCATCCCCTGCGTGCTCGTTCGAAGCGCCGCAAGCCGTGCCCTGGAAGCGTCACCTCTACGCCCCTGCAGCAGGCCTGAGCAGCGCCACTTTCAACGCACCACAGCGCGCCGGAAATCACCTTCCGCGCGCTAGTCGGCATGCTACGCTTTGCGCGTTTTCATCTCCACGAGCACGCGATGGCTACTGAACCATCAGACCGCTTTTCCAGCATCGCCGACGACGAAGCGCGTGCGCAGAAACGTCGTGCGCGCGGCAGCCGCGAATTGCGCCTGGACGATCGCGTAGTCATCGCGCACGGCATGCCGACGCCGCTCTGGCAGGATCTCTATCACCGCGCACTCGTCGTCCGCTGGCCGACGTTCTTTGTCTCGCTCGGGGTTTTGTTCCTGCTGCTCAACACCGTGTTTGCCACGCTCTACATGCTGGGCCGGGCACCGATCGCCAATCAGTTTCCATCGGGTTTCGGCGGTGCGTTTTTTTTCAGCGTCGAAACGCTCGCGACGGTCGGCTATGGCGACATGCATCCGCAAACCGTCTACGCCCACTGGATCGCGACGCTGGAGATCTTTGTCGGCATGTCCAGTATCGCGTTGGCGACAGGGTTGATCTTCGCGCGCTTTTCACGGCCTCACGCGAAGATCATGTTTGCCCGCTACGCAGTCGTGCGGCCACTCGAAGGCCGCATGACGCTCATGGTGCGCGCCGCCAACGCACGTCAAAACGTAATCGCCGAGGCACGTGCGAAGCTGCGCATCATGCGGCTGGAGACCACCGCCGAAGGTTATACGCTGCGCAAACTCTACGATCTGACGCTGGTGCGCGAGCAACATCCTGTGTTCAAACTGGGCTGGGTGATGATGCACGTCATCGACGAAAACAGTCCGTTGTTCGGCGAAACCGCCGAAACGCTCAAGGGCCGGGACGCGTCGCTGCTGCTCACACTCGAAGGGATCGACGAATCGACCTCGCAGACCATGCAAGCGCGCCATATGTGGGCTTGCGAGCAGATCCGCTGGCAACACCGCTTCGTCGACGTCATGCGCGAGGAAAACGGCGTGAGTCACATCGATTACTCGCATTTCGACGAGGTCGTGCCGCTCGACTCGGCGCCGGTCGCCGCGCCCATGGCGAAAGCACCCGCGGCGTAGGACCCAGAGCCGCGGCGAGACTTGGCCCTTGGCCGTCTGGACCGGGGACCAAACCGTGGACCACCCGCGTTGAACGGTATTCGCCCGCCGCTTGCAAAAAGGTCGAAGGCTGATTTCACCTCAGCTCACGCACCAGGGCATACCCGAAGCCGTCAGCCGGGTGGCAGATCCACCTCAAAACTCCATTAAAACGCGTGCCCCGTCGCGCTGTTTCGTTGAACGCCTAGCCAAGTAGAAAAAATTCACTCTAATCGGCGCTAAAAAATAGAGTCTCTTTCGCTGCGTCACTTTTGGTGGTCCCCATCCACGGCGCGCGGACGCAAAACAACGGAGACTCACCCATGACCGCTCGCCTGCCCCTCGACGGCACGCCCGCTCTCGCCGATTACAAGCTGTCCGACAATCTCACCGCCACGCGTGGACGGATCTTCCTGACCGGCACCCAGGCGCTGGTGCGCCTCGTACTGATGCAGCGCGCACTGGATAAGGCGCACGGCATGAACACCGCCGGCTTCGTCAGCGGTTATCGCGGCTCGCCGCTCGGCATGGTCGACCAACAGCTGTGGAAAGCAAAGAAACTGCTCACGGCGAGTGATATTCGCTTTTTGCCGGCGATCAACGAAGAACTCGGCGGCACCGCCGTGCTCGGTACGCAGCGGGTGGAATCGGACCCGGAACGCACCGTCGAAGGCGTATTCGCGATGTGGTACGGCAAAGGCCCCGGCGTGGATCGTGCGGGCGATGCGCTGAAGCACGGCAACGCGTACGGCTCGTCGCCGCACGGTGGCGTGCTGGTGGTGGCGGGCGACGATCACGGTTGCGTGTCGTCGTCGATGCCACATCAGAGCGACTTCGCCTTGATGGCGTGGCATATGCCGGTGGTGAATCCTTCAAACATCGCCGACATGCTCGAATTCGGTTTGTATGGCTGGGCGCTGTCGCGTTTCTCAGGCGCATGGGTCGGCTACAAGGCGATTTCGGAAACGGTCGAATCCGGCTCGACGGTCGACCTCGACGCGCTGCAAACCGAATGGACGATTCCACAGGATTTCGAAACGCCCACTGGCGGCCTGCATAACCGCTGGCCCGATCTGCCGAGCCTGACGATCGAATCGCGGATGCACGCGAAGCTCGACGCGGTGCGTCATTTCGCGCGCACCAACAGCATCGATAAATGGATTGCGCCGAGTCCGCATGCGAACGTGGGTATCGTCACGTGCGGCAAGGCGCATCTGGACTTGATGGAAACGCTGCGTCGGCTCGATCTGACCGTCGCCGATCTGGAAGCGGCCGGCGTGCGGATCTATAAGGTCGGCCTGTCTTTCCCGCTGGAAATGACGCGCATCGACGCGTTCGTGTCCGGCTTGTCTGAAGTACTGGTGATCGAAGAGAAAGGCCCGGTCATCGAACAGCAGATCAAAGACTATCTCTACAACCGCACGCAAGGCACGCGGCCGATCGTGGTCGGCAAGAATGCTGAAGACGGCACGCTGCTGCTGTCGTCGCTCGGTGAATTGCGGCCGTCGCGCATTCTGCCGGTGTTCGCGAACTGGCTCGCGAAGCACAAGCCGGCGTTGGATCGCCGCCAGCGTGTGGTCGATCTGGTGGCGCCGCAGATCCTCTCGAATGCCGCGGATAGCGTGAAACGTACGCCATATTTCTGCTCGGGCTGCCCGCACAACACATCGACCAAAGTGCCTGAAGGTTCGATCGCGCAAGCGGGGATCGGCTGTCACTTCATGGCGTCGTGGATGGAGCGCGACACCACTGGCCTGATTCAGATGGGCGGTGAAGGCGTCGATTGGGCCTCGCATTCGATGTTCACGAAAACGCGCCACGTGTTCCAGAATCTCGGCGACGGTACCTACTTTCACTCCGGCATTCTCGCGATCCGTCAGGCCGTGGCCGCGAAAGCCACCATCACGTACAAAATTCTCTATAACGACGCAGTCGCGATGACAGGTGGCCAACCGGTCGACGGCAGCATCTCGGTGCCACAGATCGCGCGTCAGGTGGAAGCCGAGGGCGTGTCGCGCTTTGTCGTGGTCAGCGACGAACCGGAGAAATACGACGGTCATCATGACCTCTTCCCGAAGGGCACGACGTTCCACCATCGCAGCGAAATGGACACCGTGCAGCGCGAGTTGCGCGATACCGACGGCGTGACCGTGCTGATCTACGACCAGACCTGTGCAGCGGAAAAACGGCGTCGCAGGAAAAAAGGTGAGTTTCCCGATCCGGACAAGCGCCTCTTCATCAACGAGGAAGTTTGCGAAGGCTGCGGCGATTGTGGTGTGCAATCGAACTGTCTGTCAGTGGAACCGGTTGAGACCGCGTTGGGGCGCAAGCGCCGCATCGATCAATCGTCGTGCAATAAAGACTACTCGTGCGTGAACGGTTTCTGCCCGAGTTTCGTCACGGTGGAAGGCGGCAAGCTGAAGAAAGCCGCAGGCGCCGCATTCGATCCAGCAGCGCTTGCTGCACGCGTCGAAGCGTTGCCGATTCCCGCGACGCATCTCGATGCCGCGCCGTACGACATTCTGGTGACGGGTGTGGGCGGCACGGGTGTCGTGACGGTCGGCGCATTGATCAGCATGGCGGCCCATCTGGAAGGCAAGAGCGCCTCGGTGCTCGACTTCATGGGCTTCGCGCAAAAGGGCGGTTCGGTGTTGTCGTTCGTGCGCTTCGCCGCGCGCGACGAGTGGCTCAATCAGGTACGCATCGACACGCAACAGGCCGACGTGCTGCTCGCCTGCGACATGGTGGTGGGCGCGAGCGCCGATGCCTTGCAAACGGTGCGTCATGGTCGCACGCGTATCGTCGTGAACACGCATGCCATTCCGAACGCGACCTTCGTGCAGAACCCGGACGCGACGTTGCATGCCGATGCGTTGATCGACAAGATGCGTCACGCGGCAGGCGAAGACCGCATGTCGACGTGCGATGCTCAGGCGCTCGCCACGCGTTTTCTCGGCGACACCATCGGCGCGAACATTCTGATGCTCGGTTATGCCTGGCAACTCGGCCTCGTGCCGGTGTCGTTCGGTGCGATGATGCGCGCGATTGAATTGAACAACGTCGCGGTGCAGATGAATCAGCTCGCGTTTTCGATCGGGCGTGTTGCTGCGGAAGACCCCGCAGCGCTGGAGTCGCTGTGGCAAGCACGGCATCTGGCGAAGCCCGCGGTGCGTGTCGATACGCTCGACGAACTGATCGCCCATCGCGAAGGCCGTCTCCACACGTACGGTGGCGCAAGCTACGTGAAGCGTTATCGCGCGCTGGTCGATGCGGCGCGTCGTGCGGAAACTGCGGTCGATGCAAAGAGCGAGCGCATCACGCGCGCAGTAGCGACGACGTTCTATCGTCTGCTCGCGGTGAAGGACGAATACGAAGTGGCGCGCCTGCATACGGATAGCGCTTTCCGTGAGGCACTGGAAGCGCAATTCGAAGGTGTCGCAGGCAAGGACTTCGGCATCAAGTTCAACCTCGCGCCGCCGACGCTCACACGTCCGCAACCGGGCGTGAATCCGACCAAGAAGACTTTCGGTCAATGGATGTGGCCGGTGCTCGGCGTGATGGCGAAGTGCAGCAGTCTGCGTGGCACGATGCTCGATCCGTTCGGCCGCACGCTTGAGCGCAAAATGGAGCGCGAACTCGCCGACGACTACGAAACCACACTGCAACGCGCGTTCTCGAAGCTCAACGCGGACAATCTGGAAGACGTTGCGACGCTAGCCGATCTGCATGCTCGGGTACGCGGTTATGGTCACGTGAAGCTGGCGAATCTGGCGAGTGTGAAGCGCGGTGAGCGCGATCTCGCTGCGCGCTTGCAGATCGAAGCGGCGACGAGCGCGTCGGTGAAGAAGTCGTTGGAAGAGGTGAAGGGCGCCGGGCAGTTGCGCGGAATTCCGGTGGTTGTCGCGAAGTAGTTTTTTCGCGGGTCGATGAAAAATGCCGCTTCGGGTTGAACCTCGAAGCGGCATTTTTTTGCCTGATGGATCTGTTACGCGTTGCGTCTAGTAGCGTTGATTTTCCGCCGGATCGTTTTCTACGCGCTGCGCCCAATAGCGCTGATTACTTTCCTGACGAATCAGCTATGCTTGGCGTCCAGTAGCGCTCTCAGCTGCGCGACTTTCGCCGCATCGACGGGCGCGAGTCCGCTGCCGCCAACGCGTACGCCCGAACCGAAGTGAACCGCCTGGACGTGTGTTGCGCTCACGAAGCCGCCCACTGCATCAATCGTCAACCCCGCGCCCGCCAGCACCGTGCAATGTGAGCCGGACGCTTGCCGCACCAGATCACGCATGATCGACTCTGCCTGCAACACCGACGGCTTACCGCCCGAGGTCAGAACGTTCGTCACCGCATCGAAACCGAGCAGCACGTCGAGCGCTTTTTGCAGATCACGTGTTTCGTCGAACGCACGGTGGAAGGTGATCGCCAGACCATCGGCCGCGTCGATTGCGCGCGCGAGGCCTTCGCGATCGATCTCACCGTCCGCCGTCAGCATGCCGATCACCACGCCGTTCGCGCCGGCCGCTTTGACTGCACGCACGTCGCGCAGCATCACGGCGTAGTCGTCGGCGTCGTACACGAACGAGCGGCTATGCGGCCGTACGATCACGTTGACCGGGACGCCGGCCGCAGGTGTGGCGGTCGCCGGTGAACCCGCAGTGGGATTTTCCATCGCCGCAACCACCGCTTCGATCAACCCCAGGCTCGGCGTCAAACCGCCCTCGCCCATCGCGGTGACAAGTTCAAGGCGGTTCGCACCCGCCTGCGCGGCAAGCCGGGCGTCGACAACGGTCGTGGCGATAACTTCAAGTAAGACGGACATAAGCGCGGCTGAGTTTCGTTAAAACCGACATGATCTCAGAACCGCCGGTCCGCCTCTCAATTCGAACCACCTGAACTACCGCTCACCCGCTCAATTTGAATCATCGGAAGCGCTGCCTCTCCCTCCCAATCTGAACCACCAGAAGCGCTGCCGCGCCCTCCCAATCGAACCATCGGAACCGCTATTCCTCGACCCAATCGATATCGCCACACAGCACGCACGTCTGCTCACCGACACGCGTCGCCACCGACAGCGTCACGCACGGCAACGCCTCGTTGATCGACAGATACGGACGCGTCACATGCACACGTTCCGGCGCATTGATCGCCGCGCGGAAATACGGACGACGCAGCCAGTTCGCCCCTTGCGCATCGGCAAGCGGCAAAAAGCGCGTTTCATGCGCCGCGCGATCGGCGCGCAACACGACGTTGCGGCCCGCTTGCTTGCCCGTTGCATCAAGCAGGAAACAGCGCGCGGCATGGTCGAGCGCGAGGAAATTCCAGCACACTTCCTCGAGCGGTTCGCCAGCGGCGAGTCGTTCCGCGGCACGCTCGAACGCCCGCAGATACGGTGTGAGACGGCTCGCATTGCGGCGCTCGCGCGCTTCGGCCTGATCGCGATAGCGGTCGGTGACTTCGCTGATGCACGTTGTGGCATGCGCCGCGTCGGCCGCGCCGGGATTCGGCCGGCCGAAGAAAAACCCCTGCACGAAGTCCGCGTCGCAGGCGAGCGCCATCTGCGCTTCATGCTCCGTTTCGACGCCTTCGATCAGCACCAGCTTGCCCGCTTCGTGCAGCAGCGCCACCAGGCCCGGCAGGATCGTCGCCAGATCGGCGCGATGCGCGGCATGCGACAGCATAATGCGGTCGAGCTTCACGATATCGGGATTCAACTGCCAGATCCGTTCGACATTCGAATGGCCCGCGCCGAAGTCGTCGAGTGCAATCAGGAAGCCGCGCTCACGGAACTGGCGCACCGCGTCGGCGAGACGTTCGAGATCTTCCGCACGCTGTTCGAGCACCTCGAGCACGATGCGCCGCGGTGGCAGATCGAGACGCTTCAGCGTGGCCAGCAAGGCGGCAGCGTGATACGGATCGGTCAGCGCGCCGGGATGGACGTTCAGGAACAGCCATTCGCGCTCGGCGCCGAGCACCTTGAAATTCTCCAGATGCAGGGTCTGGGCGAGCCGGTCGACTTGCAGCACGTCGCCCAGGCGCGCCGCCTCGCCGAAGACGTCCAGCGGCGACACGGGCCGGTCGAGCGCATCGTGCGCGCGCAGCAGCCCCTCGTAGCCGACCGCCCGCATATGCGACAGGCTGAAAATCGGTTGAAACACGCTGGTCAGCGTCAGTTCGCCATGCTGCGCAGAAAAACGTTCGAGCCCCGACGTCACCTCGACGTCGAAGCCATGCGGCGCGCTGGCCGTCCTTTCCTGTTGCGCAATCGTCATGCAATCCTCTCACGCGAGAGCCGGGCCGGTCCGAACGCGGAAGCGAACAACCTCGGCACCGTTTCTCAAAATGTGCGTCATCGATATTCCTTAAGCAAGCTCCATGCGCACGCTGGCGCACATTCGAATGAAATTTGCATGAAAGATTGCACCGGCGAAAGAGAAGATGCGCCAGCCGAGGGCGCGACGCGCACCGTTACGGTGCGCAGCCTTACCGTGACGCATGCCATGCGCGCTCGCGGAGCATTGCAGGGTTGGCGATGACATGATGCTTCGTCGGGCTAAACTTCGCCTTGTGCCTTATGCGCGCTTCATGCACGCCCCGGGACCGATATGCGGCGACATCGCCGGCTATCGCAGAGGAAGCGCCGTTATATCTTCAGAAATAGACCGATGGATATTGTCTTTACCGTACTGATTCTTTTGCTCGCTGTCGCCGCTTCCGGCATCGTTACCCGGATGCTGCCGATCGCCTTGCCGCTGCCGCTCGTCCAGATCGCGATCGGCGCGTTGCTCGCATGGCCCAGGCTCGGGCTGCACGTCACCTTCGACCCGGAAATCTTCATGGTGCTGTTCATTCCGCCGCTGCTGTTCGCGGATGGATGGCGCATTCCCAAGCGCGAATTGTTCATGGCGCGCCGCTCCGTTCTGATGCTGGCGCTCGGCCTCGTTTTCATGACCGTGCTGGCGGTCGGCTACTTCGTGCATGCGCTGGTGCCGTCGATCTCGCTGCCTGTCGCATTCGCGCTTGCTGCGGTGTTGTCGCCGACGGATGCGGTAGCGCTGTCCGGCATCGCCGGCAAGGGCAGGATTCCCGGGCGGCTGATGCACATCCTTGAAGGTGAGGCGTTGATGAACGACGCGTCGGGCCTTGTCGCGTTGAAGTTCGCGATTGCCGCGGCACTGACGGGGGTGTTCTCGCTGCGCGATGCGTCGATCAGCTTCGTGATCATCGCGGTGGGCGGTCTCGCGACGGGCGCAGCGGTGAGCTGGGTGTTCAGCTTTGTGTCAGCGCGCTTTCTGAGTCTTAACGAAGAAGGCGATC
>NZ_DASRSY010000209.1:0-32215 GCF_035656215.1 Paraburkholderia sp.
GGCAACTCGAACAGGCTATTCGCCAATACATCCAGATCAACAACACTGATCCGAGACCTTTCAACTGGACCAAATCGGCCGACGACATCCTCGCCAGCGTCAAGCGATTTTGTCTACGAATTTCTAACTCGGGACACTAGCGCTGGATGGATTCCTGACTACATTCTGCGCAAGATATTCAGGAATGCTGAGGTATTGGTGTTTTCGGCTATTTGTGTGGTGAGACGGCGCCGGTCATATTGCGCATGACTTGACCGGGCACGGACTGCCAGTCCGCAGCGGCAATAAAGCGCATTTCGCTGGGTTTTTTGTTTCCCGGTTCGGGCCCTGATGAAAGGGGCGACACCGCCTGTGGATCGGCCGGACAGAGCAGGACGGACGTCGGTACGAAGCGGAGCAATCCGACCGTCCCCGAAATTGGTCATCGGCCGGAGAGAGCAGTGGGGCTGACGCGGGCGTTGCTATTCGCCATGGAAAAACTCATGGTACGCAAGCGCCGTTCGATCCTTACCCGGCGCCGTCTTGCATGTCTATCAAAGTGGGCAAAAATCGTCTTCTGTTGCATTTTTGAGACGTCCGCAACAGCGTCGAAACGACGCATCCACGCACTTCCGCTTCCTCGATTCAAGGCGCATGTTTTGCCATTCCCCGACCGCCTTACATTTGCCGTGTACATGTCGCCCGAAATCATGTTTCCGCATGGTGAGGGCCGTTTTCATGCTGGTTATTGAACGGCCTAAAGTCTTGAATTGCCTGCAACTATCGCTTACAATCGCCCGGATTTAATTGCATGGCAACCCCGT
The DNA here is from genome assembly GCF_035656215.1 of Paraburkholderia sp. GTDB lineage: Bacteria > Pseudomonadota > Gammaproteobacteria > Burkholderiales > Burkholderiaceae > Paraburkholderia. The sequence goes on from NZ_DASRSY010000209.1 coordinate 804, forward strand.
AAGCGCAGCGTAAGCTCGCGGGCTGGAACAAGACTTTCGGAACACTGCGATGGCGGTTAAAACGTCGAATCAAGCGCCGAAGAATGGGCGTGACGGCCACCGCGCTGAACGCACCGATTCCGTTGCGTCGACCGGTCGGCACGTTACAACTGACGATGCGTGGGATGTCGAGCAACAAGATAACAATATCGTTCCGCTCACGCGGGCCGAGGCCGAAAAGCTGTTTGGCCCGAATGTGAGTCGTCCATCGCGTGTCACGCCTTTCAAGGTCGTGGCGGCGCAAATGGTTTTGTCCCTGGGTGCTACGCTGGTGTGGTGGCTGTTCTACAAGCCGCCGGGCGCTGCTGCGCTGTCCGCGTTCCTGGGGGGAGCGATCTGCTGGGTGCCGGGCGCGTTGTTCGCGGCACGTCTTAGAACGCTGAGCGGCGCCGAAACAGTGATGAGCTGGATGATCGGCGAAGCGCTCAAGATGGGGACAACGATCGCGATGTTTGTAGCCATCGCTTTCTGGTATCACGACGTACGCTGGGTGCCGCTGCTCGTGACTTACCTCATCGCGCTCAAGACTTACTGGATCGCCCTCGCGTGGCGCTAAGGTAGTAGCAGAGAGTAGCAACACAGAATTCAGGCTGGCGCGTAGCGCTGGCGTAAGGAGTGCGGATATGACACGATCCGCACCCGGCGTGTTCCCGCAATACAGAATTGCGGCGGGAACGGCCTAAGACGATTTTCGACAATTTGGGTGGCATTAACGATATGGCAGCTAGCGAAGGCACGCGCGCTCTGGATCCGTCCGAGTACATCGCGCACCACTTGCAGAACTTTTCCACCGCGCACCAGACGTCGATTTTCGACATTCATGTGTGGAATCTGGACACCCTTTTCTGGTCGATCGTTTGCGGTCTGGCCACGATCGCCATCCTGCATCTGGCGGCCCGTAAGGCGACGTCCGGCGTGCCGGGTCGTTTCCAATGCGCGATCGAAATGCTGGTCGAGATGGTCGAAGATCAATCGAAGTCGATGATCCACGGCTCGCGCACCTTCATCGCCCCGTTGGCACTGACCGTGTTCGTCTGGGTAGTGTTGATGAACTCGCTCGACTTCATCCCCGTCGACCTGCCGGGCCGCGTGATCGGCTGGTTGGGCCTCTCGGAAGTCATCCCCCATCACCGCATCGTGCCGACGGCTGACCTGAACGGTACGCTCGGTATCGCACTCGGCGTGTTCGCGCTGATGATTTACTACAACTTCAAGATCAAGGGCGTAGGCGGCTTCGTGCACGAACTGCTGTCGGCTCCGTTCGGCGCGCACCCGCTGCTGTGGATTCCGAACCTTGCATTGAACATCATCGAGTTCGTCGCAAAGACGGTTTCGCTCGGCATGCGGCTGTTCGGCAACATGTACGCGGGCGAGCTGTTGTTCCTGCTGATTGCCCTGCTCGGCAGCATGTGGGGTTTCGGCGCGGACGCGTCAGTGCTCGGCTTTATCGGCCACGTCATCGCAGGCACGGTTTGGGCGATCTTCCACATCCTGATCGTTCTGCTGCAGGCATTCATTTTCATGATGCTGACGCTGGTGTACATCGGACAGGCACACGACAGCCACTAATCACGGCTTGTTGAACGACGAATTGTTTTTAGTTTTGTTTTATTAAATCCCAGTTCCAACCAGTTCCAAAAGACTTTTCACAAAGGAGTGATCATGCAAGCTTTCATCGCCAACATCCAGGGTCTGACCGCCATCGGTATCGGCATCATCATCGGCCTGGGTGCAATCGGCGCCTGTATCGGTATCGGCCTGATGGGCGGCAAGTACATCGAAGCATGTGCTCGTCAGCCGGAATTGATGAACCCGCTGCAAACCAAGATGTTCCTGCTGGCTGGTCTGATCGATGCGGCTTTCCTGATTGGTGTTGGTGTGGCAATGCTGTTCGCGTTCGCGAACCCGCTGCTGTCGAAGCTGGCAGGCTGAGGTTCCTCGGAAGTTTGCGCCTGAGCTATAACTGGTAAAGGCGCAGGGCGGAACGGGCACTTAGGCGCTGATCGAATAAAGAATCGATGAGCGCCTTGCCGTTTCACTTTCCGAACTAGCAACGTTTAAGGAAACACCGTGAATCTCAACGCAACCCTGTTTGCGCAAATGGTCGTGTTCCTGATCCTCGCGTGGTTCACGATGAAGTTCGTGTGGCCGCCGTTGATCAACGCCCTCGACGAGCGCTCGAAGAAGATTGCTGACGGTTTGTCGGCTGCTGAAAAGGGCAAGGCTGAACTCGAAGCCGCTCACAAGCGCGTCGACCAGGAACTCGCTCAGGCGCGCAACGACGGTCAGCAACGTATTGCTGACGCAGAAAAGCGCGCTGTGACAGTCGCTGACGAAATCAAGGCTCAAGCACAAGCTGAAGCCGCTCGCATCATCGCGCAAGCGAAGGCCGACGCGGACCAGCAAGTCGTGAAGGCGCGCGAAACGCTGCGCGGCGAAGTCGCTGCACTCGCCGTGAAGGGCGCTGAACAGATCCTGAAGCGCGAAGTCGACCAGGCAGCTCACGCTGACCTGCTGAATCAACTGAAAGCCGAGCTCTGATCATGGCCGAACTTGCAACCATCGCCCGTCCGTACGCAGAAGCGCTGTTTGGCGTGGCCGAAGCTGGTGACATCGCCGCCTGGTCCACGCTCGTGCAGGAGCTGGCACAGGTTGCGCGTCTGCCCGAAGTGCTGTCGATCGCCTCGAGCCCGAAAGTAAGCCGCGCCCAGGTCACCGAGCTGCTGCTGGCCGCGGTCAAGTCGCCGCTCAAGGACAACGCGCAAGCGAAGAATCTGGTGCAAATGCTGGTCGATAACCATCGCCTGCAATTGCTGCCGGAAATCGCTACGCAGTTCGAAGAGTTGAAGAACGCCCGCGAAGGAGCGGCAGATGTGCTGATCGTCAGCGCATTCCCGCTCGAAGGCGCGCAATTGAACGAACTCATCGCAAGTCTCGAACGCAAATTCAAGCGCAAGCTGAAGCCGACGGTCGAAGTCGACTCGTCGCTCATCGGCGGCGTGCGCGTGACGGTCGGCGACGAAGTGCTCGATACCTCGGTCCGCGCGCGGCTTGCCAGCATGCAGACGGCTCTGACGGCCTGAAGCGCCCGAGGCGCTTCAGCAGCTGGCACGCAACAGAATTGACTATCAGGAGCGAATAATGCAACTCAATCCCTCTGAGATCAGCGAGCTGATCAAGAGCCGGATCCAGGGCCTTGAAGCGAGCGCAGACGTTCGCAACCAGGGCACCGTGATCTCCGTGACCGACGGTATCGTGCGTATTCACGGTCTGTCGGAAGTGATGCAGGGCGAAATGCTCGAATTCCCGGGCAACACCTTCGGTCTCGCACTGAACCTCGAGCGCGACTCGGTCGGCGCCGTGATTCTGGGTGAATACGAACACATTTCGGAAGGCGACATCGTCAAGACGACCGGTCGCATTCTCGAAGTGCCGGTGGGTCCGGAATTGCTCGGCCGTGTGGTCGACGCACTCGGCAATCCGATCGATGGCAAGGGCCCGGTCAACGCGAAGAAGACTGACGCAATCGAAAAGATTGCGCCGGGCGTGATCTGGCGTAAGTCGGTGTCGGAGCCGGTTCAAACCGGTCTGAAGTCGATCGACGCAATGGTGCCGGTGGGTCGTGGCCAGCGTGAGCTGATCATCGGCGACCGCCAGTGCGGCAAGACCGCAGTTGCCGTCGACGCGATCATCAACCAGAAGGGCAAGAACCTCTTCTGTATCTACGTCGCGATCGGCCAGAAGGCTTCGTCGATCATGAACGTGGTGCGCAAGCTGGAAGAAACCGGCGCGCTGGAATACACGATCGTCGTGGCCGCTTCGGCTTCGGAATCGGCTGCGATGCAATACCTCGCACCGTACGCCGGCTGTACGATGGGCGAATATTTCCGCGACCGCGGTCAAGACGCGCTGATCGTGTATGACGATTTGACCAAGCAAGCTTGGGCATACCGTCAGATCTCGTTGCTGCTGCGCCGCCCGCCGGGCCGCGAAGCTTACCCGGGTGACGTGTTCTATCTGCACTCGCGTTTGCTGGAACGTGCAGCTCGCGTCTCGGAAGAGTACGTCGAGAAGTTCACGAACGGCGAAGTGAAGGGCAAGAGCGGTTCGCTGACGGCACTGCCGGTCATTGAAACGCAAGCAGGCGACGTGACCGCATTCGTTCCGACGAACGTGATCTCGATTACCGACGGCCAGATCTTCCTTGAAACCGACCTCTTCAACGCAGGTATCCGCCCGGCAATTAACGCCGGCGTGTCGGTCTCGCGCGTTGGTGGTGCGGCTCAAACCAAGGTTGTGAAGAAGCTGTCGGGTGGTATTCGTACCGACCTGGCACAGTACCGTGAACTCGCAGCGTTCGCGCAGTTCGCGTCGGACCTCGACGAAGCGACCCGCAAGCAGCTGGAGCGCGGCCGCCGCGTGACGGAACTGCTGAAGCAGCCGCAATATCAACCGCTGCAAGTGTGGGAACTGGCGATCGCGCTGTTCGCCGCGAACAACGGTTACCTCGACGATCTGGAAGTTTCGCAAGTGCTGCCGTTCGAAAAGGGCCTGCGCGAATACCTGAAGTCGAGCCACGCTGACCTGGTCAAGCGCATCGAAGATACCAAGGAACTCTCGAAGGACGACGAAGCCCTGCTGCATACGGCTCTCAAAGACTTCAAGAAGTCCGGCGCTTATTGATCCGCGAGTGATCCGCAAGGCATAAACGGACCTTGAAGCGGCGCGGGCCGCAGGTAACTGAACTCGCGCTGCTTCGATCGCTTTGCATGGGACCCGAGTAACCGCTAAAGCGGTAACTCGGGCCGACAAGGAGCAAGCAATGGCTGGAATGAAGGAAATTCGCGGCAAGATCAAGAGCGTGCAAAACACGCGCAAGATCACGAAAGCGATGGAGATGGTGGCCGCATCGAAGATGCGCCGCGCTCAGGAGCGCATGCGCGCTGCTCGGCCGTATGCCGATAAGGTCCGCGATATCGCTGCGCACATGAGCCGTGCGAACCCGGAGTATCGTCACCCGTTCATGGTGTCGAACGAAGGCGCGAAGACGGCCGGCATCATCCTCGTCACGACGGATAAAGGTCTGTGCGGTGGTATGAACACCAACGTGCTGCGTGCGTCGTTGCAGAAGTTCAAGGAACTGGAAGGCCAGGGCAAGACGATCGAAGCAACTGCGATCGGCACCAAGGGTCTGGGCTTCCTGAATCGTCTGCGCGCCAAGGTGGTGTCGAATGTCGTGCATCTGGGCGACACGCCGCATCTGGAAAAGCTGATCGGCGCGGTGAAGGTGCAGCTCGACCTGTACTCGGAAGGCAAGGTTTCGGCGGTGTACCTCGCGTACACGCGCTTCGTCAACACGATGAAGCAGGAGCCGGTGATCGAGCAACTGCTGCCGCTGTCGGCAGATCAGTTCGAGCGCAAGGACGAAGACGGCACGACGCCGAGCACGCAGTGGGACTACATCTACGAGCCGGATGCACAGGCAGTGGTGGACGAACTGCTGGTGCGTTATGTCGAAGCGCTGGTCTATCAGGCCGTCGCGGAAAACATGGCATCGGAACAGTCGGCACGAATGGTCGCAATGAAGGCCGCTTCGGACAATGCGAAGACGGTCATCAACGAACTGCAACTCGTGTACAACAAGAGCCGTCAGGCCGCGATCACGAAAGAACTGTCGGAAATCGTCGGTGGCGCAGCGGCAGTCTGACCATAACGGTCGGGCACGCCGCTTCGTGTGCGCCTTCGTGGCGCACCCCGCCCAGGCGGCCCCATCGAAACAGCGCCTTTGCGCGAGTGAAGAATTGAGTATCTAAAGGAAAAGCGATGAGTACTACTGCTTTGGTAGAAGGCAAGATCGTACAGTGCATCGGCGCGGTGATCGACGTGGAATTCCCGCGTGACCACATGCCGAAGATTTACGACGCACTCATTCTCGACGGTTCGGAACTGACCCTCGAAGTCCAGCAGCAGCTGGGCGACGGCGTTGTCCGTACCATCTGTCTGGGTGCCTCGGACGGTCTGCGCCGCGGTACGACGGTGAAGAACACCGGCAAGCCGATCAGCGTGCCGGTTGGCAAGCCGACCCTCGGCCGGATCATGGACGTGCTGGGTCGCCCGATCGACGAAGCCGGCCCGATCAACTCGGACGTGGTTCGCGGTATTCACCAGAAGGCTCCGGCGTTCGACGAACTGTCGCCGTCGACGGAACTGCTCGAAACCGGCATCAAGGTTATCGACCTGATCTGCCCGTTCGCCAAGGGCGGTAAGGTTGGCCTGTTCGGTGGCGCCGGTGTGGGCAAGACCGTGAACATGATGGAACTGATCAACAACATCGCGAAGGAACACGGTGGTTACTCCGTGTTCGCCGGTGTTGGCGAGCGTACCCGCGAAGGGAACGACTTCTATCACGAAATGAAGGACTCGAACGTTCTCGACAAGGTCGCGCTGGTGTACGGCCAGATGAACGAGCCGCCGGGCAACCGTCTGCGCGTCGCGCTGACCGGTCTGACGATGGCTGAGCACTTCCGTGACGAAGGCCTCGACGTGCTGTTCTTCGTCGACAACATCTACCGTTTCACGCTGGCAGGCACGGAAGTGTCGGCGCTGCTCGGCCGTATGCCGTCGGCAGTGGGCTATCAGCCGACGCTGGCTGAAGAAATGGGTAAGCTGCAAGAGCGTATTACGTCGACCAAGACCGGCTCGATCACGTCGGTTCAGGCCGTGTACGTCCCTGCGGATGACTTGACCGACCCGTCGCCGGCTACGACCTTCGGCCACCTGGACGCAACCGTCGTATTGTCGCGTGACATCGCTTCGCTGGGTATCTACCCGGCAGTGGACCCGCTCGATTCGACTTCGCGTCAAATCGACCCGAACGTGATCGGCGAAGAGCACTACGCGATTACGCGCGGTGTGCAGCAAACGCTGCAGCGCTACAAGGAATTGCGCGACATTATCGCGATTCTGGGTATGGACGAACTGGCGCCGGAAGACAAGCTCGCCGTGGCGCGTGCTCGTAAGATCCAGCGTTTCCTGTCGCAGCCGTTCCACGTTGCTGAAGTGTTCACGGGCTCGCCGGGCAAGTACGTGCCGCTGAAGGAAACGATTCGTGGCTTCAAGATGATCGTTGACGGTGAGTGCGACCACCTGCCGGAACAAGCGTTCTACATGGTCGGCACGATCGACGAAGCCTTCGAAAAGGCCAAGAAGATCCAGTAAAGGTCGGGTGTAACGAAGCGGGCGCCGCTCGCGCCGAAATACTACCCAAGCGGTAGTATTTCGCGAAAACGGCGCCTCTTAATACGCTCAACCCCGCCTTGCATGGGACGAGAGCGCGGTGCGTGGGACCGGAGTAAGTGCTAAAGCACTCACTTCGGTCGACATAAGCGCTAAAGCGCTAACACTCGTCGAGCTTTGCATGGGGCCAGAGTAAGCACTAAAGCGCTAACTCTGGTCGACACAGGAGTCGATATGGCAACCATTAAAGTAGACGTCGTCAGCGCGGAAGAGCAGATCTTCTCGGGCCAGGCGAAGTTCGTCGCGCTGCCGGGCGAAGCAGGTGAACTCGGCATTCTGCCGGGCCACACACCGCTCATCACGCGGATTCGTCCGGGTGCGGTGCGCATCGAAGCTGAAAACGGTGAAGAAGAGTTTGTCTTCGTCGCCGGCGGCATCCTCGAAATCCAGCCGGGCGCTGTGACGGTTCTCGCCGACACGGCTATCCGCGGCAAGGATCTCGACGAAGCTAAGGCCGAAGATGCTCGCAAGCGCGCGGAAGAAGCGCTGCAGAACACGGGTTCGAACCTCGAATACGCAACCGCGCAAGCGGAACTGGCGTATGCGACGGCTCAGCTCGCTGCGATCCAGCGTCTGCGCAAGCTGCGCGGTCAGAACTAGGCATTACGTATCAGAGAAAAAGCAGCCTTTGTGGCTGCTTTTTTTTGATCTCTACTTGACGTTTACGGAAAGGTCAGCAAAATCGTATGTTCGGATCAAGCATTGAGCAGCCGCAACTGCGACAACGAGGCCTACCGCAGAGGGCGGGTAACACTTGATGCCGTACAGACATACGCCGGTGGCACAATCGGTTTCAATTTCATTGCAATAGACTGGGCGAGCTTCGGCTCACGGAGACAACACCATGGCAACGCACATGTCAGGCGAAGGCGCACTCATCGAACCCAAAGATAACCTGTCGTATGTTCGGGGGTCGACCGAGATTCCGTTGAGTGACGCGCCGGTAGGCCAATTTCTGCGCGACACCGCAGCGCGCTTCCCTGACCGTCCGGCCGTGGTATTTCGCGAGCAGCGCATTCGCTGGACGTGGAAGGAGTTCTCTGAAGAGATCGACGTGTTGGCGTCCGGGCTGTTGGCGCTTGGTATCGAGAAGGGCGACCGGGTGGGCATCTGGTCGCCGAACCGCGTGGAATGGCTGCTCACGCAGTTCGCGACCGCGCGCATCGGTGCCGTGCTTGTCAACATTAACCCGGCCTATCGGCTCTCGGAACTCGAGTACGCGTTGAACAAGGTCGGCTGCAAGGCGATCATCGCTGCCGAGCGGTTCAAGACGTCGATGTACCTCGAAATGCTTCAGGAGCTCGCGCCAGAACTGGCGACGCAAGCTCCGGGCGAACTGCGCGCTGCTCGTTTGCCTGAACTGCGCTACGTGATTCGCATGTGCGACACGGAAACGCCCGGCATGCTGACTTTCTCCGACGTGATCGAACAGGGCCGCGCGACGCTCGACGTCGCGAAGCTCGATGCCATCAGCGCGACGCTGTCTTGCCACGAACCGATCAACATTCAGTTCACCAGCGGCACGACGGGCAATCCGAAGGGCGCGACGCTTACTCACAGCAACGTCGTCAATAACGCGCGCTATATCGCGATGGCGATGCGTCTAACGGAGCAGGACGCCCTGTGCATTCCCGTCCCGCTCTATCACTGCTTCGGCATGGTGTTGGCGGTTCTGGCGTGCGTATCGGTCGGCGCGAACATGGTGTTCCCAGGCGAGGGCTTCGATCCGGCGGCGACTCTGGCCGCAGTCGCCGAAGAGCAGTGCACCGCGCTGCATGGGGTGCCGACCATGTTCATCGCCGAACTCGACCATCCGAACTTCGCCACCTATGACTTCTCGCGTCTGCGCACCGGTATCATGGCCGGCTCGCCGTGCCCGATCGAGACGATGAAGAAGGTCGTCTCGAGAATGCATCTGAACGAGATCACCATCGCCTACGGCATGACTGAAACGAGCCCGGTGTCTTTCCAGAGTTCGACCACCGACCCGCTCGACAAACGGACCACGACGGTCGGCCGTATCCAGCCGCATCTGGAGGTGAAGATCGTCGATCCGCTCGGCGAGATCGTCGCGGTGGGCGAGACGGGCGAACTCTGCACCAAGGGCTATTCGGTGATGCAAGGCTACTGGGGCGACGAAGCGAAGACGCAGGAGAGCATCGTCGATGGCTGGATGCATACCGGCGATCTGGCGACGCTCGATGCCGACGGTTACTGCAACATCGTCGGCCGCCTGAAGGACATGCTGATTCGCGGCGGTGAGAATATCTATCCGCGCGAGATCGAAGAGTTTCTGTTCCGCCACCCGAAAATCCAGAGCGTGCAAGTGTTTGGCGTGCCCGATTCGAAGTACGGCGAGGAGGTGTGTGCGTGGATCGTATTACGCTCGGGAGAGCAGGCCACAGCCGAAGAAATCCAGCAATTCTGCCAGGGCCAGATCGCGCACTACAAGGTGCCGAAGTACATCCGCTTCGTCGACGAATTGCCAATGACGGTGACCGGCAAAGTGCAGAAATTCATCATGCGCGAACGGATGATCAGCGAATTGAAGGTGCAGGAAAACAAGACGGCCTGACGGACATGCGGGTTCGGCGCTGCGCGAAAATCCGCGCAGCGCCGGCCGACATTTTGGGGAAAACCGTTTGCTGTGGAAAAGGCCGATAAGCGGAAAAAATGCGCGGCTGGAAAACCGCAAAATTCAACCGCCAGGAAGCTCGCAAACGTTTGACCAGACGAAAAAAAAGCGGGCCTGGAGCCCGCTAAAAACCACACGCTACGGGGTTAGCGCGAGGAGACCAAAGTTGGAACCAACTGAGACGACGACCCTGCGTCGACTACGGCCCCAGCAGGGATGCCCCTTTACAGGGCTTCGGCATACGCCGACCGGCAAGTGCATCGTATCCGCTCACACCACGCACCCAGCCACATCCGTGTTGAAACCGTTGAGGGCATTGTGGGCGAATTAACCTACGAGCGCGGTAACAAAGTGTTTCAGGTTGTAACGCCCGCCAGATAAGGGGTTGCGGGACTTATTGCCAATCTGAAACGTTTTAAACGTATTTTTTACCGATGACTCATGCGCAATTTCATACGCCTGATTGATGCTATTCGCGACGCATACTGCGGCGTAATCCGTTCAGTCGATTCCACATGAAATGGTTGCACGCTCATCTTTTTTGAGGCGAATGGGCTGTGTTACAGCCGCTTTTCCAGCGTCACGAAGTCGCACGATTCGCGGACGACCGCGAGTGTTGCGCTGCAACATGCCGCGCACCCGGGAAAGATGCGCAAAGGCCCGGTTCGTTGGGCCCCTGTTCAAGCGCATTGTTTGGATTTGGCTCAACACCTTGGGGTGCGGTTACACGATTGTGTCAGCCATGCGGATCTATTAATCGACCGGGCTGTCCTTGCTTTTACGATCCAGCGAGACGCAGGCCAACCCCTGTAAAGATCACTTCAGCCACTTGTCCGAAATCGCCTGATACTCGCCGGTTGCTCGCGCCAGGTGCAACCACTGATCCACGTATTGCTGGAACGTCACATCGCCGCGCGGCAGCAGCCAGGCCTTCTCGCCGTACTGGAACGGCTTGTCTGGATGCACTGAGCAAAGACCGGGATTCAGCTTTTGCTGCAATAAGGTCTCTGACGCGTCCGTCACCATCACGTCGGCCTTTCCGGCGAGGATCTGTTTGAAGATCGTCACGTTGTCCGGATAGACGGTCAAGTTCGCATGCGGGAAATACTGCTTGGCGAAACGCTCGTTAGTGCCGCCGGGATTGACGATCACTCGAGTCGCTGGCTGGTCGATTTGTGTCACCGCCTGATATTTGTTGACGTCGTCACACCGAACGATCGGCGTCTTGCCGTCAACCATGTACGCCTGCGTGAAAAACGCGCGCTTCTGGCGCTCGAGCGTCGGCGAAACACCGCCCACGCCGATGTCGCATTTCGCGACGAAGTCGTTCATCAGGTTGGACCACGACGTCTTGACGAATTCCGCCTTCACCCCGAGTGATTTGGCGAGCGATTCGGTCATGTCGATATCGATACCTTCGAACTGGCCGTCCGGCTTGTAAAACGAGTACGGCTTGTAGTCGCCGGTTGTACAGGCGCGCAATGTGCCGCGCGCGAGGATTTCGTCGAGCCGCGAGGGCGCCGCGGCGGTGGCGCTGGTCTGCGCCTGAGCCACGCCTGCGTGCATCAATACACCGGCGAGAATGCCGAGCAGTGCGAGTGCTGCCTTGTTCATCGAGTCTCCTTGGTTGCGCGTAATTGTTTGGTAAGGCCGTTGGATGATAGCCCGGCAATTCACGCTTGAACATTGGCCGTTCAGCTGAGTCATGGCGCCGCACGGGGCAGCAAAAAAACCAGCCGCAAGCGAGGTGCGCGCGAGTTATTGCCCGCATCAAGCGCGATGCGGCGAGCCGGGTCCGGTAAAATGTCCTTTTGCCCTTAGTCGTACGCAACGTGGCCCATAAACTCCTGAACGACACTTTCCTGCGCGCGCTGTTGCGCCAGCCGACCGACTACACGCCGATCTGGCTGATGCGGCAGGCTGGCCGCTACCTGCCGGAATACAACGCCACGCGGGGTCGCGCGGGCAGTTTTCTTGGCCTGGCCAAGAACCCGGCGTACGCAACGGAAGTTACGCTGCAGCCGCTCGAGCGCTATCCGCTCGACGCCGCGATCCTGTTCTCCGACATCCTGACAGTGCCGGACGCTATGGGCCTGGGTCTCGAGTTTGTCGCGGGCGAGGGCCCGAAATTTGCCCGGCCAGTGCGTTCCGAAGACGATGTGGCGCGCCTCGCTGTGCCGGATATCGACGCCACGCTGCGTTATGTGACCGACGCGGTGCGCGAAATCCGCACTGCGCTCACCGACGCACAAGGTCGTCAGCGCGTGCCGTTAATCGGTTTTTCCGGCAGCCCGTGGACACTGGCGTGCTACATGGTCGAAGGCAGCGGGTCGGCGGACTTCCGCACTGTCAAATCGATGCTGTACGCGCGCCCGGACCTGATGCACCGTATTCTCGACGTCAACGCCAAATCGGTTGCGGTGTACCTGAATGCGCAGATTGAAGCCGGCGCGCAAGCCGTGATGATTTTCGACACGTGGGGCGGGGCGCTCGCGGATGGCGTCTACCAACGTTTCTCGTTGCAATACATACAGCAGGTCGTGGGCCAGTTGAAACGCGATCACGACGGCGAAAAAGTACCGGTGATCACCTTCACGAAGGGCGGTGGCTTGTGGCTGGACGAGATCGCCGATATTGGTGTGGATGCGGTCGGTCTCGACTGGACCGTGAACCTGAGCAAGGCGCGCGAGCGCGTGGGTAGCAAGGTGGCGCTGCAAGGCAATATCGATCCTTCGGTGCTGTTTGCGCCGCCGGCCTCGATCCGCATGGAAGCGCGCGCTGTGCTGGATAGCTTCGGCAATCATCCTGGCCACGTTTTCAATCTCGGCCACGGCATTTCACAATTCACTCCGCCGGAGAATGTTGCCGAACTCGTGGACGAAGTGCATCGTCATAGTCGTGCGATTCGCAGCGGCGCGCATGCACCACGCTGACGTCGTAAACGTTGCCATTTTTGTTGCAACGCAGCGAACTGGGCTCTCGCTCTAAGGGGAAAATTGCAGTCAAGGGGCCGTCAGATGGCGGTCCTGCGAAAGTCAAGACTTGACTTATGCACATTGATCACGCTGCGGCGCGGTAGAAGCTTTAGTCGCGTCCTGGCTCTTGCACATTGCGGGCGCATTTGATCTAAGCCTTGTCTGGCAAGGGTTTCACGGGGCCGTAACAAAGTGTGCGGAATCCCACAGAAGGCCGCTGCGGCGCGGTTCCAAGCCCTTCTGAGCGAAGTTCTCAACAAAGTTATCCACAGGCAAGCGGACCGATTGCAATTGTTCAGCCGAATCCAAAACTTAGCGCCGAAATTGAAGTTTTACTTTAACTTCGATGGGTTCGCCGTTTGCCCCACGTCTGCCGCGACGCGGCATCATGCCGCATCCGTTCACCCGATCCATACCGCCACGTGAGTGACGTGTTCGTCCGCGTCGCGCTGGATCATCCGCTGCCGACTTTATTCGACTACCGCTGCGACACGCCCGAGCGTGTCGCGTCGGGCATGCTGGTGAGCGTGCCGTTTGGTAAGCGTCACGTGGTGGGCCTCGTATGCGAAGTGACCACTCACAGTGACGTGCCCGTTGACCGTCTGCGGGGGATCAACAATGTTTGCACAGCCTGCCCGCCTGTGTCGGCCGAATGGCTGGCTCTCACGGCCTTCGCCGCCGACTACTATCAGCGCGGCCTCGGGGAAGTCGCTCTGCCGGCTTTGCCGCAAGCGCTGCGTGACGCCTCGCGTTGGTCGCGTCTGTTCGCACCGGAAGAGCGTTACAGCCTGACCGTGGAGGGGCGCGCCGCGTTGCCGGAAACGTTGCCCACGCGCGCCAGCGCGTTGCGCAAGCTTGCCCAGGGCCTGGCCGAGGCCGAGTTTCTGATTGCCACCGATGCTCGCGCGCTCCACCCCAAAGCCATCGCAACCCTGGACGCATGGCAGGCCGAAGGCTGGGTTGCATTAGAGGTGATCGAAGCCGCCGAGGTGCTCGCCGCCCCTGCATCGCCGGATCCGCCCGCACCCACGTTACCTATCCTCACCGACGAACAGGCAACCGCAGTCGAAGCGATCCGCGACGCGAACGGCTTCGCGCCGTTCCTGCTGCACGGCGTGACGGGCAGCGGCAAGACCGAGGTGTATCTGCGTGCGCTCGCCGAGATTCTGGCGGCGAAGCCCGACGCGCAGGCACTCGTCCTCGTGCCTGAAATCAATCTGACGCCGCAGTTCGAGTCAGCCTTCCGTGCGCGCTTTGCGGCGCTAGAAGGCACGTCGATCGTCACGCTGCACAGCGGTCTCGCAGAAGGCGAACGCGCTCGCAACTGGTTCGCCGCGCATACCGGTCGCGCCCGCATCGTGCTCGGCACGCGGCTGGCGGTGCTCGCCTCGCTGCCGAAACTCGCGATTATCGTCGTCGACGAGGAACACGACCCCGCCTACAAGCAGCAAGAAGGCTTGCGCTATTCGGCGCGCGATCTGGCGATCTATCGCGGCAAGCAACTCGGTTTGCCGGTGGTGCTCGGCTCGGCCACGCCGTCGCTGGAAAGCTGGTGGCAGGCGGATCAGGGACGCTACGAGCGTCTCACTCTGACGCGCCGCGCAGTCGCCGAGGCCGTCCTGCCAACCGTCAGGCTGATCGATCTGGAAGAGGAGCGGCGGCGCGGCCGGGCCTCGGTGGAGGGTTTGTCCGGGCCGCTGATCGCCGCATTGAAAGCAAGGCTCGAGCGCGGTGAACAAAGTCTCGTGTTCCTGAACCGGCGCGGTTACGCACCGCAGCTCGCTTGCGACGCCTGCGGCTGGGTCGCCGGCTGTCCACGCTGCAGCGCCTACGTCGTGTTGCACAAGCCTGAACGCGCGCTGCGCTGCCACCACTGCGGCTGGGAATCGCGCATTCCGCACTCGTGCCCGGACTGCGGCAATGTGGACATCGCGCCGATGGGACGCGGCACGCAGCGCGTAGAAGAAACGCTGGCAAGCGCGGTGCCCGGCGCTCGCGTGCTGCGCATCGACGCCGACAGCACGCGCCGTAAAGGTAGTGCACAGGCGCTGTTTTCCGACGTCCACGCAGGCGAGGTCGACATTCTCGTCGGTACGCAGATGATCGCGAAGGGTCACGACTTTCAGCGAGTGTCACTGGTCGGTGTGCTGAACGCCGACACCGCCTTGTTCTCACACGACTTCCGCGCGAGCGAACGCCTCTTCGCGCAATTGATGCAGGTAAGCGGACGGGCCGGCCGTGCCGGTTTGCCGGGCGAAGTGCTGGTGCAGACGCGCTATCCTCGCCATGCGCTGTATCACGCGCTGGGGCGGCATGACTACGTCGGTTTTGCTAATTCGACGCTGGCCGAGCGGCGCGATGCCCATCTGCCGCCGTTCGCTTATCAGGCCTTGCTGCGCGCCGAAGGCCGCACGCTCGAAGCCGCGCTCGCCTTCCTGCAGCAGGCCGCCGCGGCCCTGACAGAGATCCCGGCCGCCGAACGCGTGACCGTCTATGACGCCGTGCCGCTCACCATCGTCAAAGTGATGCATGTGCATCGCGCGCAATTGCTGATCGAGAGCACGTCGCGGGCCGCGTTGCAGGCTACGTTGCGTGCGTGGCAACCCATGCTGCGTGGCGTGAAAGGCGTGCTGCGCTGGAATCTCGAAGTCGACCCGCTCGACATCTAACGTCCGCTGCCTGCCGCTTCGCGGCGTTACTCCTTTAAGTCATATTCATAGAGCGAATGGTCGTTTCGCTTTGCGACGTCGCTCGCCTATATTTCGCCGAATCGGCGCATATTCAGGCAAAACTCAAAAATCCCGCGCCGATGGACCTTAACTTTCGCGGGGCTTTTGCGATGAGCGATACCAACCAGACCCTGCCTACCGGCGCCGCGCCCAGCAAACCGCGCAGCGGCCACAGCACGCACGGCGGCGGACTCTTTTCGACTGAAGACTGGTGGGCCGTCTGGATCGGCCTGCTGGTGATCGTGATTGCCTGGGCGCTGTTTGCCTCGGGTAGCAGCATCAAGTGGCTGGCGGTGGCGCCGGTCAAATGGTCGAGCGTGGGTCAGGCCGCGCAGGACATCGGCAAGCACCTCCCGAATTATGTCGCGTTGTTCGTCGCGTTCGCGTTGCTCTTCGGCGTGAGTCTCGCTGCACTGAAACAGCGGGTCGGCGCTTTTCTGGCGTCGTTCCTGATCCTGTTCATCACATCGGCGCTGATCTTCACGCTGGGCGCGTGGGTCAATGCGTCGAAATACAACCTTGAGCCGCCGCTCGTCGCGCTGGTGTTTGGCCTGTTGATTTCCAACGTGTTCAAGTTGCCGCAGTGGTTTTCGGCGGGCTTGCGCGTGGAGTTTTACATCAAGGTCGGCATCGTGCTGCTCGGCGCGACGCTGCCGTTCACGTTGCTGGTGTGGGCGGGCCCGGTTGCGGTGGGGCAGGCGACCATCGTCTCGCTCGTGACGTTCTTCGTGATCTTCTTTGCCGGTAAGGCGCTTGGCCTCGACCGGCGCTTTGCGGCCGTGCTCGGTGTGGGCGGCGCGGTGTGCGGCGTGTCGGCGGCGATTGCGATTGCCGGCGCGGTGCGGGCCAAGCGCGAACAGGCGTCGGTGGCGATCACGCTGGTCGTGTTGTGGGCGATCGTGATGATCTTCGTGCTGCCATTCGCATCGCGTTCGCTAGGACTATCGACGGCGGTGGCGGGCGCGTGGATCGGCACGTCCGAATTCGCCGACGCCGCGGGCATTGCCGCCGCGCAAGCCTACGGCGACTTCGCGAAGCACGCGGGCGGCGTGATTGCGGGCGCACCCGAAGCGTCGCTGCAGGCGTTCACACTGATGAAGGTGGTCGGCCGGGATATCTGGATCGGTATCTGGGCGTTCGTGCTGGCGATTGTCGCGACGACGCGCTGGGAATCGCAGGACAGCGGCGTCAAAGCCAAGGCCAATGCGGGTGAAATCTGGGCGCGCTTTCCGAAATTCGTGATCGGCTTTGTGATCGCGTCGGCGCTGGTGACGTGGATCGCCAGCCACTACTCGTTAGCCGACTATCGCAAGGTCGTCACACCCGAATTCGTCGCGCCGATTACTGCGCTGCGCACGTGGGCGTTCACGTTCTGTTTTCTGAGCATCGGGTTGACCACACGCTTGCGCGCGCTGTCGGCCACTGGCTTGAAGCCATTCCTCGCCTTTACGGCGGGCGTGGTCGTCAATATCGCCATCGGCTACGCGCTGTCCGCGCACGTGTTCGCACCGTACTGGAATAGCTTGGGGCAGGGCTCGTGATGAGCGAGGCTGTCCGCATCGCCGATACGGCCCATGCACGCGGCGACGCGTGCGCGCCGCGCTGTGCAAGCTGCCGGTATCGCGCCGAGGATCGGCATTCACTGGAGCAGAGCATTCCGGGCCTCGCCGTGTTCAGTTCCGGGTTTGGCGCGAGCGTGGCGGACAGCCGGCTTTGCCGTCTGCACGACCAGCTTGTTTCGCCTGACGACATCTGCGCTCAGTTCAAGCTGATGCCACATCACTGACACGCGTGCTTGCGTCGCCGCGGGTTGAACCGGGCGGCGCACATTCACTACTCGCTGTGTCAGTTGAAACCGGCGTCGCCATGTCTATCGCCAGTCGCCGGCCTTAGCCACTCAATCGTTCAGAGCTGCCCGCGCACCGCCAGCCGATGCGCGCGATGCCGGGCGCGGGCTCTTCTCTGCCGCTGCGCGTTTGCCCGAGCCACCTGTCGCGCCGCGGATAAACAGCACCGCGCAGGTTGCACACATCGCCCAGATGCCCAATACCACCAACCACTTTTCCATTTCGCCAGTCCTCTAAAACCCCGTACCGTTTTTTTGTGCATGCCTTGCGGCCGCGACTATCCATGTCTGTATAACGGCACGTCGCGCAATCTGATAAGGGTAAAAGCGAAAAGAATCACGCCAGGGAAAGTACTGATCGCAACCGCCGTCGTCACGTGCAGCGCCATTCGACGCAAACCCCCACTGCACAAGGCTTCCACGAAGGTGCAACCATGCGCGACGCATGGTTGCACCTTTTTATTGGGAAGCGTACGATTCGCTCAACTTTTAGTCTTTCGCCAGCGATTTCGTCTGGTCTCCGAAGAAGGAAATATGGCTAGCACCACCCTCGGCGTCAAGGTTGACGACCTCCTGCGTTCCCGGCTGAAAGATGCCGCCACTCGCCTCGAACGCACTCCGCACTGGCTGATCAAGCAGGCGATCTTCGCATACCTCGAAAAGATCGAGCATGGTCAATTGCCGCCTGAATTGTCGGGCCACACCGGTTCGGCCGATCTGGCTGACGGCGCGGCGGTGGAGCAGGAGGAAGACGGTGCGTCGCATCCATTCCTCGAATTCGCGCAGAACGTGCAACCGCAGTCGGTGCTGCGCGCGGCGATCACCGCTGCGTACCGCCGTCCCGAGCCGGAATGCCTGCCGTTCCTGATCGGCCAGGCGCGTCTGCCGGCGAATCTC
Organism: Paraburkholderia sp.; assembly: GCF_035656215.1. Taxonomy (GTDB): domain Bacteria; phylum Pseudomonadota; class Gammaproteobacteria; order Burkholderiales; family Burkholderiaceae; genus Paraburkholderia. Next base: position 19,221 of record NZ_DASRSY010000209.1, read on the forward strand.
GCGGGTGACGTGCAGGCCATGGCCGGCAAGCTGGTCGAAACGCTGCGCACCAAGAGCCGTGGCGGCGGTGTCGAAGGGCTGATCCACGAATTCTCGCTGTCGAGCCAGGAAGGCGTCGCGCTGATGTGCCTCGCCGAAGCGCTGCTGCGTATTCCCGATCGCGCCACGCGCGACGCGCTGATCCGCGACAAGATCAGCAAAGGCGACTGGAAGTCGCACGTCGGCCAGGCGCCGTCGCTGTTCGTCAACGCCGCGACGTGGGGCCTGATGATCACCGGCAAGCTGGTGACGACCAATAGCGAAACGGGGCTCTCCTCGGCGCTCACGCGTCTGATCGGCAAGGGCGGCGAGCCGCTGATCCGTAAGGGCGTCGATATGGCGATGCGCCTGATGGGCGAGCAGTTCGTCACCGGCGAGAACATCTCCGAGGCGCTGGCCAACAGCCGCAAGTACGAAGCACGCGGTTTCCGCTACTCCTACGACATGCTCGGCGAAGCCGCCACCACCGAAGCCGACGCGCAGCGCTACTACGCGTCGTACGAACAGGCCATCCACGCGATCGGCAAGGCCGCAGGCGGCCGTGGCATTTACGAAGGCCCGGGCATCTCGATCAAGCTGTCGGCACTGCACGCCCGCTATTCGCGTTCGCAGCAGGAACGCACGATGAGCGAACTGCTGCCGCGCGTGCGCTCGCTGGCGATTCTCGCGCGCCGTTACGACATCGGCCTGAACATCGACGCTGAAGAAGCCGACCGCCTCGAAATCTCGCTCGATCTGCTCGAAGCGCTCTGCTTCGATCCCGAACTGGCTGGCTGGAACGGCATCGGTTTCGTGGTGCAGGCGTATCAGAAGCGCTGCCCGTTCGTGATCGACTACCTGATCGATCTGGCGCGCCGCAGCCGTCACCGCATCATGGTCCGCCTCGTGAAGGGCGCGTACTGGGATACCGAAATCAAGCGTGCGCAAGTGGACGGCCTCGAAGGCTATCCGGTCTACACGCGCAAGATCTACACGGATGTGTCGTACGTTGCTTGCGCGAAGAAGCTGCTCGGCGCACCGGATGCGGTCTATCCGCAGTTCGCCACGCACAACGCGCACACGCTGTCGGCGATCTATCACCTCGCGGGCAACAATTACTACCCCGGCCAGTACGAGTTCCAATGCCTGCACGGCATGGGCGAGCCGCTGTATGAAGAAGTGACCGGCCGCGACAAGCTGAACCGTCCGTGCCGCGTGTATGCGCCGGTCGGCACGCATGAAACGCTGCTCGCGTACCTCGTGCGCCGTCTGCTGGAAAACGGCGCGAACACGTCGTTCGTGAATCGCATTGCCGACGAAAGCGTCGCGATCAAGGAGCTGATCGCCGACCCGGTCGACGAAGCGTCGAAGGTCGCTCCGCTCGGCGCGCCGCACGCGAAGATCCCGCTGCCGCGCAATCTGTTTGGCGCCGAGCGTCTCAATTCGATGGGTCTCGATCTGTCGAACGAACATCGTCTGGCGTCGCTGTCGTCGGCATTGCTGGCGAGTGCGCATCATCCGTGGCGCGCCACACCGATGCTCGAAGACAACGAGATCGCCGTGGGCGTCGCACGTGATGTGCGGAACCCGGCCGATCATCGCGACCTCGTCGGTACGGTCGTCGAAGCGACGTCGGAACACGTTAGCGCAGCATTGGCCCACGCAGTCGCCGCCGCACCGATCTGGCAAGCCACACCGGTTGATGCCCGCGCCGATTGTCTCGCGCGTGCCGCCGATCTGCTCGAAGCGCAGATGCATACGCTGATGGGTCTCGTGGTGCGTGAAGCCGGCAAGTCGCTGGCGAACGCGGTCGCGGAGATCCGCGAAGCGATCGACTTCCTGCGCTATTACTCGACGCAGATCCGCAACGAGTTTTCCAACGACACGCACCGCCCGCTCGGTCCGGTGGTGTGTATCAGCCCGTGGAACTTCCCGCTGGCGATCTTCATGGGTCAGGTGGCCGCGGCGCTTGCAGCCGGTAACACCGTGCTCGCGAAGCCGGCCGAACAAACGCCGCTGATCGCCGCGCAAGCCGTGCGTATCCTGCGCGAAGCTGGCGTGCCAGCGGGCGCGGTGCAACTGCTGCCCGGTGACGGCGAAACGGTTGGCGCCGCACTGGTGGCCGATCCGCGCACCCGCGCGGTGATGTTCACCGGCTCGACCGAAGTCGCGCGTCTGATCAACAGGACGCTGTCGAACCGCCTCGACCCGGAAGGCAAGCCGATCCCGCTGATCGCCGAAACGGGCGGCCAGAACGCGATGATCGTCGATTCGTCGGCGCTTGCTGAACAGGTGGTCGCGGACGTGCTGCAGTCGTCATTCGATTCCGCCGGTCAACGGTGTTCCGCGTTGCGCGTTCTTTGTCTGCAAGAAGATGTCGCGGACCGCACGCTGGAAATGCTGACGGGCGCGATGCGCGAACTGTCGGTGGGCAATCCGGACCGCCTGTCGATCGACGTGGGCCCGGTGATCGACCTCGACGCGAAGCGCGGCATCGACGCGCATGTCGCGACGATGCGCGAGAAAGGCCGCAAGATCGAGCAACTGCCGATGCCGGAAGGCGGCGCGCAAGGCACGTTTGTTCCGCCGACGCTGATCGAACTCGACAGCATCGACGAATTGAAGCGTGAAGTGTTCGGCCCGGTGCTGCATGTGGTGCGTTACCGTCGCAGCCAGCTGGACAAGCTGCTCGAACAGATCCGCTCGACCGGCTACGGCCTGACGCTCGGTATTCACACGCGGATCGATGAAACCATCGCTCACGTGATTAGCCGCGCGCATGTCGGCAATATCTACGTGAACCGTAACGTGATCGGCGCGGTGGTCGGGGTACAGCCGTTCGGTGGCGAAGGGTTGTCGGGCACGGGTCCGAAAGCGGGTGGCGCGCTATATCTGCAACGTTTGCTGGCTACGCGTCCGGCGGGGTTGCCGAAGTCGCTGGCGCAGTCGTTGATCGTAGAGGTGCCGCAAACCAGTCCGAACGGGGATAATCGCAGCGACAATCCGTCTGCCGCTTTGACGGCGCTGCGTGACTGGCTGATCGGCGAACAGCAGCCGGTGCTGGCCGCACGCTGCGACGGTTATCTGTCGCATGTGCCGGCGGGCGCAACTGCGGTATTGTCGGGGCCCACCGGCGAGCGCAACACCTACACGCTGGGCGCGCGCGGCACGGTGCTGTGTATCGCATCGACGGCGAGCGGTGCGCGCGTGCAGTTTGCCGCGGCACTGGCTACGGGAAATCGCGCGTTGTTCGAAGGCGCGGCTGGTGAACAATTGGTGTCGCAGTTGCCCGCCGCGTTGAAGTCTCACGCAAGCGTGAAGAAGAGCGCCGATACGCCATTCGACGCGGTGCTGTTCGAAGGCGATAGCGACGAACTGCTGGCGCTGGTGAAAGAGGTTGCGAAACGTTCGGGGCCGATTGTTTCGGTGCAGGGCGTTGCGGCTCGCGCGCTGGAGAGCGGCGATGAGGATTATGCTCTCGAGCGTCTGTTGACGGAACGCTCGGTCAGCGTGAATACGGCAGCAGCAGGCGGTAATGCGAATTTGATGACGATCGGTTGAGCGAACCTCATCGATTACTTCAAAAAAACGGAAGCGGTACGGCGACCCCGAAAAACCGCTCCATCCACACCTGGTACCAAGGAGAAGCTATGCAACACAAGATGAAACAGCTGGCAGGCGCAGCGCTGGTTGCGGCAATGTCGCTGGCGGGGACGGCCAACGCTCAATCGACCGAAGACGTGAAGATCGGCTTTGCCGGTCCGATGACGGGCGCCCAGGCGCACTACGGTAAGGACTTCCAGAACGGCATCACGCTGGCTGTGGAAGACATGAACGCGACCAAGCCGGTGATCGGTGGCAAGCAGGTTCGCTTCGTGCTGGATTCGGCCGACGACCAGGCTGACCCGCGCACCGGCACGACCGTTGCACAAAAGCTGGTGGATGACGGCATCAAGGGCATGCTCGGCCACTTTAACTCGGGCACCACGATTCCGGCTTCGCGCATCTACGCGAACGCGGGCATTCCCGAAATCGCAATGGCGACGGCGCCTGAGTACACGCAACAAGGCTTCAAGACCACGTTCCGCATGATGACGTCCGACACGCAGCAAGGTTCGGTCGCCGGCACGTTCGCGGTGAAGACGCTTGGCATGAAGAAGATCGTGATCGTCGACGACCGTACGGCTTACGGCCAGGGTCTGGCAGATCAGTTCGAAAAGGCAGCGAAGGCAGCAGGCGGCCAGATCGTCGATCGTGAATACACGAACGACAAGGCTGTCGACTTCAAGTCGATCCTGACCAAGCTGAAGTCGGTCAACCCGGATCTGGTGTACTACGGCGGCGCGGATTCGCAAGCGGCACCGATGGTCAAGCAGATGAAGCAACTGGGGATCAAGGCACCGCTGATGGGCGGCGAAATGGTCCACACGCCGACGTTCATCCAACTCGCGGGTAACGCGGCGGACGGCACGGTGGCATCGCTCGCCGGCCTGCCGCTGGAAGAAATGCCGGGTGGCAAGGACTACGTCGCAAAGTACAAGAAGCGCTTCAACGAAGACGTGCAAACGTACTCGCCGTACGCTTACGACGGCGCAATGGCCATGTTCGACGCCATGAAGAAGGCTAACTCGACCGATCCGGCCAAGTACCTGCCGATGCTCGCGAAGACCTCGATGCCGGCAGTGACGGCAGCGAACCTCGCGTACGACGGCAAGGGCGACCTGAAGAACGGCGGCATCACGCTGTACAAGGTTGTCGACGGCAAGTGGACGACGCTGCAAAGCGTGGGCGGGAAGTAAGCTGATCTAGTGGCTCGCGTTGCGTCACGGGAACCCCGCTTCGGCGGGGTTTTTTTATGGCTGATCGCGTCTGGGCGCCAACGTAGTTAGCCTTCTCCCGAAAAAAATTTCATCGACAATTTCCTCCGGCGGTGCGAAATCACTGTTACGTATTTTATACGAGACATATCGTATAATCGGAGGTGCAGTTGTCAATGCCAAGTAAGTACAGGCAAGTAAAGTGGGCCGTTATTGCTGCGCTCCGGTCAGGGAAGTTCCAGCATGAAACCCGTTCTGGAATCAACGTAAAAAACCTTCTGTCAACGGGGCGGGTCACGGCGCAGTTCGTGGAAGCTCTCATCGCCAGAAGCGACGGGACGCAGTACCGATCGTCGCCTCACCACACCGTTGCGTCGATTGACGTCCATATCATCGAATCTGACGGTTGGTACGTGAAGTTCTACTTCGTGGGTGATCCGGAAACCGTGTTTATCAGCGTGCACCAGTGAGTGAAGCCATGAAGATGAAACTTTACGAAGAAGGCGATAAGAGCAAGTCCATCTGCCACCACTGCAAGCAGCTTGTGAGCACGACCTTTTCACGGCGTGATGTGCCTTTCAGTGACGGCAAAGGTGAGGTGAAGAATATTCTCGCGGCGGTGTGCGACGTCTGTCACCACGTGGTCGCTGTTCCGGTGCAATCCACGCCAGCTATTCGAGAAGCACGGCAGAAAAAAGTCAGACCGATCGAGGCGCAACTACCCGCCATCTATCTGGATATTCTCGATTTAGCTGCCTATATGGTTGATGGTGCGAGTTCAACCGAATTTCGTAAGGTACTCATGACGCTCTATCTGCACCGCTTCGCCTCGGGCGAATATCCGCGGGCAAGGCTGATCAAGGCGCATAAATCAGCAATCGAGCGTTTCCAGGAGCACCGCGGCGTCGCACGTCGACGGCTTTCGATGAAAGTGACGCCGCGCATCGCCGAAGATTTGAAGACGCTTATGCTCGCGACAACCATGAGTCAGACGGAAGTCATCAAGTCAGTGATCTATCAAATCCAATCCGACGTGATTGAATCGCACAAGCCTGCGTTGATGAAAGAGCTTAGTGCGTTGTCGGTCATATACGCGTAGTTGTTCGTTTGGCAGGTAATCAGGTTGTAGCGTGAAGGTAAAAAAAGCCCCTCGCTTTTTCCCGCGGGACTTTTTTATGAAGCTACTTGCGTGAGCCGATGGCGTCAGTCCATCTGCTGCCGAATGACCGCAAGCGTCTTGGTGTCGTAGTTCAATTCCACCTTTCTGCCATCCTTGTTGTAGGCCTCGACCTCATAGCAATTGTCGTCGATCTCGAACTTCGCGATCTTGTAGCCTTGCGCTTCGATCTGCGCGCGGGCGTCACTCTCCTTCAACCATTCTGCCGTGGGATGAACTGGACAAGACACGTCCATCGCGAACCCCGCGCTCGACAGTCCCAGCGCACCTGCAAATACCGCAGCCTTAAGCATATTGACTCCCTGAATCGTTCACACGAATGGCTACCTTAGCCGATTCGTCAAACCGTGCACAAGGTGATTGCATGGTAAGTCTGCTGTACGTCAAAGATTCGACTTAAGACTCGCTGGCACAGAGGGACTTTGCCCACGAGCCTTTTTCCGCTAAGCCGTTTCGCCCCGCAGTTTCCTCCCCTGCTCGCGAATCTGCTCCAACGTAGCGCCCGGCGTGCTCGCTTCCTGCGGCATACGAATCTCGATCACCGCCGCACGCCCAGCTTCCATCGAACGCTGCAATGCAGGCAGAAAATCTTCAGTCCGCTCCACCGTCTCCCCATGTGCGCCGAACGACCTCGCGAACGCCGCGAAGTCCGGATTCGTGAGACCTGTGCCGTGCACGCGATTCGGATAGTGCCGTTCCTGATGCATCCGGATCGTGCCGAAGTGGCTATTGTTCACGACGATGAAAATCACATGCAGGTCGTACTGCATAGCCGTCGCGAGTTCTTGCGCGGACATCATGAAGCAACCGTCGCCGGCTAGTGCGACCACCGCGCGTTGCGGGTACATTGACTTCGCCGCGATCGCCGCCGGTACGCCATAACCCATCGCGCCACTGGTCGGCGCGAGTTGCGAGCGGAAATGCCGATACGAGAAATGCCGATGCAGCCACGTTGCGTAATTGCCCGCACCGTTGGTGAGGATCGCGTCTTCCGGCAGATGCGCGCGCAACTGCTGGATCACTTCGCCCATTTGCACGTCGCCGGGAATCGGGCGAGGTTTGCGCCAGTCGAGATACGCGCGATGTGCTTCTTCCGCGGCGCCCGCCCATGCGGGCTTATCAGAAGACGGCTTCAACGCGGCAAGCAGCGCGGCAAGCTCCGGCATGCCGGAGACGATTGGCAGATCCGCGGCATAGACGCGCCCGAGTTCTTCCGCGCCTTGATGCACGTGCACCAGCGTTTGCTTCGTCTTCGGGATGTCGAGCAGCGTGTAGCCGTTGGTTGTTGCTTCACCTAACCGCGGACCCAACGTGAGTAGCAAGTCTGCGTGGCGGATGCGTTGTGCAAGCGCCGGATTGATGCCGAGGCCGACGTCGCCCGCATAGTTCGGATGTTCGTTGTCGAGCGTGTCCTGGAAGCGGAACGCGAGGCCAATAGGTAGTTGCCAATTCTCGACGAAGCGTTGCAGGTCGGCGCATGCATTGGGCGTCCAACCGCTGCCGCCTGCGATCACCATCGGCCGTTGCGCCCCTTCCAGCAGTTGACGCAGCTCTTCGATCTGCGCCGCGGATGGCGACGCCGCCACGCGCTTATATCTCGGCGCGCCGGCCACAAGCTCACACGCATCGCTCAACACATCTTCCGGCAACGACAACACAACCGGCCCCGGCCGCCCCGACGTCGCCGTGTGAAACGCATGGCTCAGATACTCGGGAATGCGTTTCGGATCGTCGATCTGCGCGACCCACTTGGCCATCTGACCGAACATGCGCCGATAGTCGATTTCCTGGAAGGCCTCGCGGTCGAGATGCTCACGCGCGCATTGACCGATCAACAGGATCATCGGCGTGGAGTCCTGAAACGCGGTGTGCACGCCGATCGATGCATGCGTCGCGCCCGGTCCGCGTGTGACGATGGCGACGCCCGGCCGACCGGTCAATTTGCCGACGGCTTCGGCCATGTTTGCGGCCGCCGCTTCGTGCCGGCAGACGATGGTCTGGATGCGGTCGGTTTCGTCGTGTAGCGAATCGAGCACGGCGAGAAAGCTCTCACCAGGTACACAGAAAACACGCTCTACGCCATGCGTCAGCAAGGCATCGACGACGAGGCGCGCGCCGGTGGTTTGGGCAGTGGAAGAATCAGAAACGGGAGCGTTCGGCAGCGACATTGCGATGAAGCCTCCATATGGGTTGGTAATGCTTCTGTCTTGATCAAGCGAATTGTCACCGATAGCTTACGCCGACAGAGAGGTCGACGTCAGTGCATGGCGCGATTCGTCAGATTGCGCAAGAGAATTTTTCGAGATGAATTTGACGCGTAGGATTGAACTGTTTTACCAGGTGCGTCGAAAACATCAAAACCACAAGTCACCGAATTCGCAATTTTCGTGACTATGAACTTTGAGTATGATAAGTAATGCTAATAAGCCCCCCGTTCTTGCTACCAGTATCAGGTCACGAAATGGAGTCCGCTGAAGCGGGAGATACCATTGTCCCAGATCACGATGTGTGTGCCGCTGGCATGCAGGAATGCGCACCAGGAAACGGAGCATATCCGGTCAGCTACAACCTTGGCTGGCATGGTGGCGTGCACCTCATCGCACCTCGCGATGCGCACGGCACCGCTGCTCCGGTGCGTGCCATCGCTGATGGAACGGTCGTCTATGCGCGACAAACCGACGCCAGTGAAAAGGCGGCTTTGTCCTATCGCAATGTACGGACGGACGACGGCTGTGTAGTCATCAGGCATTCGACGGAGATCGGCGATGGTGATAGCGCAAAGGTGAACTTCTTCTCGATCTACATGCATTTGCAAACGGTCATATCGTCGCTGGTTGCGGGTAGGAAAGTCTATCGGAAGGATGTAATCGGCATCGCGGGACAGGTATATGGGCAGATCGGTCAGATACATTTCGAAATCGTCTGCAATCAGGCGGACCTTGAAAAGCTGGTCGGGCGCAGCACGGGGCCGCTCACCGCGACAACTGGCCGAAAAGACGCAATTTACGGGGATATCTGGTTCAGGGTGCCGAAAGGGATCCCGGTGTTCGAAAATCGCGAGCCGCATCCGTATCGAGTAGATGACAGAGGGTCGCCACCCTGTGCCCTCATCACGCCACAAGCGGCGCGTGCGACAGAGCAGGAGTACGTGGTTCAGATGCGATATCAACGAGGCGAATGCACGCTGACCACGTTTCACAAGGGTGTCGATGGGCAGTATGTCGTCTTCGGATCACTGACGTGCGGTAGTGGATATGAATATGGGCTTTACAGGGAGGCCAACCGGCTGAGCGCGAAATATATCGAGTTGAATGAATCGGCGGGAAGCGCCTATGCGGTTGTGCCGACGCCATGCGCAATTTACGAAATACTGCGTTTCGGGCGTACCTTAGGTACCGACTCGCTGCCTGCCGGCGCTAAATTCGGTCACTGGCGAAAAATCACGACACCCGAAGCGGTTGGATGGGTAAATTTGAACCTTACCGGTATCGGCGTCTATAGCGATGCAGACTTGCCGCATTGGGCCGGCTGGGGTCTCATTGACGACGATACGATGGCGAAAAGTCTATGTGGTTCGTCAACGATTAGACGCTGGCTCGATGTGAACGGTGATGGTCACGTGTCACACGCTGAAGCAGTGCAAGGCCTCCATGCCGACGCAGTGCGCAGACGGTTGTCGAAAGCGATCTGCAAATTTCCGATCGAGTGGTCCAGGAACGAGGACTCCATCGACCGCCACTGGGGATGGCTCAAGGAATCGAGTGAAAGCTTGCCTGTGGCGCTGCCTGCGAACGATTTCAATTTGCTGAAGGCCCATATACAAGCTTTAGCGTTTTGGGAGGAAGTCCACGACCCACATCTTCCGCCCGTCGACCAATGCTGGCACTTTCCGCCCAAGGCTTTTATAGAGCATTTCAGGAAATGTGGATGGCTGAGCGCAAACGAACTTTCCCAATGTCTGCCTAGGACATCGCTGTCCGGAAGCGTTCCGTGGAACGTCGCCTTCGAGCGCGGAAGTACGCATGCAAAACCGATAAATCTCATCTACCGAAAGTATCTGAATGAAAGCAGGATTCGGTTGGTGCATTTCCTTGCGCAGACGCATATCGAAACAGATACTCTTCGCACGATGGTGGAGGACTCGACGGGTTATGGCTACGTTTACGGGCCTTTCTATGGCCGCGGATATCTCCAGCTAACGTGGCCGTTCAACTACGATACGTACAGGCGATATCGGGGCGTCGCCAGTCACGGGGTGTCAGCATACGTGGACCCGCGTATCACTTCAACGTCAACGCATGTGTGGGCGGACGGCGCTGCAGTGCAGCGATGGTCGCCTCGATTCGATCCACACATCGTTGCCACCGATCTCATTCATGCTGCCGAATCGGCGGCGATGTATTGGCTAGCGAAGACATTTCGCGGCAAGCACAACATCAATCGCGCGGCGGATCTTGGCACGTCGCCGGCCGTAGTGGGCTTCATCAGCTGGCTCGTCAATGGAGGTGGCCACGGATATGCGAACCGTCAGCAGTTTGCCCCGCTTCTTGCCGACGTATTGCTGGACCAGCCGCGCAGAGCTGGTAGTGGACCTCTCAGTTACCCGCCTTTGACGCCGCCCGGGAGCCCTGCACTTTGCACTACGTTTCCTCCTGCCGCGATACCTTCGACCCAAACTGTAACGATTACCTATGCTGCACAAAAACCTTAGTTTCCTGATTTTTTTCGCAGCAATCCCTGCATGCGCCGACGACTTCCCGTCCTTGCCTCAGGCGTGGACCAACTCGCATTACGGTGCTTGCTATCGTTCAATTGAATTAGGTATGGCGGTGGTGTATGGGTCTGACTATGCGGCCGACGACAACGTGGTGCGCAAGACAGCCAAATACGTTACTGGCGAAATGCTGCTTACCCAAGACCGAACGACGGGTACCAATTCACCGAGGACGATCTTCGAGAAACGCGGTGGGAGTCGATGGTGCGTCGTTTTGACATCACCGCCTGTAGCCAGCATTGAAGCAGTTACAAGCCGAGAGAGATCGGCTCGGCCGGCGCAATGGGTCACGCTTACCCAAGCGGCCCCCGGTTTTCCCGGAACAAAGGTTGTTTATATGTGGAACCGGGCAAAGGCGCTTTATCTCCCTTCGCAGTGTTATCGAGTCTCCCGGACAAAGGCCACAGAGTTTGCTTGCAAAGACGCGTACAACTGATGTGTGGCGGCGCATGCCGATGTCAGGGCGGCACACGCCTCGCAATTCACGTTGCGCGTCTTGTGGTGGTCGCACACTTGCCGCAAACCAGGCGCCCTCAACACTCTACAATATTGACCGCCAACCCACCGCGCGACGTTTCCTTGTACTTCGTTTTCATATCCGCGCCGGTCTGCATCATCGTCTTGATCACCGAGTCCAGCGACACATAATGTGTGCCGTCACCGCGTAGCGCCATTCGTGCGGCATTCACGGCTTTTACCGAGCCCATCGCATTGCGCTCGATGCACGGAATCTGCACCATCCCGCCGACCGGATCGCATGTCAGCCCTAGGTTGTGCTCCATGCCGATCTCGGCAGCATTCTCGACTTGTTCAGGCGTGCCGCCCATCACCGCCGCAAGCGCGCCCGCGGCCATCGAACAAGCCACCCCGACTTCGCCCTGGCACCCCACTTCCGCGCCTGAAATCGATGCGTTCAGCTTGTACAGAATGCCGATTGCTGCTGCCGTCATCAGGAAGTCGATCACGCCCTGCTCGTTCGAGCCTGGCATGAAGCGCGTGTAGTAATGCAGCACTGCCGGAATGATGCCGGCCGCGCCATTGGTCGGCGCCGTGACCACGCGGCCGCCCGCAGCGTTTTCTTCATTCACGGCGATGGCGTAGAGATTGATCCAGTCGACCATCGACAGCGGATCGCGCAGCGCCAGCTCAGGATTACTCGACAGCGCACGATACAACTGTGGCGCGCGGCGCTTTACATGGAACGGACCGGGCAAGTTGCCATCTGCATCCGGATTGTTGATGCCGCAACCGCGCGACACGCACGACTGCATCACGCCCCAGATCTTCAGCAAGCCCGCACGCGTCTCTTCTTCCGTGTGCCAGACGCGTTCGTTTTCCCGCATCAGTTGCGCGATGCTCTTGCCGGTCGATTTGCACAGCGCGAGCAATTCGTTGCCGCTGCGGAACGAATGCGGCAATTGTTCGACGGCACTCAGGACTTTGGTGTTCGGCGCACCCGCCGTCACCACGAAACCGCCACCCACCGACATATACGTCGACTCGCGCAGCGTCTCGCCCTGCGCGTCGAGCGCACGCAGCTTCAGGCCGTTCGGATGTTCGGCCAGCGCCTGACGATAAAACGAAATGTGATCTTTCTGTACGAACGGCACGTCGTGCGTGCCGAGCAACGCGAGCTTGCGCGACGTTTTTACCACTTCCAGCCGCTGCGCGATCGTGTCCGGATCGACCGTGTCGGGCGCATCGCCCATCAAACCGAGCATCACGCCGCGATCAGTGCCGTGCCCCTTGCCGGTCGCGCCGAGCGAACCGTACAGATCCACTTTCACCGATGCCGTCGCCGCAAGCAGCCCGTCGCGTTCGAGCCCTTGCGCGAACATCAGCGCCGCGCGCATCGGCCCGACCGTATGCGAACTGGACGGACCAATGCCGATTTTGAAGAGGTCGAACACGCTGACTGCCATTTACTGCTCCCTGCTGATAAAAGTTGGTTTAGCGCGCCGGCAGCGGCAAACACACGGCGAGCCACGCGGGTGGCGTCGATGCGAGCTGCAGCGCGATCGGCGTATAGCGTCCATCGAGACGCGCCGCCAGGTGAAACAGTTCCGTCGCGTTTTTCGGATCCCATTGGCCCGAATAGCCAGGCAAACCGGCCTCGCGACGTTTGGCATCGAATGGAACGTTCGAATGCACGAATTCTTCATGCGTCTTGCTGCCATCCGCGTACGGCGTGAGCCAGTTCAATGCGGCG
>NZ_DASRSY010000210.1:0-13616 GCF_035656215.1 Paraburkholderia sp.
CTGGCGCCGGTGAATGCGCAAACGCTGATGTACATGATTTGGGCAACCACTCAGCATTACGCCGACTTCGACGCGCAGATTCGCGCGCTTAGAGGTAAGCGCGCATTGACGCAGAAGACGTTCGAAGCAACGACTGAGGAAGTCGTGCAGTTGGTAATCCGGGCGTGTGGAGCGGTATCGCCAGCGCAACACGAAGACGGCGCGGACCCGTCGAGATAGAAAGCAAAAGCCCGGCTGCGCTTTTAACAGCAGCCGGGCCTTCACCCTATTGCGTGAACATGAAACCTCGCTCGAGGCTTGGCGGTTCAATACGTCTCCAGATGCAGCCGCCCTTCCCGCTTCAGCTTCATCCATAACGCCTCCCAGTCGAGTTGATGCTGCTCAACGATTTCCTTGAGTGCCTGCAGCACGCCGTCTTCCATACCCTTCAGCCCGCACACGTAGATATGCGTGTTCTCGTCCTTGAGCATGTGCGCGACGTCGACCGCGCGCTCACGCATCGCGTCCTGCACGTAGCGCTTAGGCTGACCTGGCGTACGCGAAAACGCCAGATTCGTATCGATGAAATCTTTGGGCAGATTCGTCAGCGGCCCGAAGTATGGCAACTCTTCTTTCGTGCGCGCGCCGAAGAACAACATCAGTTTGCCGGTAGCGCCTTTCAGACGACGCCGCCTGCGATACTCGGTCATCGCGCGCATCGGCGCTGAGCCAGTGCCCGTGCAAATCATCAGCAGGTGCGAGTTCGGATGATTCGGCATCAGGAACGTCCCGCCGAACGGGCCGATCACACTCACCACGTCGCCCTTCTTCAGATCGCACAGATAATTCGAGCAGACACCATCGAGCGCGTCGCCGTGCTGCTGGGAAACACGCTTCACGGTGAGCGAAACGTTGTTATAGCCGGGCCGTTCGCCATCGCGCGGGCTCGCAATCGAATACTGCCGCGCGTGATGTGTGCGGCTATCCGCGGTCGCGCCCGGTGGCAGGATGCCGATCGACTGTCCCTCCAGCACAGGAAAAGGCATCGAGCCGAAATCGAGCACGATGTGATGGATGTCGCTATCGGTCGAGCCGTCGGTGAGCCGGTAGTTGCCGACCACCGTCGCGGTAGTGGGCTCCTTGTGCGTATAGAGATTCACGTACGGCTTCGCAGCGGACCACGGCGGCACGACCGACCCGCGCACGGTATCGACTTCAATACCGCTCGCGGCCGCCGGTGTATCGCTGGATGATCCCGCCGCTGTATCTTCCACTGCCGGCACGGCCATCGTGTTCTGCTCAGGCAATACGTCCCATTTAAACTGCTCGTCGATGGAATACGCATCGGCTTTCAACACCGTGCGCCAGTTATCGATCGCACCGGTCGGACATGGTGGCACGCACGCCATGCAGCCGTTGCAGACATCCGCCTTGACCACATAATTGTTCTCGTCGTGCGTGATCGCATCGACCGGGCAAGTCTCTTCGCAGGTATTACAGCGAATGCAGATTTCCGGATCGATCAGATGCTGCCTGAGAACTTCGATCGATACTGGGCCGTTCATGATTTCCTCCACCCTATATTCGTGCGAATACGACATCGCACGTTTTTAATCGCCGTACTCAGTTAAAGCGCACGTATTCGAAATCGACCGGCTGACGGTTCACGCCCATCGCCGGCGGCGCAATCCAGTTCGCGAACTTGCCGGGCTCCGTGACACTGCCCATCAACGACGCGACATACGCACGATCTTCTGGCGTGGCGAGCCACTTCGCCTCATTGGCCGCCCATTCGGTCTCGCTGACCACGCGGCCATCCGGTGATACACGGGTCTTCGCGAACGTGCCGATTTGCCGGTTGAATGCTTTATGCGGCACAGTCATGCGGAAATCGATGCCGGCCTTTTCGAGCACCTTGTTCCAGCGGCCAACGCCCGCCACCGAATCTTTAATATAGTCGTCGCGCAGCACTTCGTTCATTGCGTTGAGCATCGGCACTTCACGCTCGACCAGCTTGCCGTCCTGCACGTCGAGCAGTTTGTAGCTTTGACCGTTCAATTGATGATCGTCGTCGCGTTTGTTCTCTTCATAGCGCCCCTTCAGGCCCGAGCTATAGAACGTGGCCGCATTCGAGGAATGATCGGCGCCGAACAGGTCGATCGTCACCGAATAATGGAAGTTCAGATAACGCTGAATGGTCGGCAGATCGATCACGCCGGCCGCACGAATCTTTGCGACGTCGTCCGTGCCCAGTTCGTTCATCACTTGCGCGGTGCGCTGAATCACGCGCGACACACCCGATTCGCCGACGAACATGTGATGCGCTTCTTCGGTCAGCATGAACTTCGTGGTACGCGCCAGCGGATCGAAACCCGACTCGGCAAGCGCCGACAACTGGAACTTGCCGTCACGGTCGGTGAAGTAAGTGAACATATAGAACGCGAGCCAGTCGGGTGTTTTCTCGTTGAAGGCGCCGAGAATGCGCGGATTGTCTTCGTCGCCCGAACGGCGGCCGAGCAGTGCTTCGGCTTCCTCACGTCCATCGCGGCCGAAGTAACGATGCAGCAGATACACCATCGCCCACAAATGGCGGCCTTCTTCCACATTCACCTGAAACAGGTTGCGCAGGTCGTACATCGATGGTGCGGTCAGACCCAAATGACGTTGCTGCTCGACCGAAGCCGGCTCCGTATCGCCTTGCGTCACAATGATGCGGCGCAGATTCGCACGATGCTCGCCGGGCACGTCCTGCCAGGCAGCCTCACCTTTGTGCTCACCGAAATTAATCTTGCGGTCCTGCTCGCCGGGCGTGAGGAAAATGCCCCAGCGATAGTCCGGCATCTTCACGTGATCGAAATGCGCCCAGCCACCCGCATCGACGCTCACCGCCGTGCGCAGATACACGTCATAGCCATGCGAGCCTTCCGGGCCCATATCGCCCCACCACGACAGAAAATTCGGCTGCCACTGTTCGAGCGCGCGTTGCAGCGCGCGATCGTCTGCGAGATTGACGTTATTCGGAATCTTTTCGCTGTAGTTGATCGTTGACATGGTCGGTTCCTTGGTCGGAAACTGCAGTGCTTGAGTATGGGAGGCGCGTATCAGGCAGCCGGCGTTGCTTTCAGTTACGTTGCGTCGCGTCGAAAGAATCAAACGCGCGAGACGTCGAATTGCGCCTTGCTGCCCTTGCCGTACACCTTGAGCGCGCCCTTCTCGCCCACTGCGTTCGGCCGGTTGAAGATCCAGTTCTGCCATGTGGTGAGACGCCCGAAAATACGCGTCTCCATCGTTTCCGGGCCGTTGAAGCGCAGATTCGCTTCGAGGCCGGTCAATGCATCCGGCGACATGGCCGCGCGCTCTTCGAGCGCGATGCGGATTTCGTCGGCCCAATCGATATCGTCGGGTGACGCAGTCACGAGGCCAAGACGCTCGGCTTCAACGGGCTTGATCGCCTGGCCGATCTTCGAGCGCACCGCGTCGAGCGGTTCGGCTTCTTCATAAAAACGTCGAGCGAGACGCGATTGATGCGTGACCATCGGATAGAGACCGAAGTTGACTTCCGACAGCGTGATCGCCGGCTCTTCGTCTTCGTTGCTCGGCAGTGCCGCCATATAGCTGCGGTCGCAGGCAAACGCGAGTTCCGCGAAGGTGCCCGCGAAGCACGAGCCCGGCTCGATCAGCGCGAACAGCGAACGCGACGACACGTCGATACGCGCCAGCGTGCGGCGCAAAAGGCCGATAGTCTCGCGCACGAACCAGTGGTCCTTGTGCTGCATCAGCGTGGCATCGGTGGCGAGCAGGTTACGGGCATCGCCTTCGGTCTTGAAGACCCACGTGCCGACGTCGAGTTCGTTGGTGCGCATCGTGAGGATCGCGTCGTCGAGTTCGCGGGCGAACTGCAGCTGCCACCAGCTCGTGCCAGCGGCGACGATCGCGTCGATCTCCGTGGGTTGTTCGGCTTGCGGGGCTTTCGCGGTGAAGGTGGCGATGCGCTTCGCACGATCGATCGTGACGTCGAGCGTTTTATAAGTCAGGCCGTCTTCGCGATAGGTGCGTTCGATACGCGTAAGCATCACGCCTTGTGCGTCCGCAGGACGATCGCTTTGTTCGGCGAGTTCGAGCGCGCGGGCCTGAATCGTCTGATCGAACTGGTTCGGCTTCACGACTTCATCCACAAGGCGCCATGCCTTTGCCCGTTCGCCGCGAATGCCTTCGACCACCGTACAGAAGATGTCCGCACGATCGTGACGCACTTTGCGCTTATCGGTAACACGCGTCAGGCCGCCCGTGCCCGGCAGTACGCCCAGCAGCGGCACTTCCGGCAGCGATACTGACGACGAACGGTCGTCCACCAGATAGATTTCGTCGCAAGCGAGCGCGAGTTCGTAACCGCCGCCGGCGCATGCACCATTCACGGCGGCGAGAAACTTCAGACCTGAATGACGCGACGAGTCTTCGAGACCGTTACGTGTTTCGTTGGTGAACTTGCAGAAGTTGACCTTCCACGCATGCGTGGACAGGCCCAGCATGAAGATGTTCGCACCCGAGCAGAACACGCGGTCCTTCAGGCTCGTCAGCACCACCGTTTTGACTTCGGGATGCTCGAAGCGGATGCGCTGTATCGCGTCGTGCAGTTCGATGTCGACGCCGAGGTCGTATGAATTCAGCTTCAGCTTGTAGCCGTCACGGATCCCACCATCCTCGGCGATATCGATGCCAAGGGTCGCGACGGGACCGTTAAAACTCAGCTTCCAATGCTTGTACTGCGAGGGATCGGTGCGGTAGTCGACCGGCGCGATTGCGGTTTCTGCTGTGGACATGGGGCGTCTCCTGACTGGACGATGCAAAACCTGTTGATTGAACAATAGTGCATCGCAATCCCCGTGTAAAGCACTTTAATGCATGTTTACTAGTAAACCCTAGAGTCGCACTGCATTTCAGCTCACCCGTGCGTCGTCCGGCGATTCCGCCGCGAGCCTCGCGGCAAGCCGGTCACGCAGCTGCAAGTAGGCGTCGGCCAAGGTTTTCTCGCTGGTGTCGAAAGTCATGTCAGCACGTCCGTACAGCTCGCTGCGCCCCGCCAGGATGCGCTTGAGGTCATCCATCGCTTCCTTGTTGCCGGACATCGGCCGCAGGTCGCCTTGCGCGACGACACGGCGCATATGCTCTTCCGGCGTGGCTTGCAGCCATACGGTGAAGCAGTGCGACAGCAACGCGTTGAAGGTGCCCGACTCCGACACCAGCCCGCCCGGCGACGCGATTACGGCGCGCTCATGCTCCTGAATTACCGCCTCGAGCGCCCGATGTTCATAGCGCCGGTAAGCGCTCGCGCCGTAGAGCGAATGAATCTCCGACGGCGGACAGCCTGCGAGTTGTTCGATCACGCGCGTCAGTTCGACAAACGGCACCTTGCGCTCCTGCGCCAGCATCCGTCCGAAGGTCGACTTGCCGGCCCCGCGCAGGCCGATCAGCGCGATCCGGTCCTTGCGATGCGGGTCGCGCGGCGCCTGCGCGAACATCTCGGCCAGCGCGACGCGGGCGCGCTGCAACGCCGCCTGGTCGCGCCCCTGCAGCAGTTCGCGGATCAACAGCCATTCAGCGGAAGCCGTGGTTTCGTCGCCGATCACCTCGGCCAGCGGGCAGTTCAGCGTCGCCGCGATTTGCCGTAGCACCAGCACCGATGCGTTACCCACACCCGATTCCAGATTCGCCAGATGACGTTCCGACAAACCGGTTTCGGTCGCCAGCGTCTTGCGCGTCATGCCGCGGCGCGCGCGCAGCAGGCGCACGCGTTCGCCCATCGCCGTCAGGAAAGGATCGCGCTCCTCGCGCTCGCCGCCGCGCTCCGCCCCGCTGTCGGCCCCTAGGTTCGCCCGAGGGTTGGCCCGACCCGCGCGGTTTGCGTCCTCATCGGCCGGGTCGTCCAGCGGCATGGAAGAGTAATTTTGGTTCATGTTTAACTGCCTCTTGACTGCGATACATGTACTATAGTGCTTGACACGCACTGAGTGAACGGTTAATTTTCGCCAAATATCGATCCAATAACAAACGCTGTCGAGGTTTTTCGGCAGCATCACGGAGAAGGCGCAGCAACACGCATGAATTAAGGTGCGTGCGTGCGCTGATCTGGAGGCTCACATTGTCCCCACATGAGTTCCAACGCCTGATTGCAGGCGTGACAGAGCAACTCGCCAGCCGGCCGCTCGACGGCACGCTGGCCACGTGGCTCAACAGTACGTATCCCGCGGATAGCGCGACCTTCCGCGATCTCGCCGATGCCTGCCGCGCCGGCGTGGCCGAAGGCTGGCTGTGCAACCGCGAAGGCGGCGGCATTCGCTATGGCCGGATCTTCAAGGCGCTGCCGGATACCCACGGCTTTTCCGTCGACGTAGTCGATATGAAGGATATTGCCGGTCCGCATCATGTCCACCCGAACGGCGAAATCGATCTGATCATGCCGCTCAGCGAGGGCGCTACCTTCGACGGTCATGCAGCCGGCTGGTGCGTGTACGCCCCCGGCAGCGCGCATCGCCCGACCGTCGCGAACGGGCAGGCGCTGGTGCTGTATCTGCTGCCGCAAGGTGCAATCGAATTCACCGCCACCCCACCTTCCGCCTGAGATTCGCCATGACTGAACTATTGAAAAACTACGTTGCAGGCCAGTGGGTCGCAGGCGGCGGAGAAGGCGTGACGCTGACCGACCCGATCACTGGCGACGCGCTCGTGCGCGTGTCGAGTCAGGGCCTGGATCTCGCTCACGCATTTGGCTTCGCCCGAGAAGAAGGCGGCGCAGCATTGCGTGAATTGACCTATGCGCAGCGCGCCGCCCGTCTTGCCGAGATCGTCAAACTGCTGCAGGCCCGACGCGACGACTACTACGCGATCGCGACCGCGAACTCAGGCACCACGCGCAATGATTCGGCGGTCGACATCGACGGTGGAATCTTCACGCTGTCGTACTACGCGAAACTCGGTGGATCGCTCGGCGAGGTGCATGCACTGCGCGACGGCAACGCCGTATCGTTGAGCAAGGACCAATCGTTCAGCGTGCAACATGTGCTTACGCCGACACGCGGCGTCGCGCTCTTCATCAACGCGTTCAATTTTCCGTCGTGGGGCTTGTGGGAGAAAGCCGCGCCCGCGTTGCTATCCGGCGTGCCCGTCATCATCAAACCCGCCACGGCGACGGCATGGCTCACGCAAAAAATGGTTGCCGACGTGGTCGACGCAGGCATTCTGCCGCCCGGCGCGTTATCCGTCATCTGCGGCAGTTCTGCAGGTCTGCTCGATCAGATTCAGGCATTCGACGTGGTGTCGTTCACCGGCTCCGCGGAAACGGCCGCGACATTGCGCGCGCATCCGGCTTTCGTCGAGCGCGGCGCGCGTCTGAATGTCGAAGCCGACAGCCTCAACAGCGCCATTCTCTGTGCCGACGCAACACCCGCTACGCCAGCCTTCGAACTGTTCATTAAGGAGGTGGTGCGGGAAATGACCGTGAAGTCCGGTCAGAAATGCACAGCGATCCGGCGCGCGTTCGTGCCGGCAGCATCACTCGAAGCGGTGCTGGATGCACTCAAAGCAAAGCTCGCGAAAATAACTGTCGGCAATCCGCGCAACGACGCGGTGCGGATGGGCTCACTCGTGAGCCGCGAGCAGTACGAGAACGTGTTGGCCGGCATTGCCGCGTTGCGCGAGGAAGCCGTGCTCGCGTACGACGGCTCGGCCGCACCGCTTATCGATGCGGACGCAACGATCGCGGCTTGCATCGCGCCGCATCTGTTCGTGGTCAACGATCCCGATAGCGCGACACTGCTGCACGACGTCGAAGTGTTCGGACCGGTGGCGACCGTCGCGCCCTATCGCGTCACCACGGCGGCGAACGGCACGCTTCCCGAAGCGCACGCCGTTGCCCTCGCGCGACGCGGCCAGGGCTCGCTCGTCGCATCGATCTATTCGAACGACGACGCGCATCTCGGCCGCCTCGCGATAGAACTCGCCGATTCACATGGGCGCGTCCACGCGATCTCGCCTTCAGTTCAGCAGAGTCAAACCGGTCACGGCAACGTGATGCCGATGTCACTGCATGGCGGACCGGGTCGAGCAGGCGGCGGCGAAGAACTCGGCGGCCTGCGTGCACTGGGTTTCTATCACAGGCGCTCGGCCGTTCAGGCATCGAGCGCGGCAATCGACGCATTGACGCAAACCACGCATTTGCCCGCAGCGTAACGGCACAAGACAAGCATCAGGCAATGAGGCAACACGCATCGAGCGGATCATGAGCACATAACCGCCGGACCGCCCCACCCGATGGAGGAGACATATGGAAGCCCTGCTGGAACCGGCTGCGAGTCAGCCCGCCGCGACGGTCGAACCGCCGCCCGCGGTATTTAACTTTGCGGCCTACCTGTTCCGATTAAACGAATCGCGCGCCGCCAAGACCGCTTATATCGACGACACCGGCACCACCACTTACGGTGAACTCGAAGAGCGGGCCCGGCGTTTCGCAAGCGCATTGCGTACCCTCGGCGTGCATCCGGAAGAACGCGTGCTGCTGGTGATGCTCGATACCGTCGAACTGCCGATTGCCTTTCTAGGCGCGCTCTATGCGGGTGTTGTGCCGGTCGTCGCGAACACGCTGCTCACCGCCGCCGACTACATGTACATGCTGACGCACAGCCACGCGCGCGCCGTGATCGCATCCGGCGCACTGCTGCCGAATGTCACACAGGCGATGGATACGGCGGAACATGACGGTTGCCAGTTGATCGTTTCACAACCGCTCGAAAACGAGCCTTTAATCGCACCGAGACTCAACGATCTGATCGACGCGGCCACACCGGCCATCAAAGCGCCCACGACAGGCTGCGACGATATCGCGTTCTGGCTGTATTCGTCGGGTTCGACGGGCAAACCGAAAGGCACTGTCCACACGCACGCGAATCTCTACTGGACTGCCGAGTTGTACGCGAAGCCGATTCTTGGCATTGTCGAAAGCGATGTGGTCTTCTCGGCGGCCAAATTGTTCTTTGCGTATGGCCTGGGCAACGGTCTGACGTTTCCGCTTTCAGTCGGCGCTACGGCCGTATTGATGGCCGAACGCCCCACCGCCGAGGCCATTTTTGCGCGCCTCGTGCGGCATCGCCCGACCATTTTCTACGGCGTGCCGACGCTGTACGCGAGCATGCTCGTGTGCCCTAACCTGCCCGCGCGCGCCGATGTCGCGATGCGCGTATGCACGTCAGCGGGCGAAGCGCTGCCGCGCGAAATTGGCGAGCGCTTTACTGCGCACTTCGGCTGCGAGATTCTCGACGGAATCGGCTCGACCGAGATGCTGCATATTTTCCTGTCGAATCGCGCGGGAGTGGTCGAATACGGCACCACGGGCCGCCCCGTGCCCGGCTATGAAATCGAACTGCGCGACGACGCCGGTCACGCGGTGCCTGACGGCGAAGTGGGCGACCTGTATATCAAAGGGCCGAGCGCGGCACTGATGTACTGGAGCAATCGCGAGAAGTCGCGTGCGACGTTCCTCGGCGAGTGGATTCGCAGCGGCGATAAGTACTGTCGCCTCGCGAACGGCTGCTACGTGTACGCGGGCCGCAGCGACGACATGTTGAAAGTAAGCGGCCAGTACGTATCGCCCGTCGAAGTGGAGATGGTGCTGGTGCAGCACGAGGCGGTGCTTGAAGCGGCAGTGGTTGGAGTCGATCACGGCGGTCTCGTAAAGACCCGCGCGTTCGTGGTGTTGAAGCGTGAATTCGCGCCGTCTGAGATACTCGCGGATGAGCTGAAGGCTTTCGTCAAGGAGCGGCTTGCGCCGCATAAGTATCCGCGCGATATTTTATTCGTCGACGATTTGCCGAAAACTGCTACCGGCAAGATCCAACGCTTCAAACTGCGCGAACAGTCATAAGGTGATCCATGCAGAACCCCGCAACTTCAACCGTTGTTAGTAACTTCGCAGAGTTGCCCGTAACGGCATCGCACGAGCCGTTGCGCATCGAGTATCGTTGGGTAAATGAAGCTGCGGGCAATGCGCCCGTCGCCGTCTTCCTGCACGAGGGACTCGGCTCGATTGCAATGTGGCGCGACTGGCCGCAAGCCTTGTGCGAACGGCTCGGCATGCGCGGCCTCGTCTATTCGCGGCCCGGTTATGGACGCTCCACACCGCGTGGGCATGACGTCAAATGGCCAGTTGATTTCATGACGGAGCAAGCGCGCGATATCCTGCCCGCCTTGCTCGACGCGCTCGATATCGGCATGCCGGAACGCAGGCGCATGTGGCTGATCGGCCATAGCGACGGTGGTTCGATTGCGCTGCTGTACGCGGCGATGCATCCGGATGCATTGGCTGGCGCGGTGGCAATCGCACCGCACGTATTCGTCGAAGATATCTCGGTGGAAAGCATCGCGCAGACGAAGCAACTCTACGAAACCACGGATCTACGCAGCAAACTCAGCCGCTATCACGCTGACGTCGATTCCGCGTTTTATGGCTGGAATGATATCTGGTTGAATCCGGCGTTCAGGGAATGGAACATTGCCGATGAACTGGCCACCATCAAGCAACCTCTCGTCGCGGTGCAAGGCCACGACGACAACTACGGCACGATGGCGCAGATCGATACGATCGCCGAGCGTGTGCCGCATGCGCAATTGGTCAAACTCGATGCGTGTGGACACTCGCCGCATCGCGATGCGCCGGACGCGCTGAATGAGGCGATTGCGGCCTTCATTGCGAAGCTGCGCTAGCCGAAAATGACTGCATTGAAACACCATGAAACTGCGTCGCCTCGGCGCAGTTTTTTATGCGGCATAAATAAAGAAGCGTCCCGCTCACAAAGCACCTGCACGATCAAGTGCTTTAATTCTCCACGTCAAAATATACCGTTGCACAAGCATTCAATATGCTTGTAGACTTCGCCGCAACTTCGCTGATTTCTTTAATCGCTAGAAACATAAAAAACAACAAATTCGCTTAATGATTTCGCATCGCTTCAATGCTAACGAACGAACCGCCATTCTGTGATGCCACTCGGCAGCACGGCCTACTGAATACGTCCATCACGCTGCGCCTGTTGGCGCGGCCGACCCGCTCCCATTCCAGATTCACCACACGCTCTTTCCGTTTTCCGTCACACCTCCGCATGAGGCCGGTCTAACGACGTGCATAACCAACCGGCCTTTTCTTTTTTCTCCTTCACCTGATAGACCATCGACATGGGCCAGATCATCGTTGTACTTTTCTTCGCCACCATTATCGGAGCAGCAGCCGTCTTCGCTTCCAAATCGCTGCGCAAAGACCATGAGCCGCAAATGCGCTATGGGGTTATCACATTCGTCGTAGTAACAGCTGTCGGTGCGTTGTTTTCCTGCTTTACACAGGTTTCGCAATCGCGCATCGGCGTGGTGACCACCTTCGGACATATTGAATCGGATACGCTGTCCGAGGGCCCTCACTTAGTCAGCCCGGTTTCGCGCGTGCATGAGGTATTCATTGGGCTCGACGTCGCCAAGGTGGAAGGCGCACAGGCTGCATCGAAAGATCTGCAGTCGGTGCATACAGACCTGACGATGAACTATCGCGTCGATCCCAACAAGGTCCGCGCACTGTTTGCGATGGCACCGTCGCTCGAGTATGAGACGTCGTATGTGCAACCCGCTATGTTCGAGGTCTTCAAGGCGGTTGCGGCACGCTACACCGCAGAGGAACTGGTCACGAAGCGCCAGCAGGTGTCGACCGACATCATGAGCGGCCTGATCACCAAGCTCAAAGGCTACGGCTTTCTGATTCAGGACATCAACATCACCAACTTCAAGTTCAGCGCCGCGTTCGATCAGGCCATCGAAGCGAAAGTCACCGCCAGCCAGCGCGCCGAACAGGCCGAACGCGAACTCGCGCGCGTGAAATTCGAAGCGGATCAGCAGATTGCCAAGGCACGCGGCGAAGCGGAATCGATCGCGATTCAGGCGCAAGCCGTCAAGACCAACGGTGGTCAGGAGTATCTGCAGTTGCAGGCAATCAACCGCTGGGACGGCAAGCTGCCGACTTATATGGGCGCCGGCGCGCCGCTGCCGTTTCTGAACATCGAGAAGTAAGGCAACAGATTGTGTCGCTGCGGAGCGATGGCGGATGCCGGCGACGGCTACGAACTGGCGGTTATTGCTCGACGGATTCGAAATGCCTTCCACCCATGCGTGCGAACCGGATGCACGCTGGTAGATACCGTTCAGGTAGAGGTCGGTGGTCTTCGACAGGAAGTACTCGCCGCCCACACTCAACTGGTTGTAGTGAGCATTGGTGGCCGTCGTGCCGCTGGTGTCCTGCGTCGTGTAGATGTAGCCGGGCGCGAGCAGCGTAGCCGGCGTGAACTGATACTTCAGGCTGGCTTCATAGTTGGTGAAACGCAGGCTACTGCCGCTGAGCAACTGGAATTGCGAGTTCGTGTACAGCAGCGCGACAGTCGCCAGGCCGAACACGTATGACCCGCCTGCGCCCCACACCTGGTTGCGCTTCACACCGCTGATGATCGACGAGCTGGTGCTGTAGTAATTGTCCGAAGGCGCCGCGCCCGCGGTGCTGGTGGCCGGCTGTTTGACCAGTGAGTAAAGCGCGGCGCCTCGCCAACCGCGAGAACCACCTTGCGCCCCGCCAGATGCAAGTTCTCCGCGATCTGCGCGGCGGCGTCCTAAGACCCGAAATCGAGCCCGCCGATCAATATCACCGGATCGGCCTGCGTGTGCGAGAGAAAATCCAGTTCGCGCACATGGCGCCAGGCTTCGAGCTTGCGCGGCAACGCAGCCAGATAGCCGGCGAAGCGCGCCGGCCCTTCCGGGCCCATCAGCCGTTCGATCTCGTCGTTATCCCAGGTCAGAAACAGATTCAAGGGATGCGGATAGTGGCCCAGGCCTTCAATCGGTGCTGCGTGAATCCGCACGCGCGTGGGACGCCCATGCCCCCCGTAAGGCAGCACTTCGGTATGCACGGTAGTGGCGAAACATGCGGCGATCGCCTCGGCGATGCGAGGCGCGAACTGTTCATCGAAACGGACGGCACTCTCTGGACGCATCTATGTCTCCGACGTTCTTCACAACGAGCAAAGTATCGTAGCATGCGAGCGAAGACGCGCCGGTTGCGTACTTGCCGCATGTTTGCCGCATAGCTGTATGCGTCCTTGTTGCATTGGCGTGCATCTTCTTTAGAGGCCAGTTCAAAAAGACCCCGAGCGGGCTGTTTAAACCTTGAATGCCTGAACAACGGAATCCATGGGATGGAAGCGCCGATCGTTGATGATGAATTGTGGAAACTGATCGAACAATTGCTGCCGCCGGCGAAACCCCGGCGCGAGAAGTATCCAGGCCGGCTGTCCGTATCGAATCGGGCGGCACTCAATAAAGCCAGCGCCTGGTTTCAGCACGTGCGCGGCCAGCAACCCGATGGCGAGCGTGAGTGTCGACACCGCTTCGAAATACAGCAACGCTTTGCCGCCCACGCGACGCACCTTGCTCATATCGTGCATGCTGGCAATGCCAAACACGACGGTGCAGAAAATCACCGGACTGGTGATCATACGCACGAGTTTGATAGCGGGGTCGCCGAGGGGTTTCATCGCCAGCGCATCCGCAGGCAGGAAATG
>NZ_DASRSY010000211.1:0-4037 GCF_035656215.1 Paraburkholderia sp.
TTGCGTGTGAATGAAATCGGGGAACTTGAGCGGATCGCGGATGAAAAACACCGGCGTGTTATTGCCGACGATGTCCCAGTTGCCTTCTTCCGTATAGAACTTGATCGAGAAGCCGCGCACGTCGCGCTCTGCATCTGCCGCGCCGCGTTCGCCCGCGACGGTCGAGAAGCGCATGAACGTCGGCGTGACCTTGCCGACTTCGAAGACTTTGGCTTTGCTGTAGCGGGTGATGTCGTGCGTGACGGTGAGCGTGCCGAATGCGCCTGAGCCTTTGGCGTGCACGCGGCGTTCTGGAATGACTTCGCGGTCGAAGTGAGCGAGTTTTTCGATCAGCCAGAAGTCTTGCAGTGTGATCGGGCCGCGCGGGCCGACAGTTTCGGAGTTCTGGTTATCGCCGACCGGCGCACCGGCCGCGGTCGTCAACGTTCGATTCGTCATGGCTATTCCTTGGCCTGCTTGCGGGGGAATGCGCCGGCCGTCGTAGCGGCCGATGCGCAACGAGACGCTGGGTGCCAGTTCGTGCAGCGCGAGGGCTAGTCTAGCAAGGCTTGCGCCGCGCCGCTCGATGAAACT
This sequence comes from Paraburkholderia sp., assembly GCF_035656215.1. Taxonomy (GTDB): domain Bacteria; phylum Pseudomonadota; class Gammaproteobacteria; order Burkholderiales; family Burkholderiaceae; genus Paraburkholderia. The sequence continues at coordinate 574 of NZ_DASRSY010000211.1, forward strand.
TTGAAGACAATAAACGAGTCATGCAGGGTGCATTGCACCCTTTCACGGCCCTTTACGCATCCGGCGGCACGCCGAGCAATTGCAGTGCGCCACCGGTTACCGCACCGAACACCGGGCCGGCCACCGTCCCTCCATAGAAGGCCTTGCCGGCCGGGTCGTCGATCATGACGGCGACGATCAGCCGTGGGTCGCTCATCGGCGCCATGCCGACAAACAGGGCGCGGTAACGGTTTTTCGCGTAAGTCGCGCCGACCTGCTTGCGCGCCGTGCCGGTTTTGCCGCCGATCCGGTAGCCTTCCACTGCCGCTGCACGCCCTGTGCCACCAGGGCCGGTCGCCATTTCGAGCATCGAGCGGATCGCGCGCGCGGTGGTGGGCGTCGTGACAGCATGACCCTTGCCGATGGCCTGCGCCGCGTCACCCGCACCCGCACCCGCACCCGCACCCGCACCCGCGTTCCTGTCCGCATCTCTGTCTTTGTGCAACAAACTCACGGGATGCAGGGTGCCGTCGCCTGCATAGGCCGTGTACACCTGCGCCATCTGCAACAGCGAAGTAGACAGGCCGTAGCCGTACGCCATAGTGGCCTGTTCGATCGGACGCCAGCGTTTGTACGGGCGCACCTTGCCCGACGCTACGCCCGGAAAGGTCAGCTCCGGCCTCAAGCCGAGCCCGTATTCCTGATACTTGTTCCAGATCGTTTCGGCGGGCAGGTTCAGTGCGAGCTTGGCGAGCGCGATATTGCTCGACTTCTGCACGGCTTCGGCAACGGTCATCGCACCGTGATTCGACGTGTCGTGAATCACGGCCGGGCCGATCTTGTACCAGCCCGGCGCGGTATTGATGACGCTTTGCGGTCGCACCTTGCCTTCGTCGATTGAGAGCGCGACGACTACCGGCTTGATCGTCGAGCCCGGCTCGAAGGTGTCGACTACCGCGCGATTACGCAGTTGCCGCCCGGTGAGACGAGCGCGGTCGTTCGGATCGAAGCTCGGATAGTTGGCGAGCGCGAGAATCTCGCCGTTCCGTGCATCGAGCACGACCACGCTGCCGGCTTCGGCGTGATGTTTGGCAATGGCGTCCTTCAGTTGCGCGTAGGCGAGCTGCTGGATGCGGCGGTCGATCGTTAGATGGATGGTGTCGCCGTTCTGCGCGGGCATGAGCGGTCGGGTTTCGGATACCACCCGGCCCAGGCGGTCGCGGATCACTTCGCGCTGACCGGGCACGCCGAGCAGTTGTTCGTTGGCGGCGAGTTCGACGCCTTCCTGACCGTTGTCCTCGATATCCGTGAAGCCGACCACGTGCGCCGCCGATTCTCCTTCGGGGTAAAAGCGCTTCGAATCCGCGATCTGCGTGATGCCGGCGAGACCCAGTTTGTTGACGTGATCGGCGGTATCGGCATCCACCTGGCGCTTGAGTAGCACGAAGGTTTTGTCGCCGTTCAGACGTCGACGCAGTTCCGCCAAGGGCAGGTCGAGCAGCTTCGAAAGCGGCGCGAACGCCGCTTCGTCGAGCAGTTTGGGCGAGGCCCAGATCTCGTAAGTCGCGAGGCTGACGGCGAGCAGCGAGCCATTGCGGTCGACGATGCGCCCGCGCGTCGCATCGAGTTCGATGGTGCGCTGATAGCGTTTTTGCCCCTGATCGACGTAGAAATCCTGATTGACCACCTGCACCCAGAACGCGCGCCCCGCCAGCGACGCGAACGCGCCGAACACCAGCAGGACGACAAGTTTCGAACGCCACATCGGTAAGCGCGCGGTCAGCAGCTGGTTCTTCGCGATGGGCGCGTACGGATCGTGCGACTGCGATTTCTTCTTTTGGATCATGAGTGCGGATAACGAACAGTGGTGCGTGGCGAGCTGAAACCGGCAACGCCGGAGGCTTGTTGCGCGTGACTGTCGAGTGTGCTCCTCGAGTGAATGCCGCACGCGCGTGGCGTGCAGCGGGATTAGCTTGCGCCGCCCGAATCGGCGGCGGTGAATATATTGAGTTGCCGATGAAACCGCATGGCCGGCATGCGTACCGCGAAGCTGGCGCTGCCCAGATTGTAATCAGAACGTAATCTGGATGCGAGGACCATGCAAGCGGATAGTGAGCGGGGAGTACGTCGCACACTGTGTCGGCGCAGAGGCCGCCGCCGCAGGCGACGCAGAGGCAGACATAGCCACAGGCACAGGCACAGCAGCCACAAAAAAGCCGCGCGGACTTGAAAAATCCGCGCGGCTGGTTCGTTCGATTAATGCGTCGACTCCGACGCGGCGTGTTAAAGAGGCGCTCTCTGCCTGTCGAGCGCCTTCTTTCTTCTGTCTGTCTTCTCCTGACGTCCCGCCGCCAGAAAAGTGCCGACAGCCTCAGGCCGGCAAAGCGAAGCTTGAGATCGCCTCGCGCAGCACGCCCACCTGGTCCTTCAGCGAATGGGCCGCGGCGGCGGCTTCTTCGACGAGCGCCGCATTTTGCTGCGTGACCTGATCCATTTCGCCGACTGCGCGATTAACCTGTTCGATACCGGCGCTCTGTTCGCGCGACGCGTTGCTGATCTCCTCGAGGATTTCGTTGACGCGGCGCACCGACTGCACGATCTCGCCCATGGTTGAGCCGGCATTGGCGACCAGCGACGCGCCCGCTTCGACGGTATGGGTGGACGTCTCGATCAACGCCTTGATTTCCTTCGCGGCCGTGGCCGAGCGCTGCGCGAGACTGCGCACTTCTGCTGCGACCACTGCGAAGCCGCGCCCCTGTTCGCCCGCGCGGGCCGCTTCGACGGCGGCATTGAGCGCGAGGATGTTGGTCTGGAACGCGATGCCGTCGATCACGCCGATGATGTCGCCGATCTGCCGTGAGCTGCTGGTGATTTCGCCCATTGTGCGGACCACGTCGTCGACCACGCGGCTGCCGCGCGTGGCCACATCCGCAGCCTGACCGGCGAGTTGCGCTGCTTGCAGCGCGCTGTCCGCGTTCTGCTTCACGTTGACCGTCATCTGATCCATGCTCGACGCCGTTTCGACGAGCGCCGCGGCCTGTTCCTCGGTGCGCTGCGACAGATCCGTGTTGCCGGCGGCGATTTCGGTCGCGCCGATATTGATGTTTTCGGTGCCGAGCCGCACGCGCGAAACCGTATCGACGAGACCGGCCTGCATGGTGTGGAGGGCGTGCAGCAGACTGCCGGTGTCGTTCGTGTGCACCGGCACGCGGGTGGCGAGATCGCCGCGCGCCATGAGTTGCGCGGCTTCGACGGCGACTTCGAGATCGCCTCCGAGCGTGCGTCGGATGCTGCGCAACACCAGCAGCATGACGACGGTGGCAATCGCGCCGAGCGTCAGGGTGATGACGAGCCAGCGCAACAGATTGGCGTAAAACGCGCGCTGCACGTCGTCCATGTACATGCCGGTGACGAGATACCAGTCCCACGGCGCGAAGTGGAGCGAGAAGCTGGTTTTCGCCACGGGTTTATCGCTGCCGGGCTTG
>NZ_DASRSY010000212.1:0-8686 GCF_035656215.1 Paraburkholderia sp.
TTCGACCGTTGCGCCGCCATGCGCGCGCACCGCATCGACCTTCAACTGTGGCGTGGTCACCGGCACCACGATAATCGCCTTCACGCCCATGCGCGCCGCCGACAGCGCCACGCCCTGCGCGTGATTACCCGCTGACGCGGTGATGACACCCCGCTCCAGCGCGTCCGCCGGAATATGTGCCATCTTGTTGTACGCGCCGCGCACCTTGAACGAGAACACCGGCTGGTTGTCCTCGCGCTTCAGATAAACCGGATTGCGTAGCCGTGCCGACAGATTCGGCGCGCGTTCGAGTTCGGTCTCGCGAGCCACGTCGTAGACGCGCGCGGTCAGGATTTTCTTCAGGTAGTCGTGGCGCAACGCCACGCTGTCTGCGGGTTCCGCAACCTGATTGAGTTCGTGTAACTGCAAGGCAAGCTCCAGTGCGGCAAGGGCAAATCAACAGAGAGATCACCAGGAGGCAGGCAGAAAGCGGACATAAAAAAACCCGCCTCGTGGGGCGGGTTGATGTCGCTGCTATCAGACGCGCGCTAACCCACCATTCGATGAATGGTGCTAATAATCAGCGCAATACGGATGTCGAGGCAGTTCATGCTGTTGATAATCGTTGACTTGGCGGCCTTTGTCAATCCTTGTTCGTTACATCGGGCAACGTCACCTGTGAGCCTCACGGCGGCGGCGAAGTCTCGCGATATCGCTAACAGTGCAGCAAGCGGCGTAGCAACCCGTGCGGTAAACGGTGGCGCTAATGGAGCCGCAAACTCACGGTTGCGGCACTTCCGCGACCCGCAAGCCCGGATTCGGTCCGACCGCTTCACGCCGCGCACCCAGCACTCTTTCGCGCAGAAACACGTCGAATTGCATCATCACCGCATCACGGGCAGCGCGTGAAAAGAGCGCGTGGTCCACCTTGCCAACCACCTTCGCTGTGATATTGCTCAGCTTGCCGAGCTGATTGCCGTTCGGTCCGAAATGAATCTCCAGCTCCTCCAGCCCCTCGTCGAGCGCTCCGTACATCAGCGAGGTTTGCACACCCTTGCGCTCGAGTTCCTGTGCGATTCTGCGGACGGCTCCCCCTGGCGTCGACTGTCCGAACAGCCGCTCGAACGCCGTGCTGGCGCGCGCGGTGATACGCGCGCATAGACGGCGCGCGAGTTCGGCGGTGATCGCGCGACCGTTCACCTGCCCAGTCAACAGCCGCAGCCATTTGCGTGGATTGCGCATTGCGCGCCGGTAGACGACACTCGATGCCACGTGCTGCGCGCCGGGCCGCGTCCGCGCGCCACCCCACACGAACAGCGGTGGATTGACGGCGGCGCAAGCCACCACGCCGGGATGAGTGAGCGCCGCATGAATGCTGACATACGCACCCGTGCAAACGCCGAACGTGACGGTTTTCGGATAGCCGGCCGCCGCCAGCCAGTCGACGCCCGAGCGGGCGTCCGAGACTGCATATTGGGCGTACACCATATCGAGCGTCAGCGCCTCGTCGCGACGCAGACTATCGCCGAGACCGCTGAGGTCCATGCGCAACGATGCGATGCCCTGAGCCGCGAGATGCCGCGCCATCAGCACCGTAAAGCGGCCGTCGCCGATCCGGTGCACGCCGCCCGTGTTGACGAACAGTACCGCCGGCGCCCCTTCAAGCGCGCGCAATGGCTGACAGAACACCCCTGCGTAGCGGCCGCCATCGAACACGACGGGCACCTCATGACCGTGCGCGAACTCGATCTGCGCTGTCGCTGCACAGCCCAGCATCTCCACCGCCGTCCCGGTCGCCGTGACCGCCCTTGCCCCCAGCCATTCGAGCACGCCGCCGAATGCCTGGGCCGGCGGCTCGCTATAGCTAGGATCGAGCAGGAACCTGCTGTACTCGCTGAAAATCTGCAGGTCAGCCTGAGCGCCCTGAGCCTGATACTGCGTGGCCAGCCGCTTCAGACGCGCACTTTCGCTCAGGTCCTGCAGCAACACACGCCGCGCGGGACATTGCGTGCTCTGCTCGAGGTCGACCTTCGCGAGCATCTCGAGCGAGTCCGGATAGAGACGGAAGCCGTGCGCACCGATCGTTTCCGCGGCCTCGGCATCGAGGTTGAGTCCGAGTGCTTTTTGCGCACTGAGCCAGCTTTGATGCTGGATTTCCAACTCACGTATGTAGTTCTTGCCCGAACTCAGCGGCATAAGCAGCACGAGATTCTCGACATCACCTAACTCTTCGGCGGCCAACGCCGCGAGCGTAGCGCCCAGGCGCAGCCCGCATAAGCTCAGATGCGTCACGCCGGTTTCGGCGCGCAGCCACGCTGCGGCCGCCTTGATACTGTCGAGCCACGCGCGCAAGCGCTGCGGGTCTTCCTCGCTACCGCTCGAATCGCCCGTGCCGGGGTAATCGAAGCGCAGCGTGGGCATGCCGCACGCGGCGAGCGCCTCGGCGAAATCGCGCCAGCCGCGATACGTGCACAGTGCTTCGTAGCCGAACGGACTGCATAGCACCACACCTCTCTCTGCCTGAGCGCCGGCCGGTCGGTGCAGCCATCCGAAACAGCCGTTGAACGTTACGGGCGTCATGGTGGACGGATTCGTCATGATCGGTCGCTGCAACGCCACTTCAGATTCGCGGCGCAAGCGATTCCTCCGGCACGAGGTGCGCAATCGTGCGCGCGAGGGATTCGATGCTCTGAAACAGATCGTGGGTGATCAGCGCGGCTGGAATTTCGATGGCAAATTTTTCTTCGATGGCCATCATGACGCGGACCGACCCGAGCGACGACAAACCTGCCTCGTAGAGATCGTCGCGATCGGCCAGCGAGTCGACCGATACGTCGAGACAGGCAGCCTCCTGGAGAATGCTGCGCACGTAAGTTTTCATTTGATACCCCGAAAATCTGAATTTTTTAGCTACAGCATCGATGCATCGATTCATCAAGAGCGCACGGATGCGCTGTCATCCATAACCTGATCCGAAACAAACGCTAACGCGAGAAAGCCGTCGGCACTTCAAAACGATATTTCGTTATACAGATCATATTCGTCTACGAAAGTCAGACAACCGCATCGATGCTTGCACAGCATTCGATAAGCGCCTTCCTGTCGATCTTGCCATTCACATTGAGCGGCAACGCGTCGAGCATCACGATTCGTTGTGGTACGGCATACATCGGCAGGCGCTGACGGCACGCTTGCAGAATCTGCAACGCACTGCCCTGTGCGTTGGTCACGAAGGCAACCAGTCCACCGGCACGTCCCGCATCGTCGACGGGCCAGGCGACTACCGCGCAGAGCGCCGCGTGGCTGCATGCCTGCACGACATGCTCGACTTCTTCGAGCTCGATCCGGTTTCCACGAATCTTGATCTGCGTGTCCAGCCGTCCTTGAAACACGATGCCCTGCCCGGCTACTTCGCGTGCGGCGTCCGAGCTTCGATACCAGCGCGGCGAGCTGTGGCCCGGATAGGCCGTCGAAACGAAGCGGCGATTGCCCGATTCGTCCGGCGACAGATAACCCGCGGCCAACTGGGGCCCGCCGATCAGCAGTTCGCCGCTTTCGCCGGGCGCGACCGGTGCAAGCGCGGCGTCGACGATCAATAGTTCCATCCCCGGCAATGCGCCCCCGAGCGGCATGACCGCGTGCTGCGGATCGTCGGCAAATTCCGGCGTGACCTCGAAAGCACCACAGGCCACCGTGGTTTCGGTTGGCCCGTACATATTCAGCACCCGGCTGTTCGGCGCGGCGCGCAACCATGCCTGTACCAGCAAACGCGGCAACGGTTCGCCGCCGAACTGGGTGACGCGCACGCTCGGAAATTCGTTCGACCCCAGTTTGCGAAACTGCTGCATGAAGCCGGCCACCGAAGGCACGCTGCTCCAGTGCGTGATCGCATGTTCCTTGATGAACCCCGCGTTGTAGATCGGCTCGACTGTCTTCGGCACATACAGACAGCCGCCGTTTGCCCAGCACACGAACATGTCGTGTACGGATGGATCAAAGGTGAGCTCGCACAATTGCACGTAGCGCGCGCAAGGTGTCCTGCCCAGCAATTGCAGTTGCCCTGTCACGTAAGCGTCCGCGTTGGCGTGCGAGATCGGTACGCCTTTGGGTGCACCGGTCGAACCGGACGTGAAAAGAATGTAGGCGAGATCGTACGGTGCACGTAACGCAAGTGCTTTTGCAACGGATGATTCCGGATCGCGCCTGACCAGGTCACCGGCGGCAGAGGCTGAAGCCGCGCGCGTGCCCTGAGCATCTTCAGCGTCTTGCACGCCTTCACCGCCTACGTCATCGAGCAGCATAATCCGTGGGCAGTCGTCGAGCAGCGACAACGCTTCTTCGAGTAACGCCGCGCAACGCCGATCGACCAGCAGCAGCGGCGCGCCCGACTGCTCGATCACGGCTGCAAGGCGCGCGGCCGGCACATTGGGATTGAGCGGCACGTAAGCGAAACCAGCCTTTAGGATCCCCAACAGGCCGGCGTAGGCGGCCAAACTGCGATGCGCGAACAGCAGGCAGCGCCCGGGTCGCCCGGCCGGCATTGCGTCTGCCAGCCCGGCTGCAATCCGGCGCGCCCGCGATGCGATTTCACCGTAGTCGTAGAGGCGTTCATCGACCCACAGCGCGGGACTATCCGGCTCGCTCGCGGCAGTATCGAAGAAGAAGGAGTCCAGCATTGACAGCCTCGGTCCATTGGGCACTAAGCCAGCGCGCGCATCGGCTAACCCGAACGAGCGCGAGAGCAACTGCCGGTCATGCCGGAAGCACGCCGCGGGGCAGCAGAGCTACCCGGTGGCGCGCTGCGTTGTAGCAGGAGAGTTTCAAGAAAGATCCCCGAACGACACCGAGGAGTAGCTGTTTTCTCACGCGATATCGCGTGAGAACACTGTCGTCCAGGGCGTCGTAAGAATCATAGAATCCGGCAGGGCCGGTATATGTGCGATACCACTCTCAACAGACGAATGAGGGTATGCAGGACAGGCGCGCCGCTGCTCCGGCGACGCGCTTCAAACGGATGTACTAATCACGCACGCCGCTTTGCTTTCTGAAGGCGCCCAGAATGCGCCGTTCCAGCGCGTTGTAATCGCCGCCGAAGTGATGATCGCCCGACGTGCGAATCACCGTGATGCCGGTGTTGGTGAGCGCGGGACACAGGGTGTCTTTCTCGTTTTCACCGTAGAAGCACTGCACGATCGCGGGCGGTACGCGCGCCAATTCCGGCTGCACCTTCAAGGTTTTATCACTTGCCGGCATACCGAGCCAGCCGCCCACACGGATCTGGAAATCGGCATCCGGCGCGAAGCCGAGCAGCGCAATCAGCGGCACTTTCGCGCGCAGCGCTTCAGGCAGGCGGTTATAGGCGAACGGCATCACGTCGGCGCCGAATGAATAACCGACGAGCGCAATGTGTTCAGCGTGCCAGCGCGCCCCGTAGGTTTGCATAATGCGCGCCAGATCGCGGCTCGTCTGCGCCGGGGTCTTTTCGCTCCAGAAATAGCGCAGGCTGTCCACGCCGACTACCGAGACACCGTCTTTCTGCAAGGCAAGCGAGATAGTCTTGTCGAGATCGCGCCAGCCGCCGTCACCGGAAATCACGATCGCCATGAGGCCGTTCGGATGCGCCGCCAGCAATTCGATCAGCGGCAGATCGGAGACGTCGTCATCGTTCGTCGACGCCGTTTGCAAATGCGGTGTGACCATTGCAACGAGTCGCGTGCGATCGCCGCTGCCGGGTGTCGCCTTTTCGACGAAGCCAGGCACTTTGTCGCGGATGATGGTCGGGTCCGGCGGGCACGGTTGAAAGCGCAGATCCAGATTGCGCTCTGCATCGAGCGAGACCGCGCCGGCAACCGTATTCGACGGCGCCTGTTCAAGCACATGCATTGCGAGCGTCGCGCCCTGCCCGGTACCTGCGACGATCGGAGCGAAATAGCGGCTCGATTGCGATTGCCGTTCGAGTTGATGGCTCAAGGCTTCAGCATCGCCCACCAGTTGATGGCAGGTTTCTTTTTTCGCGCTCAGGTTGGCCGCATAGCGCGCCGTATCCACGCCGACGGTCAACGCACCGGCCTTGGCGAGCGTATCGGCGGTTTGCTGGTCGGCTGCACTCCAGCCGGTCGCCGGCGAGTAAAGCACCACGAAGCCGCGCAAGGGGCCGGCCGGCTGCGTCACCGTCACGTCGCCATAACGGCCGCCGGACACCGTGGTGGTTGCGGCAAAGGCGGTCGCGCTGCAAACAACGAGGCTCGCCACTGCGGCGAGCCTGAAAAACGGATGCAATGTCATGAACGCCGGCCTCCTGCCAGCAATGACAGGTCCGCGAGCGTGAAGAACACACCCATCGAACCCGACGCCGCGAGATAGCGCGGCTCCCAATGCGGCTGGAACTTGCTCTTGAAAGCACGCAGTCCGCGGAAGTTATAGAAGCGGCCGCCGAAGCGCCACACGATCCCCGCCAGCCGATGCCAGCGCGACGCGAGTGGCGTCGGCAGCATGCCGGAGAGCGGCGCGATGCCGAGACTGAGCGAGCGGAAACCCGCCTGCTTCAGATGCAGCGCCAGTTGGGTGAACAGATATTCCATCGCATACGGCGAGGCGCTTTCCACGTGCCGCATCACACCGACCGTCGCTTCGGTATTCATATCGGTGGTCATGAAGGTCACGAAAGCGGCTGGCTCGCCGTTCTGGCGCACCAGCATCACGGATTGCGCGGCAAGGTACTCGTCGGTAAACGCGGCCACCGAAAAGCTCTTTTCACGTGCGTCGCGGCTGTCGAGCCAGCCGTCGGAAATCTCACGCAGCGTTTCGAGCGACGCCGGTACATCCGCTTGATCGATCACTTCGACGGTAAAGCCGTCACGCTCGCCACGCTTGAGCGCATAGCGAAGATGCGCGCGATGCGAGCCCTTCAGGTCGAAGTCGTCGAGCACTACGTGCGCTTCTTCGCCGAGCTTCATCAACGTGAGGCCGGCGTCGAGATAGAGCGGCAACGCGTTGGCGCGCACCTGATAGAAGGCCGCGCGGCCGCCGTGCGCGTGCGCGAGCGCGACGAACTTGCTGATCAGCCCGGCCCACTCCTCGCGCGGACCGACCGGATCGTGAAGCGCGGCCCACGTGCGGCCATTTTTCGCGTACATCAGGAAGGCTTTGCGCGACGCGGAAAAGAGAAAGCTCTTGTCGCCCATCAGCGCGAGACCGGCGTCGCTGCGCTCCTGGGCGCGCACGATGCGCGCCGCGTCCTGCAGATCTTGCGGAGCGGGCATGACGAAACGGCCCGCCGCCGGGCGCAGCAATTGCCAGAACGAGAACGTGGCGGCGAACAGACTGGCGGCCAGCGTCGCGCGCAGCGCACGCGGCGCGCGTTCGTCGAAAGCGAATTGCCACCACAGGTCTTGCGTATACGGCACGTCGCGGAACGCAAACAGCATGACCCACACGGCCAGCATCAGCACCATCGCCACCGACACCAGCCAACCCGCCGTAAAGCGCTCGGCGAACAGCGACGAATGACGGTTGAAACGGCGACGCGTGGACAGCAGCAGCGCGATCAGCATGCCGAGCACGCCCGCTTCCACGAACGCAAGACCTTTGGTCAGCGACAGCGCGAGGCTCAACACCGCCAGCAGCAAGGTCACCCACCACGCGGCATCCAGACGCCGCAGCAAACCGCGCGCGACGAACAACAGCAGCACGCCGAGCACGCTGCACAGCATCTGCGAGCTTTCGAGCACCCACAGCGGCAGCACGTCGCGCAGAATCAGAATGCGTTGCCAGAACGCGGGCGTCGCGCTGGAAATCACCAGCATGCCGCCGACCACGAAAGTGACGAGGCTCAGAAACAGCGGCGCGAGTTTATACGCGCCCGCCGCATGACGCAGCGGCAAACGGCTTTTCAGCGCACGGCCTTCGAAGCCGGCGAGCAACGCCGCCGAGACGATCAACGGGACACCGAAGTAAATCGCGCGATAGGCGAGCAGCGCCGCGACCATCTGATGCGTTTGCACGCTGCCGTTCAGCGTGAACACCATCGCTGCTTCGAACACGCCGACGCCGCCAGGTGTGTGGCCGATCATGCCGAGCAGCATCGCGGCGGCATAGACGGTGATAAAGGTCACGAAGCTGACGTCCGCATGCGGCAACAGCGCCCAAAGCGCGAGGCCCGCGGCCACCACGTCGAGCACGGCGAGAGCCACTTGCGCGACCAGGTCGCGACGCGCCGGAATATCGAACGACAGCCACTGCCAGCGCGTGCGGATCGGGCGCGTGTCGCGACGGCAGGCGGCCGCCGCGAGTCCGAGCGCGACCAGCAGCGCAGCGCCGCTCCAACGCAAGGTGGGCGGCGCGAGATGCAGCATCGTCGCAAGACGGTCAGCGAGGCACACCATGCCGAGCGCCGTCATCAGCACCAGTGCCAGCGCCAGCGAAACGCTCGTGAACACGGTCATGCGGCCGATCTGTGCGGGTGTAATGTTCGACACCCCGTACACGCGAGCACGCACGGCGCCGCCTGTCAACGCGCCGAAGCCGGTCGCATTGCCGAGCGCCGAGCCCGCGGTCGCGCCGATCCACAGCGCCGCGCGTGGCACTGCCGCGCCCAGGTAGCGCAAGCCGACTGCGTCGCGGTCGACCAGCGCGATATAGCTGAGCGCGGTCGCACCGAGCGCCGCGGCCCACTCGCCCGCGGTGAGGTGACGCAGTTGCCGCATGA
>NZ_DASRSY010000213.1:0-8032 GCF_035656215.1 Paraburkholderia sp.
CGATGTCGACGAACAGATGGTTGCCAGCCGGGTCGGCGAATTGCGCCATGTTCTTGCCGACCATTGCCGGCTTGAACGGGTGCATCAGCATGACCGGCTGCGAGTCGTTGACGGAGATGTAGCCGTCTTTGCCATAACGCATGGCGGCGAGTGTTTCGAGCGCCTGTTTTTTGGCTTCGTCTTCGGTGATCGTGTGTTGCTGCGCGAGGGTGTAGTAACGGTTGACGATGTGATTGGCCTGATCAATCAGCGAGGTGAGTTGATCGCGGCGGTCCGAGATCATCGACGCGCGGTTTTGCCATGCGCCGAAGCCGCCGATCAGAATCAGGCCGATCCAGAGGACCGCGATCATTGAGGCTAGTTTTTTGTTCAGAGTCATAGCAGTGGGGTTTGCTTTCGCTTTCGCGAGGTGGTCGGTCAGGGGTTCTTTGCTCTTTTGCTCTTTTGCTCTTTCGCTTGCAGCGATTGGCTTGGTGCTTACTGTGTTTACGGCTTCTTGCCCTCTGCTCCGCAGGGGAGGGGAAACCCGTTGTTTTTTTGTCTGATTAATTGGGGTTCAGGTTGGGTTTTGCCTGTTTTTTTGCCTGCGCGGCGCTTTATGTCTGTTGGCCTGCGGCGTTGGCCTTTGCTTGAATTATTATTGGTTTATTAACGTCGCCCGCACAGAGGCGAACGCTATAAATCAATAGCATAATTAATCCGGAAATAGAATAAAAAACTAAAATATAAAACCCCAATCAGATAACACAAAAATAAAAACAAAAAACCCACAAACCCAATACCAGAAGGGCCGGAATCACATTCCTCCACATAACGCCAAAAAACTCCAAAATCCAGCCGTACAGCATGAAATGCAAAAAACAACACATTTTCCCACTTAACAACAACATCAAAAAACCAAAATCCCACTCCCACACCGAATAAAACGATTTCAGCTATAGTCGCCATTTTCCAGTCGCCAGCCGGGCAAAAAAGAGCACCAATAAGCCCGCCACCAGGAGTAAAGAAAATGAGCGCCCGCGAACCCGCATTTATCTCCGCGCCCCGCAGCGCGCGTCTGCGCCAGATGCTCGTCAGCAACGAACTCGAATTCATGATGGAGGCCCACAACGGTCTCTCCGCCCGTGTTGTCCGCGAAGCCGGCTTCAAGGCGATCTGGGGTTCGGGTCTCGCGATCTCCGCCCAATTCGGCGTGCGCGACAATAACGAAGCCAGCTGGACGCAAGTCGTCGATAACCTCGAATTCATGGCCGATGCCAGCGATCTCCCCATCCTCCTCGACGGCGATACCGGTTACGGCAATTTCAACAACGTGCGCCGCCTCGTGCGCAAGCTCGAACAACGCGGCATTGCCGGCGTCTGTATCGAAGACAAGCAATTCCCGAAAACGAATAGCTTTATCAATGGCGAAGCCCAGCCGCTCGCGGATATGGACGAGTTCTGCGGCAAGATCAAAGCCGGTAAAGACTCGCAGTCGGATGAAAACTTCTCGATCGTCGCGCGCGTCGAAGCACTGATCGCCGGCTGGGGTATGGACGAAGCGCTGCGTCGCGCGGAAGCCTATCGGCAAGCAGGCGCCGATGCGATCCTGATTCACAGCAAGCTCTCGCGTCCCGACGAAATCCTCGAATTCGCGCGCGAATGGGCCGGCCGCGGGCCGCTCGTCATCGTGCCGACCAAGTACTACAGCACGCCCACCGAAGTGTTCCGCGAGGCCGGCATCAGCACGGTCATCTGGGCGAATCATCTGATCCGCGCAGCGACCTCGGCCATGCAGGCTGTCGCCAAGGAAATTCACTCGAGTGAAACGCTCGTCAACGTCGAAGACAGCATTGCTGCGGTCAACGAAATTTTCCGTCTGCAAGACGCCGACGAATACTCGGAAGCAGAAGACCGCTACCTGTCGAGCGGCCGCGCGGCCGGTGCGGCGGTCGTGCTCGCGGCAAGCCGCGGCAAGGGGCTCGAAGCAGTCACCGAAGATCGTCCGAAAGTCATGCTGCCGATCGCGGGCAAGCCGCTGTTGCGCTGGCTCGTCGATGCGTTCAAGAAGCAGAGCGTCAATGACATCACCGTGGTCGGCGGTTATCGCGCCGACGCGATCGATACGGCCGGGATCAAGCTGGTCGTCAATGAACGTCACGCGCAAACCGGCGAACTGGCGTCGCTCGCGTGTGCGGTCGACAAGCTCGCGGGCGACACCGTCATCTCGTATGGCGATCTGCTGTTCCGCAGCTACATCCTGCGCGATCTGGTCGAGAGCGAAGCGGCGTTCAGCGTGGTGGTCGATTCGTCGCTGACCGATGCGGAAAACGCCAGCGTGCGCGACTTCGCATGGTGCTCGGCGAGCGACGATCGCGGTCTGTTTGGCAGCAAGGTCACACTGCGTCACGTGTCGAGTGGGCCGGAAGCAACGTCCGCCATCGCTTCGCAAACGCCGCACGGTCGCTGGGTCGGTCTGCTGAATGTACGCGGCGAGGGGCGTGAGCTTCTGCAAGCGGTACTCGGCAAATTGCAAGCGCGCCCGGATTTCGATTCGCTCGACATGCCCGCGCTGCTGAATGCGCTGATCGAAGCAGGTGAAGCGATCGAAGTGCAATACGTGCACGGCCACTGGCGCGGTGTGAACGATCTCGAAGACTTCCGCCGTGCGGGCGATTTCGCGCATGCGCGAGCGCCGTTCGCAGCAGCGGTCGGCAGCAAGACGAACGAAGCCGGTGGGGCCGCGCAATGATCGAGGCCGCACAGTTCGTCGAGGCGGCTCGTGAGCGTGGCTTCGACTGGTATGCAGGCGTGCCGTGCTCGTATCTGACGCCGTTCATCAACTACGTGTTGCAGGATGAATCACTGCACTACGTCTCGGCGGCCAACGAAGGCGATGCGGTCGCGTTGATCGCGGGCGTCACGCTCGGCGCGCAGAACGGCCGGCGCGGCATCACGATGATGCAGAACTCCGGCCTCGGCAATGCGGTGAGCCCGTTGACCTCGCTCACGTGGACCTTCCGTCTGCCGCAACTGCTGATCGTGACGTGGCGCGGGCAACCCGGCGTCGCGGACGAACCGCAGCACGCGTTGATGGGTCCGGTCACGCCCGCAATGCTCGATACGATGGAAATTCCATGGGAGACCTTTCCGACCGAAGCTGACGCGATCGGCCCGGCGCTGGATCGCGCCATTGCTCACATGGATGAAACCGGCCGGCCGTACGCGCTCGTGATGCAAAAGGGCAGCGTGGCGCCGTACGCGTTGAAAGAGGGCCATGCGGGCGCTCGCCGTGTGCCGGTTGTGTCGCGTTCGCAATTCGGGAACGTGGCGGAAAATGAACTGGCTTCACGTCACCACGCGCTGCAGAAAGTCATCGCGCACACGCCGCTCGAATCGACGGTGGTGCTCGCGTCGACCGGATTTTGCGGCCGCGAACTCTATGCCATCGACGACCGTCCCAATCAGTTGTACATGGTCGGCTCGATGGGTTGCGTGACGCCGTTCGCGTTGGGTCTTGCCCTCGCGCGTCCTGACCTGCACGTGGTCGCGCTCGACGGCGACGGCGCCGCATTGATGCGCATGGGCGCGTTCGCGACGCTCGGTGCGTACGGTCCGTCGAATCTCACGCATGTGCTGCTCGACAACGGCGCACACGACTCGACCGGTGGTCAGGCAACGGTGTCGTCGCAGGTGTCGTTTGCGGGTGTCGCCGCGGCTTGCGGTTATGCGTCGGCGGTTGAAAGCGACGACGTCAGCGTGATCGACGAGCTGTTCGACACAGCGCCGTCGCCCCATGGCCCGCGTTTTGCGCGACTGGCGATTCGCCGCGGTACGCCCGATGGCCTGCCGCGTCCCACTATCACCCCGCCCGATGTGAAAACGCGCCTGATGCGCCACATCGGCGCCGCTTAAGGAGTGCACTCATGTTGCTGCTTAACCCCGGCCCGGTGACGCTCACCGAACGTGTCCGCAACAGCCTGTTGCAAACGGATTTGTGCCACCGCGAAAACGAATTTTTCGACTTGCAGGAAGAGGCGCGCACACGTCTGGTCGATCTGTACGGCCTCGACGCAAACGAATGGCAAGCGGTGCTGATGACCGGTTCCGGCACGGCTGCTGTCGAAAGCATGACCGCCGCGCTGGTGCCGCAAAACGGCAAGCTGCTGGTCGTGGAAAACGGCGTGTACGGCGAGCGTATTTCGCAAATCGCCACGCAATACGGCATCGCGTATGAGTCGCTGAAGCACGACTGGATGCAGGCGCCGGATCTCGCGAAGATCGCCGAACGTCTCGACGCGGACAAGGCGTTCACCCACGTCGCCGTGATTCATCACGAAACCACGACGGGACGTCTGAACGATCTGCAAGCGCTCGGGGCGCTGTGCCGCGAACGTGGTCTGCGTCTGCTGGTGGATGGCGTCAGCAGCTTCGGCGCGGAAGCAATCGATTTCGCCGATGCCAGTCTCGACGCCGTCGCAGCGACCGCGAACAAATGTCTGCATGGCGTGCCGGGTGCATCGTTCGTGCTGGTACGGCGCGCGGCGCTCGCGCAGGCGGCGAGCCGCACGTATTACCTGGACCTTGGACGTCTCGCGCGTTTGCAGGACCAGCGTAATACGCCGTTCACGCCGTCGGTCCATGCGTATTACGCGCTAGTCGAGGCCTTGCGCGAACTCGCCGACGAAGGCGGCTGGCAAGCGCGCCACGCGCGTTATGCGGCGCTCGCCGAGCAGGCTCGCGCGGGCCTGGCTGAGCGGGGCGTCGGCAGTGTGTTGCCGCCGGAGCAGTCGTCGGTCGTGCTGCGCGCGTATCGCTTGCCGGACGGCGTAGCGTATCCGCAACTGCACGACGCGCTGAAAGCGCGCGGTTTCGTCATCTATGCGGGTCAAGGCGGCTTGTCGGCCGAGCTATTCCGTATCTCGACGATGGGCAATATCCACGCCGCCGACATCGACCGTCTGTTGCAAGGCTTTAGCGAGCTGACGCGCTAAAGCGCGCGTTCATTCACGCGGCCGCCCGGTAACAATCCGTACAGCGTCACACCGGGTCTTTGTCCGGCGGTCCGTCGGGCCGCTGCGGCTCCTCGGTGTGATGACCGGGCGACGGGGGCACCAGCGGATCGCTTTCCGGGTCGCGGTTCGGATCGGCGTTCGGGTCGGGAATCGGACTGGTATGCATGTCGTAGCTCATTGCATCACCTCTTTTAGTTGGGAAGAGGGCTTGGAAGCGGGCTTGAAAGCGGGCCGAAAAGTGGCCCGAGACGCTGGCTGAACGGCGAGCCGAAAAGCAGGCGCTACAGCCGGTCGAGTGCGGATAAGCCCCGGTCATTCCCTTCAAGCGTAGGCGATCCGGCACGCGGCGCGGTCCTTACTTTCGCGCGCGGCGGCCTACGCTCAATTGCCAGTAACGTTCGGCGGCGAAAACATCGTCGTAAATGCCCGCACCGAAAGCGCGCAGCTGGCTTTCGTAGGCATTGACCGCTTCGCGTTTGAGCTGGGTGCGGCGCGGGAGATCAATCGTATGGCCGGCGCTCGGATAAGCCGGCGTTGCGACGATGCCGCGTTGCGCGAGGTCGGCGAGCCGCGCCTGCACGACACCCGGCGTGCGGCGGTGAATCGCCTCTTCGTAGGCGAACCATGAGAGATGCGACAGGCGTGGCAGGATTTCGCAGCAGGCTTCGAACACCCGGACGTGATCGTCGTGATGCAGGCCGAGCGGCATCAGCAGCGTGTTCGCGGTCGTGCGGTAGATGGTCTCTTCAAGCACCGCCGCCAACTTGCTGATCGACGGCGAGTCCATGTATTGGCCGTCGCGAAACGGCATGCGCAGGGGAATCGCGTCGAGCACCTCCAGCGCGAGGTTGTCTTCGCGCGTGCGGGAGTGGATGGCCTGATGGGCGCTCGTGAAACCTGACTTTTCATCCCATTCGGTATGCATCTCCTGCTCGGGCGGCGCGGCAAACACCGTGCAAACCGCGGCGTCAGGATGGGCGGCGAGTAATGCGCCGCAACTGAAGACGGCGTCGTCGAAGTGGGGTGAGACGATAAAAAGGCGTGGGCTGGTTTCGCTCATGGACGTGTGGTGGTTTCGAAGCGCGCGGGGCCGCATTCGAAGCTTCAATATTACGCGAGACAAGCTTGCTGGATGTGCGGCGTCACATCAGCTTAGGCGGAATCGGCGCGGCTTGTGTAACCGTTGTGGCCAACGCAAGCCGCATGCCTGACTGGGCTGATTCTGCGATGGCTTCCCGCAGAGGCTCACCTTTGCGCATCTGGCATATCCCGAACCTGCTCACCTTTAGCGGGTGCGCTGTCGGGCATGCATCGCGCACCCGCACCCGCCAGCGCCGCCGCGCGACTGAAAGCCGTCGCAATGGTCGCCACGATGTCGTCGCGCAACCCGGCGTCGGCCGTTCGCAGCGCATACGACGGGTGCCAGGCCGGCACGATCAGGCGTCCGTCATGGGCGATGGTTTGGCCGAGATATTCGGACAGACTGACGTGCGCCCCGGTCAGCGCTTTTAGCGCGGTTGCGCCTAGTGTGACCACCACACGCGGCGCTATCCGCGTCAGTTCTTTTTCCAGCCAGTACTGGCAAGCCTCGACTTCGCGCCGCGCGGGCGTTCGATGGATGCGCTCCTGGTCGAACGTTTCCCATTTGTAATGCTTGATGGCGTAGGTCAGATACAGCGCCTCCCGCTTCAGCCCGGCGCGCGCAAGCACGGCGTCCAGCAGTTGACCGGCCGGGCCGGTGAAGGGCTCGCCGTGCTGGTTCTCGTACTCGCCGGGCTGTTCGCCGACCACCATGATCGCCGCATGATCGGACCCGGCGCCCGCAACCGCCTGCTTCGCATTGCGCCATAACGCGCAGCGCCGGCAGGTGGCGAGCGGGCCCGTGGGTTCCCGCAAGGGCGGCGTCACCGCTGAATACTCGATGGGCGGCGCGGGCGGGACGGTGACGGCGGCGCTTTGCGCGCCGAGACGGCTGCGTTCGCGCGCGAGGTGTGCGGGCAACGGTGGACCCGCGGGCGGCGTTCTCCAGTAACGCAACGGCACGGGCAAGGGCTGACCATTGAAGGCGTTGACGTAATACGCGAGCCAGAGCGCCTCCGTGGGCATGCTGGTGAAGGCTTCGCCGGTCATGGCGCTTTCTGGTAGCGCCAGCGTGGTCTGCTGGTGTTCCTCCGCCGGTGGCCGGTCGATACGCAGCAGCATGCCGTTCCAGAACGCCGCTCCGTATGGCGTGGCGAGCATCCACGTCGAATCGCCCATGGGTGTGGCGAACAGCGCTGCGGCACGCTCCAGCAGGTCATGATGCGGCTCGTACCAGCCGACCAATTCGGGTGGCTCCATCGACGGCTCACGCCGCCTGAACAAGGTGAGTAGCAGCAGATCGGCGGTCTCGCGTTCGACCGCCTTGATACGTTGATCGAGCAACGCGCCGTCGGGGTCGTCGAGATCGAGGACGTTGCGCTCGGCGCGCGTCCAGCGCCAGAGGACGCGGTATAGCAGCGACCAGCGGTCCGGCGCGCGGAAGCACGCAGCGGTTTTGAGCCAGGAGAGCAGTTCGCGCGGAATCGCGGGAGCGGCAGAGCTACCTGAGCCGGTGCGAGCGGGCTCGGCGTTGGGCACCTCGACAGCGGTCGTGCTGGAGATCCCTTCAGCTACGGACGTTGCCGAAGATTGCGCAACTTGCCCCGAACCATGGCCATTCCCACCACTTTCGGCCGCCGCTTCATTCCCGGACTCCACCCACTCGATCTGCGATGGCTCGACACCTTGCCGCAGCAGCGCTCGCGCGGCGCGCCGCCATGCGGCGAAAGACGGTTCGATCGGAATGCGTTTCATGCTGACGCGCCGTGGATGCACGCAGCGTCATGCCGTCATGCGCGAATCCATGCACCCAAAATAGTCGGGTAGCAGCGGCGCATTGCTGCGCCGCCGCCCCCTAAGAACCGTACGTGCGAGTTTCCCCGCATACGGCTCAAGCCTCATTAAGGCTAGTGATTAAACTAACCCGGCGGCACAACGTACCGACAGGGCCTTGTACC
>NZ_DASRSY010000214.1:0-5484 GCF_035656215.1 Paraburkholderia sp.
TGATCCTTCGGCACGAGCTCCTCGAGCGTGACCATCTCGAGTTCGTGCTGCATGGGCGTCGGTTTCTTGAGCATGACGCTCATTAAACGACAAAGCCCGGCGCATGGCCAGGCTTCGGGGGTACTTTGTCAGCAGTCTGAATGCGCTGCCGAAGCAGCGCATTTTCAATCACAAGCGTCAACGCGACGCCGATTCTGGCTCAATTCAAACCCGAGAAACTCAACCCGCGCGCGCCAACAACAACGCGTTGGTACGCTTCACGAAGCTAGCCGGATCTTCCAGCGCGCCGCCTTCAGCGAGCAATGCCTGATCGAACAACAAATGACACCAGTCGTCGAAATTCGCGCTGTCTGCGTGCAAGCCCTTCACCAGCGCATGCTCCGGATTCACTTCAAGAATCGGGTGGAACGACGGCGCTTCCTGACCAGCGGCCTTCAGCATACGTTGCAGATAGCCACTCATTTCGCCATCGTCCGCCACGAGGCAAGACGGCGAATCGGTGAGGCGGAACGTCAAACGCACGTCCTTGGCCTTGTCCTTCAGCGCTTCTTTCATCTTGTCGACAAGCGGCTTGAACTCTTCGCCGACCTTTTCCTGCGCCTGCTTTTCCTCGTCGTTCAAGGCACCCAGATCGAGATCGCCGCGCGCGACGCTTTGCAGCGGCTTGCCGTCGAATTCGTTCAGGAACGACAGCATCCATTCATCGACGCGATCGGTCAGCAGCAGTACTTCCACGCCCTTCTTGCGGAACACTTCGAGATGCGGGCTGTGGGTCGCGGCCTGCCAGGTGTCGGCGGTCACGTAGTAGATCCTGGTTTGCTCGGGCTTCATCCGCGCGACGTAGTCGGCGAGCGACACAGTCTGCTCGGGCGATTCCGTATGCGTCGACGCAAAGCGCACCAGCTTCGCGATGCGCTCGCGATTGGCGAAGTCTTCGCCGATGCCTTCCTTCAACACCTGACCGAATTCCTTCCAGAAGCCGGCGTACTTTTCCTTATCGGCGTCGTTCTCCGAATTCGCCAGTTCTTCGAGCATCGACAGTGAACGCTTGGTCACACCTTCGCGGATCGCCTTCACGTCGCGGCTTTCCTGGAGGATTTCGCGCGACACGTTCAACGGCAAATCAGCCGAATCGACCACACCCTTCACGAACCGCAGATACGCCGGCAGCAGTTGTTCAGCGTCGTCCATGATGAACACGCGCTTCACGTACAGCTTCAGCCCGCCGCGATGATCGCGATTGAACATGTCGAACGGCGCATGCGTCGGCACGTACAGCAGTTGCGTGTATTCGCTGCGGCCTTCGACACGGTTATGCGTCCACGTCAGCGGATCCTGATGATCGTGCGAGAGGTGCTGGTAGAACTGCTTGTACTGTTCTTCGGTGATGTCGTTCTTCGAACGGGTCCACAGCGCGCTCGCCTGGTTGACGGTCTCGTCCTCGTCCTTCGTGACCATCTCGCTCTTTTCAGCGTCCCACTCTTCCTTCGCCATCAGGATCGGCAGCGCGACGTGGTCCGAGTACTTCTGGATGATCGACTTCAGACGATGCGACGACAGCAGGTCGTCTTCATCGGCACGCAGATGCAGCGTGATGGTCGTGCCGCGCGCGGCGCGTTCGATCTGCTCCACGGCGAAATCGCCCTCGCCCGCGCTTTCCCAACGCACGCCTTCCGAGGGCGGCAAGCCGGCGCGGCGCGTTTCGACCGTGATCTTGTCCGCGACGATGAAGCCCGAATAAAAGCCCACGCCAAACTGCCCGATCAGCGCCGCGTCTTTCTGCTGGTCGCCGGAGAGCTTGCCGAAGAATTCCTTGGTGCCCGAGCGCGCGATCGTGCCGAGGTTGGCGATCGCTTCGTCGCGGCTCATGCCGATGCCGTTGTCGTCGAGCGTGATGGTGCGCGCGGCCTTGTCGTACGACACGCGAATCCGCAGATTCGGATCGTTCTCGTACAGCGCGCTGTTTTCGATCGCTTCGAAGCGCAGCTTGTCGGCCGCGTCGGACGCGTTCGAAACTAGCTCACGCAGGAAGATTTCCTTGTTGCTGTACAGCGAATGGATCATCAGGTGCAGAAGTTGTTTAACTTCTGCCTGAAAGCTCATGGTTTCTTGTGCCATGGTCGGACTTCCTCTCTGTTACGAATGGGGTTCTAGTCAGGCGTGGCGCACAGCCGCCGGCCGGATGGGCCGCCGAGGCTGTGTCGCCGGGTCGCCGCCTAAGTTGGGGCAAGCCGGCGCGGTTTCAAGAGGCGCGCCGCGCAATGCTATCCAGATAGCGGCACAGGAACGCCGACAACTCGGGATCGCCGCAGTTGGCGATATTGAAGCGCATCCACGTGGTCGGCGACTGCAGCGGGGAAAACAGGCTCCCGGGCGTCAGCAGGAAACCTTCTTCGTGACCGGCGGCCGCGAGCGCGCTCGCATCGACGCCCGTGTCGGCCCACAGGAACATGCCCGCCGTGGGCGTCAGAAACAGCTTCATGCCGGTCTTTTCGAGCATCCGCACCGATTTCTCGCGCACGCCGTCGAGCCGCGCGCGCAGCCGCTCGACGTGCCGGCGGTAGTGACCCTCGGTGAGAATCTTGTAGAGCACGCGCTCGTTCAGTTCGGGGCTCGTCATGCCGACCAGCATTTTCTGATCGCTGACGGCCGTGGCCACCTCCGGCGCGCAGGCGATAAAACCCACGCGCAGATTCGGGGCGAGCGTCTTCGAAAAGCTGCCAAGGTAGATCACGCGCTTCAACTGATCGAGGCTCGCGAGCCGCGTGCCCGGATAGCTCGGCGGGCACAGATCGCCGTAAATATCGTCTTCGACGAGGATGAAATCGTAGGCTTCGGCGAGACGCAGAATGCGGAACGCCTGCGCGGCCGTGAGCGAGGTGCCGGTGGGATTCTGCAGTACCGAATTGATCACCAGCATTTTCGGTCGCCAGGTCTGCACGAGCGATTCGAGCGCGTCGAGATCCGGCCCATCCGGCGTGTAAGGCATGCCGACCAGCCGCGCACCCTGTGAAGCGAAACGCCCGAACATCTGAAACCAGGCCGGATCGCCGACGATCACCGCATCGCCCGGTTTCACGTAAATGCGCGAAATCAGGTCGATTGCCTGAGTGATGCCGGAGACCATCACAATCTGATCCGGCGAAGCGCCGATTTCCAGCTCCTCCAGCCGCGTCTGCAACTGTTGGCGCAGCGGCAAAAAGCCCTGTGGCGTGCCGATGCCAAGCATCTGCGCACCGCTTTGCCGGCCGAGCGTGCGCAACGCGTTCGTGATCAGATCGCCGTCGAGCCAACGCCCCGGCAGGTAGCCGAGGCCCGGGCTGCGCTCGGGGCGCGCGCCCGTATGCAGCATATTGCGCAGCAGCCAGACGACGTCGATGGTGGCGGGCGCGGGCGCCGCCGCGGCGATCGTGCGGATCTCAGCCGTCGGCGCACCGCCCAATCGTTCACGCACATAGAAACCGGAGCCGCGTCGCGACTCCAGATAACCCTGCGCCACCAGCCGCTCGTACGCCTCGACCACGGTGAAGCGCGACACGCCCTTGTCGAGCGCAAGCTTACGGATCGACGGCATCCGCATGCCGGGGCGGAACACCCGCTCCTCGATGCGGCGGCGCGCCCACTGGACGAGCTGCTCAACCAGCGTCAACGACGTCGTATCGTGCGGGGTGGGAATCTGGGCAAGCGGGACGGACATAACGGGCTCCAACTGTACCGAACGGTATCGAATCGATTGTACCGTTACTGTGCCGGTCGCCGCCGTTACATTTAAGATAAGCAACGGATGACAAAGCAGCTCGGGCGGCATGCACCGCGCGCAAGCGACCTCGGGCAAGACCCGCCCGAACGCCATCCGCCTGGCCCGCCGACCCGGCAAACGGTTATGCTTACGACCCCGGCAACGCTGCTGCCGCACCCCGCGCGCACTCCGGCTTACCGCAGAAACCGTTTTCCTGATCCGCCATGACCGCCCATTCGCTCCGTCTCGATCACCTCGTGATTTCCGCCCGTACCCTCGATGAGGGCACGCAGTACGTTGCCGACACGCTCGGCGTCGCACCGGCGGGCGGCGGCGCGCATCCGCTGATGCGCACGCACAATCGCCTGTTGAACCTGTGGGGCGGTGTATATCTGGAGGTGATCGCGATCGACCCGCAGGCCGCGGAACCCGCGGAGGGTGTCACGCCTCGTGGCCGCCTGTTCGCGCTCGACGACCCGGCGACGCAAGCGCGGCTCGAAAAAGGGCCGTACCTGTCGCACTGGGTCGCCCGAGTCGACCGGCCGAAGCGCCTCCCGGCCTGGCAAACGCAGTATCCGCAACGCATCCCCTCGATCGTGCCGATGACGCGCGGCGATTTCACGTGGGGCCTGTCGGTACCTGACGACGGCGCGTTCCCCGCGTGGCAAGGCGCCGGCGACGGCGTGCTGCCGTCGCTGATCCAGTGGGACACGCAGCGTCATCCGTCGGCGGCGTTGCCGGAGACGGAGATCGCACTGAAAGCTTTGAAAGCAGCACATCCGCAAGCCGACGCGATCGCTGCGCAATTGCACTGGCTGGGCGCGGCACACCTGATCGCACTCGAGCCTACGGAAGGCGCAGCCGCGCTTGTCGCCGAGTTTGAAACACCCGACGGTCTACGGACCCTTAAATAAGCAGCGCGCGCGGGTGGCCAACTCGCGCGATAATTGAAATCTTGACCGGTTCCAGACATACCAGCAGAGGAGACCATGGACCAAAGCGACTTGAAAGCCCCCACGTGGCAACTGTCCGAACGCGCACGCAAGCTCACGAGCTCGGCGATCCGCGAGATCCTGAAGGTTACGGAACGGCCCGAAGTCATTTCCTTCGCGGGCGGCCTGCCCTCGCCAGCGACCTTCCCGGCCGAACGCATGCGCGAAGCATCCGACCGCATTCTGCGCGACGCGCCCGCCGCGGCTTTGCAATACAGCGCAACCGAGGGCTATCTGCCGCTGCGCGAATGGATCGCACGACGCTATTCGGTGAACGGCGCGCAGATTCGCCCTTCGCAGGTACTGATCACGACCGGCTCGCAGCAAGCACTCGACCTGCTCGGCAAAGTGCTGGTGTGCCCGGACAGCCCCGTGCTGGTCGAAACGCCGACCTACCTCGGCGCGCTGCAATCGTTCTCGATGTACGAACCGAGCTACGTGCAGGTGCCGACCGACGCGCACGGCCTGATTCCCGAGGCGCTCACGCCCGAACTGACGGCCGGCGCGCGCCTCCTGTACGCGCAACCGAATTTCCAGAATCCGACGGGCCGCCGCCTGCCGATCGAACGCCGCCGCGCCCTGGCTGCGTTTGCGAAGACCGCACCGTTTCCGGTGATCGAAGACGATCCCTACGGCGCGCTCGACTACGCCGGTGAGCCGCTGCCCACCATGCTGTCGATGGCGCCGGATCACATCGTCCATCTCGGCTCGTTCTCGAAAGTGCTGGCGCCGGGTCTGCGGGTCGGCTACATC
>NZ_DASRSY010000215.1:0-1755 GCF_035656215.1 Paraburkholderia sp.
GAACGTCTCCGCCCCGCCGAGAATACCGAATAGCACAAGCAGGAAAGGCAATCGCGTCGAGTTGCCGATCAGCACCGGCCGCACGAAATGCTCGGCGACGAACACCACGATCGAGCCGAACACCGCAAGCCCGATGGCTCCGGCAACCGAGCCTTGCGAAAACAGCCACAAGGCCGCGAGGCCGAACGTGATCGGCGCGCAGAACGGCAGCATGGCGGCGATCGCCGTGATGAACGCGAGCAGCGCGACGTGCGGCAAGCCGGTCACGAAATAGGCAACGCCCATCAACGCGCCCTCGCCGAGCCCGACCACCACCAGCCCCGACACCGTGCCGCGCACCGCCGCAGCCATACGCTCGAGCAACTGCGCGCCGTCGTCGCCGAAGCCGCGCCGCACGCCTTTCATCAGCGAACCCGATAAAAGCGGCCCCGCCTGAAAGATCACGAACAGCGTGACCAGCATAAAGGCGAACACCATCAGACCGTGCGCCGCGCGCGCGCCGAAGTGGCGGCCGAGCGTCATCACCGTGGTGCTGTGCAGCCCTTTCATTGCCGCCGAGTCGCGCAGCGGCTGCGCGAGATTGGCCTGCCACCAGGCTGAAATCTGTTGCACGCCGAACGGCAAGCGCTCGAGGATGTCCGGCATCGGAATACCGTTTTCCTGCACCGTCTTGAACCACTCGTTCATGTCATGGGCTTCGTGCAGCGCCTGTGTAATGCCGATACCGACCGGCAGCACCACCAGCAACGCGATCGCGAATGTCAGCACTGCGGCGATCAGCGTCGTGCGGCCCGTGAACCAGCGGCTGCCTTCCACCTTTTTAAAAAGCGGCCACAGCGCGATTGCAATGACGCCGGCCCAGGCCACCACCGCCATGAAATCGCGCACGACCCACAGCGCCAGCAGCACGAGTGCGATGTACAGGACGAGCAAAGCTGTTTTCTGCTTTTTCAGGCGATCAGGCGGTGTCGGCGATTCTGGCGGCGCTACGGGGGGGCGTGAAATCATGTGGGCTCTTCGGATCCTGTGGATATGCGCGCGAGCCGACCGGAAAAATGCAAACCCGCTACACTTGCATCGCACGGTCGCTCAACAATAACCACATCTTAAAGGAAGCACCGAAGCCCTTTGCAGATGGCATTTTCGTCGCGCTGCGTACAACACTGCGTTGCAAAAATCCACGCTATCGAAAATTCACAGCGCATATGGCCCGCAAAGCCCCGCCGTTTCGTGTAAGCGTGGATGTCAAGTTTCATTGTTGCTAATTCGAGAACAGTGTTTCAACTCCGGCACAATGGCTATCCAGGGCGCACGGGACTACATTCGGCACACCACAATACGGAGCCGACGATGATGACCTTAGAGTCCATCCCCCTTGACGGTACCAATGGCGTACGCATCGAAATTCTCGAGCGCTCCGACACCACGCTAGTGATCCGCTGGGTCGAACCGGGGCGCTGTCATTATGGCGAACAGCGGTGGCGGCGGCGCTCGGCGCATACGTCGGGAACGTGCGCAGTGACGCGGCGCAAGATTCGCCGCGGCGATGCGGTGTTCAAACCGGCTGAGCGGCCGGCGCCTTCGAATGCTTCCGCAATGATTTGTGCTGAGGTCCTAGTGTCGTGAGTTAGAAGTTCGTTGAATCACTTCCCGGTTCTTTCCGGAATGACAAAGTGCTGATAAAAAAGTCGCTCGGACTCGCGCAGTCCTTCTTCCGTAAAGATCACGGACTTCGTCTTGTTCACAGGGTCTTCG
>NZ_DASRSY010000216.1:0-5968 GCF_035656215.1 Paraburkholderia sp.
CGTCCGATCGCCTCGGTACCGAGATCGCGGAACTGATGCAAACGCCGGGCGCGGCGCGCAATCGCCTCGTGTCCGACTCGTACGTGCCGCATCCGGACGTCGATGCGCTCGGCTACGGCGAGCTCGTGTTCGAGTTGAACCCGCGCTTCACGCAGATCGACCAGAAACTGCGCGACGCCGTCAAGCAAGGCTTGCTCGAACCGATGCCTCAGAGCCTGCCGCAATTGGCCGCATGGACCGAAGCGGCACAGCAGAAAGGCCTGATCGATGCCGACGATCGCCGCGTGCTCGAAGACTACGCGCGGTATGGTGCGCTGGTCGTGCAGGTCGACGACTTCCCTGCCGACTTCGACATGCTCGCGAATTTGCAAAAGCGCAAGGATGCGCTCGAAAAAGCGCTGGAACTCGCGGCTTGAGCGCCTTGAAAAAAACATCCAGGCGGGGCTCTCCCAGATGCCCCAAACTGGGTGCACACTGACACACGTCCGAAGTCCCCCAAGGGGACTTCCTTCGGGGCGTGGCCAGCGGAGCAACGAACGATATGAACGACTCTTACCTGAACTTCGTCAACTCGCCGTTCGGCGCGCGCCTCGCGCGCTCGCTGGGCTTGCCGAAGCCCGAGATGCTGCACCGCTATCGGGCGGACCGGCCCGAGTTCGACGGGCTGGTGGCGATCGGTGCGGGCCGCGAACCGCATCTGCTCGAGGCGCTCGCGAATCTCGTCACGAGCATTGGCGTAACCAGTGTTGCGCATGAAAGCGCGG
This sequence comes from Paraburkholderia sp., assembly GCF_035656215.1. Classification (GTDB taxonomy): domain Bacteria; phylum Pseudomonadota; class Gammaproteobacteria; order Burkholderiales; family Burkholderiaceae; genus Paraburkholderia. Next base: position 765 of record NZ_DASRSY010000216.1, read on the forward strand.
GGCTATGGGTGCCGCTCGCGAATCGACATGGTCTGATGACCGGCCGTTTCGAGGCGGCGGAGTCCGGTTCGCATGGCAAGCTCAGCGCCCTGCTGTTCGATGCAAGCGGTATCGAAGACAGCAGCCAGCTTGAACCGCTGCACGGATACTTCCACGACACGTTGCGCTCGCTCGGCAAGTGCGGCCGCATCATTGTGTTGGGACGTCCGCCGGAAACCTGCGCGACGCCGCGTCAATGGACCGCGCAGCGCGCGCTCGAGGGCCTCACGCGTTCGCTAGGCAAGGAAGCGCGGCGCGGTATTACCGCCAATCTTGTCTACGTGGAGCAAGGCGCCGAGAGCGGCATCGAAGCGACGTTGCGATTCTTGCTATCGCCGCGTTCCGCCTATGTGTCGGGCCAGGTGGTGCGCATCGGCGTACGCGCGGGCGTCGATGCCTTGCCGGCGTTCGACTGGAATCAGCCGCTCGCGGGCCGGCGTGCCGTCGTCACCGGCGCGGCGCGCGGCATCGGCGCGTCGATTGCGAGCGTGCTCGCCGCGGAAGGCGCGCACGTCATCGGCATCGACATCCCCTCGGCGCGCGACGCGCTCGATTCGACGATGCGCCAGTTGAACGGCACCGCCCTCGCCTTCGACATTGCTGCGCCCGAAGCGCCCGCGCAGATCGCCGCGGCGCTCGACGAACAGGGCCTGGATATCGTCGTGCACAACGCGGGCATCACCAAGGACAAAACCATCGCGAAGATGACCGATGCCGCGTGGCAAAGCGTGATCGACATCAACCTGTCCGCGCAGGAGCGTATCGACGACGCCTTGCTCGCGGCCGGCATTTTGCGCGACGGCGGCCGCATCATCGGCGTGTCGTCGATCAGCGGCATCGCGGGCAATCTCGGCCAGACCAATTACGCCACGTCAAAAGCCGGTGTGATCGGCCGGGTGCAAAGCATGGCGCCGCATCTGCGCGCACGCGGCATCACGATCAACGCGGTCGCGCCCGGCTTTATCGAAACGCAGATGACCGCGAAGATTCCGCTGACCATCCGCGAGGCCGGTCGCCGTATGAATTCGATGAGCCAGGGGGGCCAGCCGGCGGATGTCGCACAGACCATCGCGTGGCTCGCGCATCCGGGATCGGCGGGCGTGAGCGGCCAGGTCATACGCGTGTGCGGACAAAGCCTGATTGGAGCGTGAGCATGGGTGAGCCGGGTGATCCGCTCAGGAGTGGCCACGCAGCGAGCGCGGGCCGTCCGAAGACCGTCGTCATCGAGCAGTTGCCCGCGCCGGCAAAGCTGTATGCCCGCGCGTTGTCCGGCATCGTCAAACGTGGGCGCGACACGCACCTGCCGGCATTGCGCCTCGTGCGCCCCGCCGTGGTCCTCGACCCCGGGCCGATCTGGCGTTATTCGCGGGTTTGCGGCTTTATCCCCGAGCACGGCGTGCCGCTCACGTATCCGCATCTGCTTGCCTTCCCGCTGCACCTGCTGATGCTGACCGACCCGGCGTTTCCCTGGCCGGCACTCGGCCTCGTGCATCTGGCAAACCACGTGCGACTGCGCCGGCCGCTCGCTTACAAGGACATGTTGCGCGTCGAGGTCGAATTCGGCGCGCTGCTACGTCACGACAAAGGTCAGGCGTTCGTGCTGCATACCCGTATGTACCGCCGTGGCGAAGCAGTGTGGGACGGCGACAGCGTCTATCTGAAACGCGGCGTGCCGGCACGCGGCGGTCCGCTCGATCCGCTGGAACTCGGGCACGACGCGCTGCAGCGCATCTCGCGCTGGCAACTGGCGCCGCAACTGGGCCGCGACTACGCGAAAGTATCCGGCGACTACAACCCGATTCATCTGACCGCGCTATCCGCGAAGGCATTCGGCTTTCCGCGCGCCATTGCGCATGGCATGTGGACGCTCGCACGCGCCGCCGCCGCGCTGCAACCGCCGAAACCGCTCGCCGAGGCTACGTTGAGTGCTGAATTCAAATTGCCGATGCTGCTGCCGGGCGAAGCAACACTGTGGAGTGCATCGCCCTCGCTGATCGAGCGAGACCTCGAGGTACGCGACATTGCCGGGGAAAAACCGCACTTGCGCGGCCGAATGCAGTGGAAGCTGCTATGAAGTCCCGCAGGCACGCCTATGTTTTCGTCATCGCATGGAATTGAAGCTGCCTGAGAATCGTTGTTGAGCTAACAGAAGCACCACAGCAAAGAAGCCCTATTCACTATTCGTACCGTTCAATAACCAGGGAACGACCCAAAGGAGCCGAGCATGTCCAACCCGCTGCCCGCCGTGCGCCGCGTCGCCATCATCGGCGGCAACCGGATTCCGTTTGCCCGCTCGAACACTACCTACGCGACCGCGTCGAATCAGGACATGCTGACGTTCACGCTGCAAGGCCTGATCGACCGCTACAACCTGCATGGCGAACGTCTGGGCGAAGTGGCGGCCGGCGCCGTCATCAAGCATTCGCGCGATTTCAACCTGACGCGTGAATCCGTGTTGTCCACCACGCTCGCGAAAGAAACGCCCGCCTACGACGTGCAGCAGGCCTGCGGCACCGGGCTGGAAGCCGCCATTCTCGTCGCCAACAAGATCGCTCTCGGGCAGATCGAAGTAGGCATCGCGGGCGGCGTGGATACGACCTCCGATGCGCCGATCGGTGTCAACGAGCGCATGCGCAAGATCCTGCTCGAAGCGAATCGCGGCAAGAGTACCGGCCAACGTGTCGGTGCACTGACCAAACTGCGACCGGGCATGTTTTTCAAACCGCTTTTGCCGCGCAATGGCGAGCCACGCACCGGGCTTTCCATGGGTGAACATTGCGAGCTGATGGCCAAGCGCTGGAACATCTCGCGCGAAGCGCAGGACGTGCTCGCTTACGACAGCCACCGCAAGCTCACCGAGGCGTATGCGCGCGGCTTCGTCAACGATCTGATGACACCGTACCGTGGCCTTGCGCGCGACAACAACCTGCGCTCCGACCTGACGCTCGAAAAACTCGCCGGTCTGAAGCCGGTATTCGATCGCGACGCGGGCACGCTGACAGCCGGCAATTCGACGCCGCTGACAGACGGCGCGTCCGCCGTATTGCTCGCAAGCGAAGAATGGGCGGCCAAACATGGCCTGCCGGTGCTGGCGTACTTGAGCTGGTCCGAAACCGCCGCCGTCGACTTTTTCGACAAGAAAGAAGGCCTGCTGATGGCGCCCGCTTATGCCGTGCCTCGCATGCTGGCGCGCGCCGGGCTCACATTGCAGGACTTCGATCTGGTCGAGATTCACGAAGCATTCGCTGCGCAGGTGTTGTGCACGCTCACGGCGTGGCAGGATGATGAGTATTGCCGCACGCAACTCGGTTTACCGGAGCCGCTCGGCGCGATCGATCGGGCAAAATTGAACGTGAACGGCAGCTCGCTCGCTACCGGCCATCCGTTTGCCGCCACGGGTGGCCGCATTGTCGCCGGACTCGCGAAAATGCTCGCACAACTCGACAAGCCGGCCGGCACTGCGCGCGGGTTGATTTCGATCTGCGGGGCGGGCGGCCAGGGCGTGGTGGCGATTTTGGAACGCACACAAACAGATGAAGCCACGGCTTCAGGAGACGACCGATGACCCAGCCAACGCAAGCCCCGCTCTCGCCCGCCGCCGGATCCGCACCCCTGACGAATGCAGCCGATCAGGTGCCCAGTCAGACGGCGAATCACGCGCCCAACACCGACGGTATCTGGTACGCGTCATATCCGGCAGACGTACCGCATGAAATCGACGTCAAACAGTACGAATCGGTCGTGCAGTTCTTCGACGAATGCATCGCGCAGTTTCGTGAGCGCGTGGCGTATGTAAGCGTCGGCGCGAACATGACGTATGGCGAGCTCGGCCGCAAGGCGACCGCGTTCGCCGCGTATCTGCAAAGCATCGGCGTAAAGCCTGGCGAACGGGTCGCGATCATGCTGCCGAATACGTTCCAGTATCCGGTGTCGCTGTTCGGCGTGCTCAAGGCCGGCGGCGTGGTGGTCAACGTGAATCCGCTCTACACGGTGCGCGAACTCGCGCATCAGTTGAAGGACAGCGGCGCGCAAACCATCATCGTGTTCGAGAACTTCGCGAAGACGGTCGAAGACGCGCTGCCCGGCACCAAAGTGCAGAACGTCATCGTAACGGGCCTCGGCGACCTGCTCGCCGACGGCCTGAATCTGAAGGGACGTCTGCTCAATTTCATGCTGCGCCATGTGAAAAAGATGGTGCCGGCATACAGCCTGCCCAAAGCGGTGCCGATGCTCGAAGCCCTTTCGATCGGTTACACGCGGCCGTTGACGCCGGCGCGCCCCACTCACGCCGACATCGCTTTCCTGCAATACACCGGCGGCACGACCGGCGTGGCCAAAGGCGCGATGCTCACGCACAGGAACATCATCGCCAATCTGTTGCAAGCGAAGGTGTGGTCTGCGGGGCAACTGAGCGGCGACATCGAAACGGTGCTCACGCCGCTGCCGCTCTATCACATCTATTCGCTGACGGTGAATGCGCTGATCTTCATGGGACTCGGCGGGCGCAACATCCTGATCGCCAATCCGCGCGACATGAAGCGCGTGATGATGATCATCCGTCACGAGAAATTCACCGGCATGACCGCGGTCAACACGCTCTACAACGCGTTCCTCGACAACGAAGAGTTCTGCAAGCGCGACTTCTCGAACCTTAAACTCGCGATGGCGGGCGGCATGGCTACGCAGAAGTCGGTCGCCGATCGCTTCAAGGCGGTCACCGGCAAGCCGATCATCGAAGGCTACGGGCTCACGGAGTGCTCGCCGATCGTGTCGATGAATCCGGTGGACCTGACCAATCTGCGCGACTTCGAAGGCTCGATTGGTTTGCCCGCGCCGTCCACGCAAGTGCGCTTCAAGAAGGACGACGGTACGTGGGCGAACATCGGCGAAGCCGGTGAGCTGTGTGTGAAGGGCCCGCAGGTGATGAAAGGCTACTGGAATCGCCCGGAAGAAACCGCCAAGGTGATCGACGACGACGGCTGGCTCGCCACCGGCGACATCGGCGTGATGGATTCACGCGGCTTCATCCGTCTGATCGACCGGAAGAAAGACATGATCCTGGTGTCGGGCTTCAACGTCTATCCGAATGAAGTCGAAGACGTGATCGCGGCGCTTCCGGACGTACGCGAAGTCGCCGCAATCGGTGTGCCCGACGCGGCGCAAGG
>NZ_DASRSY010000217.1:0-28020 GCF_035656215.1 Paraburkholderia sp.
TTCACCGGCGCCAGCAGTCCGCGAGCGATCCAGTCATCGATCACCTTTACCCGGCTGTCCAGCCACGGCTTCACGCGCCCGGTGAGGATATCCTCCATATGCTCAGCGCCGTGGATGATCTCGCTCGCCCACACCTTTGAGCCCAAAGGCCGGCGGCGCGATAACTCCATTTTCGCGCGTACGTATCCGCCGATTGCCTCAACTGGATCGTCGCTGCATTCGAACGTATCCGCCGCGCGGTGCCAGTCTTCGAACAGGTCTTCCAGTACGCGCCGGTACAAAGCGAGCTTTGTCGGGAAGTAGTAATGCAGGTTAGCTTTCGGTAAGCCTGCGCGTTCCGCGATCATCGCCGTACTGGTGCCGTCGAGTCCTCGCTCCGCGAAAACCGCTTCGGCACACGCCAATAAATGCGCTTCATTCGACTCGCGAATGTGGGCCTTGCGCCGCCGCAAAGGTGCGCGAGTTTCGTCTCTCGTCTCGTCGTTTTCCGTGATGTCGGCAGCCACGTTCTCGTCTCTCATGTTGGCCTTCATCGGCATGTATGCCGCGTCGCGCTTCATTCTAGTCGTTTGAGCGGCGATGGACACGCGCATTCACGGCAGCCCATAAATGCGTGCTGCAATGCAATGGCACGCTTCTCGCTATGTTTGTCACCGTACGAAAGGTATTGATTTGGCGGGCTTAATCGTCTACAACCTGTCCAACTGGACAGGATTGAGGGAGCGGGAGATGCCTCAGGGTTTGCCCTCTGTATAAGAGGCGATCCGAGGTATCGAGTGTGCACCGCCGCCGTGCGGCCACGCCCCAAAACTCGCCGCCAATGCACCAGTTTCATGTCGGTTCACCGAAAGGAGCGAGACGAATGAACGCGGTATCCGAAGCGCTGAAACACTCAGAACCCGCTACGTCGATCAAGGTCGACGGCAAGCGGCTGTGGGACAGCCTGATGACGATGGCGAAGATCGGCGCAACGCCCAAAGGCGGCGTGTGCCGGCTGGCGCTAACCGACCTCGACAAACAAGGGCGCGACCTGATCGTCAGTTGGGCGAAGGAAGCGGGGTGTACCGTCACTGTCGATCAGATGGGCAATGTATTCATGCGCCGCGCCGGGCGCAATCCCGATGCGTTGCCGGTCATGACCGGTTCGCATGCGGACTCGCAGCCAACTGGCGGCCGGTTCGACGGCATCTACGGCGTGCTCGGCGGACTCGAAGTGATCCGCAGTTTGAACGATCACGGCATCGAGACCGAGCATCCTGTTGAAGTGGTGATCTGGACCAATGAGGAAGGCTCGCGCTTCGCGCCCGCCATGGTCGCCTCGGGTGTGTTCTCCGGTGTTTTTACACTGGACTACGGTCTCTCGCGCAAGGACGTGGACGGCAAAACCATCGGCGAGGAACTCAAACGCATTGGCTATGCGGGCGATGTTCCTTGCGGTGGCCGTCCCTTGCATGCCGCGTTCGAATTGCATATCGAACAAGGGCCGATTCTCGAAGCCGAACAAAAAACGATTGGCGTGGTGACCGATGCGCAAGGTCAACGCTGGTACGAGATCACGCTGACGGGGCAGGAGGCGCATGCGGGTCCGACGCCGATGCCGCGCCGTCGCGATGCATTGCTCGGCGCCGCGCGCGTGGTCGAACTCGTCAATCGCATCGGGCTGGATAACGCGCCGTTCGGCTGCGCGACGGTCGGCATGATGCAGGTCTATCCGAACTCACGCAATGTGATTCCGGGCCGCGTGTTCTTCACCGTCGATTTCCGTCATCCGGATGATGCCGTGCTCGCGAAGATGGATGCCGCATTGCGCGAGGGCGTGGCGAAGATCACGAGCACGATCGGTCTGGAAACCGAACTCGAGCAGATCTTTTACTACGCGCCAGTTGCTTTCGACGAGGCGTGCGTGAAGTCGGTACGCGCCGCGGCCGAACGCTTTGGCTATCCACATCGCAACATGGTGTCCGGTGCGGGACATGACGCCTGCTATCTCTCGCAAGTCGCGCCGACTTCAATGGTGTTCGTGCCGTGCGTCGACGGGATCAGTCACAACGAGATCGAGGACGCGACCTTCGAATGGATCGAAGCGGGCGCGAACGTCTTGCTGCACGCCATGCTCGAACGAGCGTGCGAGCCGGTTTCATAACGCTTTAGCGGTAGTGACAGCGGTTGTGGTTGATTCACCCGCCTCACCGTAGCGCCCATAAAAGATGCCGCCCCGGCTCCGCTCCAGCGCAGCCGGCGAGACCGGCTACGTCCTCACATCGAAGAAGGATCGTGTATGGCCATCAAGCAAACCGGCGATATTGCGGCTCAGCGCCTATCGGCCGATCAACTGTCGTGCGAGTTCTCGGACATCGCGCCACTGCTCGACGCGAGTGCCGCGGCCGCCGCCGCGAGCCGCTGTCACTACTGTTACGACGCACCGTGCGTGAACGCGTGTCCGACCCGGATCGACATTCCCAGTTTTATTCGCAAGATCGGCAATGGCAATCTGAAGGGCGCTGCTGTCGACATTCTCTCGGCGAATCCAATGGGCGGCATGTGCGCGCGCGTTTGCCCGACGGAGATTCTTTGCGAGGGTGCTTGCGTGCGCAACCATCAGGATGCGAAGCCGGTGACGATCGGCGCGCTGCAACGTCATGCGACTGATTGGGCAATGGCACGCGGTGAAGCGCTGTTCAAGCGCGCGGCTGAAACGGGGCGACATGTCGCGGTGGTCGGTGCGGGACCGGCGGGATTGGCGTGTGCGCATCGGCTTGCATTGGCCGGTCATAACGTGACCATTTACGACGCGCACGCGAAGGCGGGTGGCCTGAACGAGTACGGCATTGCCGCCTATAAAACCGTCGACGATTTTGCGCAGCGCGAAGTGGCGTGGCTGTGCTCGATCGGTGGCATCGAGATCAGGCACGGCGTGGCGCTAGGACGTGACGTGGATCTCGATACGCTGCGCAAGCAGCACGATGCGGTCTTCCTCGCGATCGGCCTCACAGGCGTGCGCGCATTGGCGATGGAAGGCGAGGATCTGAGCGGCGTGATGAACGCAGTGGATTTCATCGAACAGGTGCGCACCGCGAGTGACTTCGGCACGGTGCCGGTGGGTCGTCGGGTCGTCGTGATCGGCGGTGGCAATACGGCGGTGGATGCTGCCGTGCAGAGCCACAAGCTTGGGGCGACGTCAGTGACGATGGTGTATCGACGCGGCGTCGAATCAATGAGCGCGACGTGGGCCGAGCGCGATTTCGCGCAGACCAACGGCGTCACGCTCGTCACGCACGCAACGCCGACTCGTTTGATCGGCGAAAGCGGCGTGGTCACAGGTGTCGAATTCGAACGCGCGTCGAGCGGTGGCAATCAGGAGCGCTTCGTGGTCGAAGCTGACATGGTGCTCAAGGCAATCGGGCAGACGCTGGTGCCTGTCGGCATCGAGCGCGAACTGTTGACGCTGGATGGCAGCCGCATCGCGGTCGATGCAAGCGGACAAACCTCGCTGCCAGGCGTGTGGGCAGGTGGCGATTGCGCGGCGACCGGTGGGATCGATCTGACGGTACAAGCGGTGCAGGACGGCAAGATCGCCGCCGCCGCGATTAACGCTCAGTTCGCCCGCGCAGCGGTCAAAGCCGCCTGAGTCGCCTAAGCAAATTAAGCCACGCATCCACCAGATAAAAAACAGCAGTCCCCAAGGAGCCGAACATGGCCGATTTGCGCTGTACGATTGCCGGCATTACGTCGCCGAATCCTTTCTGGCTCGCCTCCGCGCCGCCGACCGACAAAGCCTATAACGTGAACCGCGCGTTTGAAGCGGGTTGGGGCGGCGTGGTGTGGAAAACACTGGGCCTCGACCCGCATGTAGTGAACGTCAGTTCGCGCTATGGCGCAGTGCAATGGAACGGCCAGCGCATCGCGGGCCTGAACAATATCGAACTGATCACTGATCGTCCGCTCGACATCAACCTCAGGGAAATCGCCCAGGTCAAGCGCGACTGGCCGGACCGCGCGATGATCGTCTCGCTGATGGTGCCGTGCAACGAGCGCGACTGGAAGTGGATTTTGCCGCTCGTCGAAGACACCGGCGCCGATGCGGTCGAACTGAATTTCGGTTGCCCGCATGGCATGAGCGAACGTGGCATGGGCGCGGCCGTGGGTCAGGTGCCCGAGTATGTGGAGATGGTCACGCGCTGGGTCAAGGAAGGCACGAAGCTGCCATGCCTCGTCAAACTCACGCCGAATATCAGTGACATTCGCACCAGTTCGCGCGCGGCTTATAAAGGCGGCGCGGACGGCGTGTCGCTGATCAACACGATCAACTCCATCGTCGCGGTGGACCTCGATGCAATGTCGCCGTTGCCGATGGTCGATGGCAAGGGTACGCACGGCGGCTACTGCGGTCCGGCGGTGAAGCCGATCGCGCTGAACATGGTGGCTGAAATTGCTCGCGACGTGGAAACACCGAATCTGCCGATCTCCGGCATCGGCGGCATTTCAACGTGGCGCGACGCGGCCGAATTCATGGTGCTCGGCGCGGGCAGCGTGCAGGTCTGCACGGCGGCGATGCACTATGGATTCCGTATTGTCTCCGATCTCACGGATGGTCTCTCGAACTGGATGGACGAAAAAGGCTACGCCACGCTCGACGATATTCGTGGTCGCGCCGTGCCGAACGTCACCGACTGGAAGTACCTGAACCTCAAATACGACATCAAGGCACGCATCGACCAGGACAAGTGCATCCAGTGTGGCCTTTGCCATATCGCGTGCGAAGACACTGCTCATCAGGCGATCATGAAAGAAAAAGCTGGCGTCCGGCATTTTGAAGTGATGGACTCCGAATGTGTCGGCTGTAATCTGTGCATGCATGTGTGCCCGGTCGAACAGTGCATCACGATGGAGCGTGTGGATAGCGGTGAGTACGCTAACTGGACGACGCATCCGAACAACCCAGCGCGTGTGGATGCCGGTGATAGCGACAAGTCGGATGCTGCTGAAACCGCCGAGCATGCCCATGCAGAAAAAGCAGCCTGAAACATGAGCTACCTGTAGGAAAGGAAACGAAACCAAGCGCTTGTACTGAACCTGTAACTCACCCTCAAGGCCTGACGCGCCACCAGAAGCCGCGCGGGCCTCAACGATCAGTGGAGATCTTTCGATGAAGCAGACAGCGCAACCCGTCGATCCGCAGTTTGCGGCCGGCGCGCAGGGCAGCAGTCTTTATAACGATGACCTTGCGCCGACCGGCGTCGCACAGCGCACGTGGAGGTGGTATCACTTCGCCGCGCTCTGGGTGGGGATGGTGATGAACATCGCCTCGTACATGCTCGCGGCCGGTTTGACGGAAGAGGGCATGTCGCCGTGGCAGGCGGTGGCAACCGTGCTGCTCGGCAATCTGATCGTGCTGGTGCCGATGCTGCTGATCGGGCATGCGGGTGCGAAGCACGGTATTCCGTATGCCGTGCTGGTGCGTTCCTCCTTCGGCACGCAAGGCGCGAAACTGCCGGCGATGCTGCGGGCGATCGTCGCGTGTGGCTGGTACGGCATTCAGACATGGCTTGGCGGCAGCGCGATCTACACGTTGCTGAATATTCTGACCGGCAACGCGCTGCACGGCGCGGCCTTGCCATTCCTCGACATCTCGCTCGCGCAGCTCGCGTGTTTTCTCGTGTTCTGGGCGCTGCAGATCTACTTCATCATCCATGGCACCGATTCGATTCGCTGGCTCGAAAGCTGGTCCGCGCCGATCAAGATCGTGATGTGTATCGCGCTGGTGTGGTGGGCCACCTCGAAGGCGGGCGGCCTCGGCTCGATGCTGTCGGCGCCGTCGCAGTTCGTGCCGGGCGGCAAGAAGGAGGGCATGTTCTGGGTCACCTTCTGGCCTGGGCTCACGGCGATGGTGGGCTTCTGGGCGACGCTCGCGCTGAATATCCCCGACTTCACACGCTTTGCGAAAACGCAGCGCGATCAGATCATCGGCCAGTCGGTTGGATTGCCGATTCCAATGGCGCTGCTCTCGGTGATCTCCGTGGTGGTGACGTCGGCGACCGTAGTGATTTACGGCAAGGCGATCTGGGACCCGATCGACCTGACGAGCCGCATGACCGGCATCGGCGTTGGGCTCGCGCTGATCATCCTGACACTGGATACGATGTGCTGCAATCTCGCGGCGAATCTCGTCGGGCCGGCCTATGATTTTTCGAGCCTGTGGCCCAAGGGTATTTCGTATCGCGTCGGCGGCATGATTACCGCGACCATCGCCATTGTGATGATGCCGTGGAAGATTCTCGCCACCACGCAGGGCTACATCTTCACGTGGCTAGTCGGATACTCGGCCTTGCTCGGTCCAGTGGCGGGCATTCTGATGGTCGACTACTTTCTGATTCGCGGCACACGGCTGGACCCGCGTGAACTGTTCGACGAGCATGGCGAGTACAGCTACACCGGCGGCTGGAATATCGGCGCGGTGGTGGCGCTCGCGATCGGCGTGCTGCCGAATCTGCCGGGCTTTTTGCATACCGCGTTTCCGGCATCGTTTGCGAATGTGCCGGCGATTTTCAACACGCTCTATACGTATGCGTGGTTTGTCGGACTCGCGTTGGCCTCGATCGTATACAGCGCATGGATGAAGCTGAGCAAAGGACCGAGCGCAGGCGTAGTGCGTGCATAGACCGCACAAGAAGCGAATGAAGTACGTAGCACCGAAACCAGCAGTTCATAAGGAGGCGGCAACATGACGACCCTAATTCGCGGCGGCACGATTATCGACGCGGAGAACACGTATCGTGCGGACGTGTTGTGTGCGGACCCGGAGGACGGCGGCACGATCCTGCAGATCGGAGTGGATCTGGAAGCGCCGGCCGGCGCCACGATCGTCGATGCGGGCGGGCAGTATGTGATGCCCGGCGGCATCGATCCGCATACGCATATGGAATTGCCGTTCATGGGCACTACGGCGAGCGACGATTTCTACACCGGTACGGCCGCGGGTTTATCCGGTGGCACGACCAGCATCATCGACTTCGTGATTCCGAGTCCGAAACAATCGCTGATGGAGGCCTTCAAGGAATGGCGCGGTTGGGCTGAGAAGGCTTCGGCGGATTATGGCTTTCACGTTGCGGTGACGTGGTGGGACGATTCGGTCTATCGCGACATGGGCACGCTGGTGCACGAACACGGCGTGTCGAGTTTCAAGCACTTCATGGCCTACAAGAATGCGATCATGGCCGACGACGAAGTGCTGGTGAACAGTTTCTCGCGTTCACTCGAACTCGGTGCGCTACCCACCGTGCATGCGGAAAACGGTGAACTGGTGTTTCAGTTGCAGCGTCAGTTGCTGGCGAAAGGCTTCACAGGTCCGGAGGCGCATCCGCTGTCGCGGCCGCCTGAAGTGGAGGGCGAGGCCGCCAATCGGGCAATTCGCATCGCACAGGTGTTAGGCGTGCCGGTATATATCGTCCACGTGTCCTCGAAAGATGCGGTCGATGCGATTGCGCGCGCCCGCAGCGAAGGCCTTCGGGTGTTCGGCGAAGTACTGCCGGGCCATCTGGTGATCGACGAGGCGGTGTATCGCGATCCCGACTGGACCCGCGCGGCGGCGCACGTGATGAGCCCGCCGTTCCGCTCCGCGGAGCATCGTGAGGCATTGTGGCGTGGTCTGCAGGCGGGCCAATTGCATACCACCGCGACCGATCACTGCGTGTTTTGCGCGTCGCAGAAGGCCATGGGCCGCGAAGACTTCACGAAGATCCCGAATGGCTGCGGCGGCGTTGAAGATCGTATGGCGGTGCTCTGGCATCACGGCGTGAATTCGGGGCGGCTCACACCGAATGAATTCGTGCGCATCACGTCGACCAACGCCGCGCAGATTTTCAACCTGTATCCGCGTAAAGGCGCGGTACAGGTGGGCGCGGACGCAGACCTGGTCGTGTGGGATCCGAAGGCAAGTAAAACGATTTCGGTGAAGACGCATCATCAGAAGGTCGACTTCAACGTGTTCGAAGGGATGACGGTGCAGGGCGTGGCGATGCACACGCTCACGCGCGGCGCGCTGGCATGGACCGATGGCGAGCTGCGTGCCGTGCGTGGCGCGGGGCGCTACTTGAAGCGCCCGCCGAATCCGGCTTACTTCGATGCGATCCGGGTTGCCAATAAACGGAAGGAGCCGCATCCGGTGGAACGGTAAGCGGTTTGCAATCTGCCGGGCGGCCTCGCAGTGCCGCCCGTGCCGGCTATTTTTCACCGCCGCGCGTTCGCTGCGGCGACACCCTCCCGCGTTTTCCCTGATGGCGCTCGGCACGCGTTCCGTGGTGCGATGCATGCCGCGTCTGTCATATCTCCTGTAGTGTCGAATTCAACGTTGTATGAGATATCTTGGCTGTCCGCTTAGCACGCAAGCGCATATTGATCGGAAACCTGATCCTTTGTAAAAACGCAGACCGTTTGCTACAGTCCGCCCACTCTGCCGGGTCTGACGCTAGCGGAATGCCGCACACAAAACCATGCAACTGACGTAGCAAACTTTACGGAGCCACCTGATGAAGTCGATTCGTTCCATTCTGCTGATCGCGCTGCTGCAAGCGGTGACCCTGAGCCCGGCATTCGCCGCTGACGAGCTTGCGCAGATCAAGTCCGCGGGCGTGTTCAAAATCGGCACCGAAGGCACCTATGCACCGTTCACATACCACGATGAGTCCGGCAAGCTGACCGGCTTCGACGTCGAGATCGGCACGGCGATCGCGCAACGCCTGGGCGTCAAGCCGCAATTCATCGAAGGCAAATGGGACGGTCTGATCGCCGGTCTCGATGTGAACCGTTATGACGCGGTGATCAATGAAGTCGCTGTCACCGACGCGCGCAAGGTGAAATACGATTTCTCGGACCCGTACATCACTTCGCATGCCGCGCTGATCGTGAATTCGGATAACACTACGATCAAGACCTTTGACGACCTGAAGGGCAAGAAATCGGCGAATACGCTGACCAGCAACTTCGGCAAGATCGCGGCCGCGCACGGCGCGGAAGTGATTCCCGTGCAGGGCTTCAACGAATCGATCGATCTGTTGACTTCGGGCCGTGTCGACGCGACGGTCAACGATTCGTTGTCGTTCCTCGACTTCAAGAAGCACAAGCCGGATGCGAAAGTGAAGATCGCCGCGCTCGATACTTCTGCCGACAGCAGCGACAAGTCAGCGGTGCTGATCCGCAAAGGCAGCCCGGAATTGCAGACGGCAATCAATAAGGCGCTCGCCGACATGAGGAAAGACGGCACGTACCTGAAGATTTCGCAGAAGTACTTCGGTAAAGACGTCTCCCAATAAGCGCCACCTGCGAGTCTGAATCATGCCGGCATGGTTGCATCTGATGGCGCAGTCGCTGTGGCCCCTTCTGTACGCGGGGCTCGTCTTCACCGTGCCGCTCACGCTGGCATCGTTCGCGATCGGGATCGTGGTGGCGTTTATCGTCGCGCTGGTCCGGCTATTCGGGCCGCGCTGGGCGGTAGTGTGCGTGCGCTTCTACGTGTGGCTGTTTCGCGGCTCGCCGTTACTGGTGCAACTGTTCGTGATTTTCTACGGACTACCGAACGTGGGCATCGTACTTGATCCGTTGACGGCGGCGATCATCGGTTTTTCGCTGAATGTCGGTGCGTATAACTCGGAAGTAATACGCGGCGTGATCGAGTCGATTCCGAAGGGGCAGTGGGAGGCGGCGTACTCGATGGGCATGACGCGTGAGCAGGCATTGCGCCGCGCGATCTTGCCGCAAGCGGCGCGTGTCGCACTGCCGCCACTGTCGAACTCGTTCATCGCGTTGGTGAAGGACACATCGCTCGCCGCGGTGCTGACGGTACCGGAGGTGTTTCAGGCGGCGCAGCGGATCGCGTCGGTCACCTACGAACCGTTGATTCTGTACACCGAGGCGGCACTCGTTTATCTCGTGTTCAGTTCGGTGTTGTCGTCGGCGCAAGTCCGGCTCGAGCGCAAGTTCGGCCGTCACGCACTTTTCCAGGCGAGCAACTGATGATTCGACTGGAAAAAATCGATAAGTACTTCGGTGAGAACCGGGTTCTGAATTCGGTGGACCTGCAACTCGCGTCAGGTAATGTTACCGCGCTGATTGGCCCATCCGGCAGCGGCAAGAGTACGCTTTTGCGCTGCGTGAATCTGCTGGAGATTCCCGAGGCCGGATCACTTGAACTTGGCGACCAGCGCCTTGAATTCAGCCGCGATCACAAGCCATCGCGCGATGCGGTGCTGACGATTCGCCGCCGCACCGGCATGGTGTTCCAGAATTTCCAGTTGTTTCCGCATTTGACGGTACGTCAGAACGTAATGGAAGGTCTACTGACGGTACAAAAGTGGGACAAGGAAAAAGCGCGCGTACGTGCAGACGAATTACTCGAGAAAGTAGGCATCGCACACAAAGCGGACGCATGGCCCTCAACGCTTTCCGGCGGCCAGCAACAACGCGTAGCGATCGCGAGGGCGTTGGCGCCATCGCCGGAAGTATTGTTATGTGACGAGCCCACGTCGGCACTCGATCCCGGGCTGGCCGCAGAGGTGGTGGAAGTACTCAAGCAACTCGCCACGGAAGGCATGACGATGTTGATGGCGACACATGACTTGCGTCTTGCCGCGACGATTGCGCGCGACGTGGTCTTTCTGAATAACGGCGTGGTGGTAGAGCAGGGCCCGTCACGCGATATTTTCATGAGTCCGCGCGAACCGGAGACAGAACGCTTCGTGTCGACGCTGACGCATAGTTTGCCGGACGAATGGACAGAGCGGGGCTGACCGAGAGAGGACAAGGGGGGAACAAATGCTTGTCTGTCGACAGCCCGCGGCACAGAAAAAAGAAGAGGGGCGCCGAAGCGCCCCTCAAAAAACCACTAACAATTCAAGCAAAGGCCAAATTCGAGAAGAAGCCAAAGACCTCAAACGGCCACACGCTCCGCGTCATCATTCAAAGCAACTTCAAAAAACCGCCCTTGAGCATCAACATTAACCCGCGCATAAGCGCGATTAACCCCACTAATCACAGCCCGAATAGAAGCCGTCACCAGATTGGCATCGATGCCAACTCCAAACGCGCTTCCAGCCACATCCGCCCCAGCCATCTCAGCCACGGCCACAGCACGAGCATCCGCACCCTGAGTCAAAGCCCGCTCTTCATAGTGCTGAATCCGCACCGGCACACCAATCGCATGCATCAACGCATCAAGCGGCCCATTCCCTTCACCGTTCAAGACGCGCCGCGAGCCATTAATCTCGACCGTGAGCTTGATATGTTCACGCCCGTCGCGCTCAGACAGACTATGTCCAACATAGTGAATCGGCGCAGCACTGTGCACGTACTCCTGCTGGAACAATTCCCAGATTTGCGAAGGTGTAACTTCCTGACCGCTAGTGTCAGTAAACCGCTGCACAGCAGAGCTGAAATCGACCTGCAAGCGCCGCGGCAAGACCACCCCATAACTCTGCTCGAGCAAGTAAGCAATCCCACCCTTACCGGACTGGCTATTCACACGAATGACGGAATCATAAGTCCGCCCGAGATCGCTCGGATCAATCGGCATATAGGGCACTTCCCAGACCGCATCGGGTTTCTGCACGGCAAATCCCTTCTTGATCGCATCCTGATGCGAGCCGGAGAAAGCGGTGAACACCAGATCGCCGACATACGGATGGCGCGGATGCACCGGCAACTGTGTGCATTCCTCAGCAGTACGCGCGACTTCATTGATATTCGAAAAGTCGAGTTCCGGATCGACACCCTGCGTGTACAGATTCAACGCAAGCGTTACGAGATCGACATTGCCGGTACGTTCGCCGTTGCCGAACAAACATCCTTCGATACGATCCGCTCCCGCCATCACCGCCAGTTCCGCAGCAGCCACGGCAGTGCCGCGGTCGTTATGCGGATGCACCGAAACGATCAACGAATCGCGACGCGCGAGATTGCGGTGCATCCATTCGATCTGGTCCGCGTAGACATTCGGCGTGGCCATTTCAACGGTTGCGGGCAAGTTGACGATGGCTTTGTGCTCGGGCGTAGGTTGCCAGATGTCGAACACGGCGTCGCACACGTCCTTGGCGAATTCGAGTTCGGTGCCGCTGAATACTTCCGGGCTGTATTGCAGCGTGAAGTGCGTTTCCGGTGCGGCGTCGGCGAGACGCTTCATCGTACGCGCGGCGTTTTGTGCGAGTTCTTTTACACCGCTCTTTTCGAGGCCGAACACGATGCGGCGGAATTCCGGCGCAGTGGCGTTGTACAGATGGACGATGGCGCGCGGCGCGCCACGCAAGGATTCGAAGGTGCGTTCGATCAGGTCGTCGCGAGCTTGCGTCAACACTTCGATGGTGACGTCGTCGGGGATATGGCCGCCTTCGATCAACTCACGCACGAAATTGAAATCGGTTTGTGAGGCGGACGGAAATGCGACTTCGATCTCCTTGAAGCCGATCTGCACGAGCGTCTTGAACATGCGCATCTTGCGTTGCGCGTTCATCGGTTCGGACAGCGCCTGATTGCCGTCGCGCAGGTCGGTACTCATCCAGATCGGCGCGCGCGTGATGGTGCGCGATGGCCACTGGCGGTCCGTCAAATTGATGGGCTTGAACGAGCGATATTTGGTAGCAGGGTTCTTCAACATTTTCATCATCCTTGGGTTCGATCAACCCGGTGTCGACCGGACGACGAAAACGCAAAGCATGGCCGCCGGTCGGAAACCGGGGCTGGGTCAGTTACTGGGGAATTGAGCGGTGCTTCGGGTGTATCAGATGGAAGCGCGCAGCAGCAGACCTAGCCCGGTAGAGGGGGCTAGTAGTAGCGATAGGATGGTCTGGGCGCGGTACATAGTGTGCGATAGGAACATATTATTAGGACGGCGTCAAGCGTAGTGCGGCGAAGAACGTGCCGACCGGGGGCCTATCCCGGCCGGGGCGCGGTGAGATCCGAGTCGGTCGTGCCTGTCACCTGGGTTTCACGAAACGCAACGTCATGCGATCCGATTCACCGATCGCCGCGTATTTCGCCCGATCGACATCGTGGCCTTCATACGTGGGCGGCAGTGACCACACACCATGGGGATAGTTTTTCGTGTCTTGAGGATTGCTGTTCACCTCGCTCTGGCCGGCCAATTCGAAACCTGCCGCGCGCGCGTGCTCGATGACATAGGCTTCGGTTACATAGCCGGTGTCGATGGTCTGTTGCAGGGAGGTGCCCGGCGCCGCGCGATGTTCCTCGACACCGAGGATGCCGCCCTGCTTAAGTGCCGCGTAAAAGGCGTGCAGGTTTGCGTCGATCTGGCCGTCCTTGATCCAGTTGTGGATGTTGCGGAAGGTCAACACCTTGTCGACGCTGCCATCGGCCGGAAAGCCGCTGAACTGGCCCGCTCGCAGCGTGCCGACCACCACATTGCCATAGACCGCCGGCGTGGCCGCCAGCTTGCGCGCGAAAGGCGCCCGGCCAGCCTGCTCTTCTGCCGCCGACGCAGCCTCCGGGCTGTCGTATTGCGCCTCGTACAGCCTGCCGTGGTCGTGCAGATAGGGCGCGAGTATTTCCGTGTACCAGCCACCACCGGGCGCGATCTCCAGCACGGTTTGCGACGGTGCCACGTCGAAGAATTGCAGCGTTTCCTTCGGATGGCGATAGACGTCGCGTGCGCGGTTCCTGTCGCTGCGCTGCGGCCCGGAAATTGCGGCGTCGAGCGAGGCAGAATCAGCCGCGGCGGAATATGTCGATGCCGTCGGGACGGCGCAGGCGGCCAGCAGCAGCGCCGCGCTTAGCGCCGCGAACGTGGAACGCAGCGCGCGGGCTTGGGAAGTGGGGTGCGTGTTCATGGCACTTATTATCGGCCGCGATCTGCCTGGAAAGAAATCGCGAATCGGCATAACGATATGCGCCTGCGGTATTTACTATGTCCGCGTGGCTTCGCTCAGCGCACGGTGCGCGCCAGTTTGGCCTTTTTGCGGCGTGCGGGACGGAATTAACCGAATCTGAAAGACGAAGTAGCGCGTATAAATGATGTGATCAGCGTTCGCCGCGTGCAACGACGCGCCTGTGCTGGAACCGCGGACTTGATCGCCTTTCATTTTACTTTTCCGGAGGCCGGTATGAAACCTACATCGAGGACGTCGAAGGTAGCGGGGGTCTTGCTGTGCGCGGTCGCGTGCGGCGTCGCCGCGCAGGCTGGCGCACAGGGTCTGAGCGTGCAGGATGACATCAACGCGCCGCAAAACAGCACGCGTGTGATGCCGAACGCGGCGCGCGGCAGCGAGTATCCGACGCACGGCAACCAGCAGGCGGGCGAGTTGAATCTGAATCCGACCGATCCGCGCGCGCAACTTGTCAACGGTTTGCCGAACAACACCCAGGCGGGTGGCTACGGTTCGCCGCTCGCCGGCGTGCGCACCTACGTGCAGCCGCAAATGCCGTCGAACTGAGGGTCCGCGCGGGCGACAGTCGATCGTGCTGCATCGCGCGCTGACAGCAGCGCATCACGGCACGCACCGTAGTGTTTATTGGCTCGGGTTCAGTTCAGGCTCGACCACCCAATTATCCGGCGACCGGATCGCCGACTCCAGGTTCGCCTCAGAGACCGAACACGATCCGCAGCGTATCGTTCTGCGCGATTACCGAGATGCCGATTACCAGCAGGATAAGCGGTAGCAGCGCAGTACCGTAGCGCCGGATCGGCGCGCCCAGCAACGGATGCTCCACCAGCCACACCGCGCCTGCGCACCACAGCCCGATCATCACGACGAACACCAGCGAGATGAGCATACCCTCACTGTGCGAATGACTCGCGTACAAGGGCACGTAGACGGCGACGTTGTCCGAGCCGTTGGCGACCGCCACGCACGCGACTGTCCACCATGAGGAGCCTGTGCCGGTCGTAGTCGATGTGCGCGGTGCATTCGTGCGTGCGGTGGCCTGCACCTCTTTGTCCTGATCCACATTGGCGGGGCGAAAGCGCATCCACGCTTTGCTCAAGCCTACGCTGATCGGCAGAATGCCGAGCAGACCGACATAGCCGGCGGGTAACCGCGTGAACAAAGCGGCGAGCAGAATCGACCCCACGATCAAGGCGAGCGAACCGGCAAACTGCCCGGTGATTACGCGACGCCGATGGCCGGCCGCTTCAGCAAGGAAGGCGAGCAGCACGAAAAGGTTGTCAATATTGGTGGCGACGTAAGCCGCGACGGCGAGCAGGGCGAGGCTGAACATGCGGGAAAACCGGTCAATGCACAGTGGGGAACGGATCTGCACCCGTGAAGCGGTCCAGTTGAAAGGCGTCAGTGCGGAGGCATGGCGGCCGGTCAACACGATGCCGATGCGAGGCGTTGCGGTCAAGCCGTCTTTTTTCTTGCGCAATGTACGCGCCCTGCGGTTCTGTATGTTCACACTCACGTGCGGTGCGGTCCTTTGCATATGCCGACCCCAAGGGAGCCGCGGTGCCGATCCCTCAGCCCGTAAGCTACAATTGCCGACAGCTTGAAAAACGGAATATCAATGAAGATTCGGATTTTCTCTATCGCCTGCGTCACGACCGCTGCCGCGCTGCTGGCGGCCTGCACGGCCGTGTACAAGAACTCGGATGCATGCGAGCAGTTGATGCGAAGCAAGCTGGCTGAAACGTCGCCGGATACGCTGAAAGTCGCTCATAGAGGTGTCGGTATTGACGGCTCGCGGGTGGTCGTCGAAGGCTCGATCGAGCATGTGGTGACGGCTTCGGAGGTTGCGGCCGCCTCGGCGGCATCCGCGGCAGCTTCCGCCACGCAAGTCGCGAATGCGCCCCGTGCGGCTTCGGGCGTGCGCGCGGCGTCCGGGGTATCGGCGGCTTCTCCGGCTTCAGGCGCTGCGGCAGCCTCCGGCGTGATGGCTGGAGTGGCTTCGGGTGCTGCGGCCGCCTCCGCGAGCCTTGCTGCGTCGGGAGCCGAAGCAGCCTCGCTCAAACTGGCCAAACCGAAGAAGACCAGCACGGCGGCCGCCGCTGAGTGCACATTTCACGGTTCGGCGTTGAGCGCGTTCAGCTGGCTGGCGCCGGCAAAGTTCGCCACGCCGGCCGATGGCGCTGCCAGCGAAGCCGTGAAGTAAAACCTCGCTTGCGACGAGTGCAGCCGGCTTTTGCCGGCGCCTCGTCAATCGCGAACCGGCAACTGGCAACTGGCAACCAAACAGCAAACCCAAACTGCGCACGCAAACCGCAAACCGCAAACCGCAAACGGCAAACCGCAAACCGCAAACCGCAAACCGCGAATCTTAAGCCTCAAGCCTCAAGCCGCCCCATCTGCCTGGCGGCTTTTGTTTTCGCGCATCAACTTCAGCACGCTTTCGCCGAACGCCTGCGGCCGACCTTCAAAGCAGCGCTGCACCACCTGTGTATCGATCAGGTGTTGCCGCAGCGCGGTGCGCTCGTCTTGCTGGTCGATCATTCGCACGGCCGCCGCGATATAAGCCTCGACGCTGTCCGTGGTGGTCCACGACGGCATGCCCACGCGCTCGAACAGCGCGCCGTCGATCTGTTCGAATACTTCCGGCCCGCGTTTGCATACGCCGGGCAAGCCGAGCGTCAATGCATCGACGATACCGTTGGTATTGCCGAACGGAAACGGGCTGAGGAACAGGTCAGACTGGTTGACGCGCGCCAGATACGCGGCGTAGTCGTGAAAGTCGTGCACGACGGCGCCCGGCACCGCATGCGTGACGACGTCGCGTAGACGGTAGAGCGGCAGACCCAATGGCACACCGGTCATGAAATGAAACTCAACGGGTGTCGCGGCACGCTCGCCGATCGCACGGCAAGCATCGAGAAAACCAGGATTGAGCTTCATCGCGCTAGCAGTGATGACAATCTGCAGGGCCTCGCGCGGTGGCGGAATCTGCGCAACGATGTCTGGTAGCGCGACGGACGGGCGGTACGGCTGCCCGTCTTTCGGCAGTTTCATCAGGCGTTCGCTGAAGCAGGCCGGGTCGCCGACATAATCCTCCTCGACGCTGATGTAGTCGATCTTGTCTGAGTGCGTGGTGGCGGGGTGGCCAAGCGCCGCGATCTGCAACGGCGCGATGCGTAGATTGGACATGAACACCGTCAGCACGAACATGCCGACGCTCGGCATGTACAACACGTCCGGCTGCTCGGCCTCGGCAAAGTCGCGAATAGTCTTCATGCATTCGCCGATGTAGTCCGGCTGCTCCAGTTCGATGAAGCGGTCGAAGATGTTCCGCCCCACTTCGTCGACGGCGTAACCGAAGCCGAAACCCACCACCTCGAAATGTTCGCGCGCAGATTCGAGCGTACGCGAATGTGTGCGGTAGATCGAATGGGCGCCGCTGAACCACTCGAGCACGACCACCATCAAGGGCTTCTTGCCGCGCCGCGGTTTGCCTTTGGCCGGCGTGCGCTTTGGCGCGGGCAGGTCGGTCAGGCTGAGTTGTCCGAGCTTGCGGCGCACCAGCATATTGATGTCCCGCTTGATCGCATGGCGCCGCGGCGTGTCGGCGTAGCTGCAGAACATATAGGCGTTGTGCAGCACGGCCGACGGCAGATCGTCGAGGTCGTCGATTTGCTGCAGCTTGCCGGGCAGCCATTCCAACAACGCTTCGCGCTTGCCGTGCGCGTTCGCCGAGCCCTTGAAAACAGGCGCCAGCAAGGTGAGGGCGAGACAGGCGGCGATGACTTTGTCGTACGCCCAGAGCGCGGCAAAGTCGAGTTCCAGTTCGGATTCGGTGGAATAGAGCACGCAGAGACTCTCGATGAAGCTGTCGCCGGGTAGAAACTGTGTGTCCGCGGGGCCGCGGGGATTCAGATAGCGGGTGATATGGTCTGCATTGCCGAAGTCCGTAGCCGAGAACAGCACGCCGATCCATTCATGCAGTGTGAGAAATAATCTGAAGTATTCGGTGGGCGGTCGGAAATTCGGGTCGGCGAACAACGTTGAGAGGGCGCTCGTCAGGCGTGTGCAGAAACGCTGACGTTGCTCTTCGGGAGACAGGCCGATCATGCCCGAGGCTTTGAAGCTGCCGTCCAGCTCGCCACGATTATGTTGAAGCAGCGCCAGCGCGGTGACAAGCTGGACCGAAGCTTGTGCGTGCTGTTGCGTATAGACGAGTTGTTCGAAGTGGTCGAGTGAAAAGGTGACTTCCATCAGGTGGCTATTTTAAGATATGCATGACTAACTATATTGAAATCAAGTTAGCCAGGGCACCGAGTATCGCAGCCTGGGCATATCAAATAAGTCCGGGATAGGAGTTTGGGAAATTTCTGTGCGGGAAAACCTGATCGGCTCGTGGGATTTATTCTGTTTCGGTGCGGGGCTCGGGATAGCGGGAAGTCGGTTCGGACACTCAATCGAACCCGCCCAACGCTGCTATCTGCGCAAGGCGGATCCCGACATCGAGCACTCGGAATGCATATCAGAACGCGTAATACGGACCCGGGCCGACCGACGTTGCGCGCGACGCGATCGCCGTATAGACCCGCCGTCCGAAAAAGAACGGCAGGCCCCAGCCGAAGCTATTGCTGGCCCTGCCGGCCAGGTTGTTGAAGGCATTATTCGACGACGCGAACAGCGTGGTCGAATTGCCGATCGCAAACGATACCGTGGTCGACGCGCCATCGGTACCCACGATCGAGGCGCTCGCTGTTTGCGTCGAACTTGGGCAGTACCAGTAACCGCATTGCGGCAACTGACTATTGCTGAAGAACAGGCCATTCGAGCCGCTGTCGAGGTAACTTTGCGCATAAGTCTGGCC
Organism: Paraburkholderia sp.; assembly: GCF_035656215.1. Taxonomy (GTDB): domain Bacteria; phylum Pseudomonadota; class Gammaproteobacteria; order Burkholderiales; family Burkholderiaceae; genus Paraburkholderia. The sequence goes on from NZ_DASRSY010000217.1 coordinate 18,745, forward strand.
GGCACTGCTGGTGGCCACATACCCTGTGACCTGATTCGCCTTGACCACACTTGCGCCGTCGAGTGTGTTGTTCGCCTGGGTGCCGATGCCGAAAATCATCGAGCCTGACACTCTGACCGCGCCAGCGTCGGCGATCGCCGGCAGATCGATTACCACGCCGTTGTTGTCAAGCGCGAAGCTGCTGACCGGATTGGTCACCTGCTGCGCAAGTGCTTGTGTACTCGCGAGGCAGGCGCCGCCGGCGTCGCAACGGTAATACCAGCGCGGCAGCGCAGTGTTGACACAGCCGCTGCCGCAGTCGGCCGCGAACAGGCCGACGCCGAGAATGCCGTTGGCGCGCAGGCTCGAGACGGTCAGCATCGCCGGGCCTGAGCCCGCACAGTCGGTGGGCACGTTGGGCAGGGTGGGATCGGAGATCAACTGGATCGGAATGGCCGCGGCTAACTGACCGGCCATGCGCACATCCGCGCTGCGCACCGCGCCCCACGCATAGCCGCCGCCGAATACCGCGCATTCGCCCGTGACTCCGCTGCCCGAACCCACTGCCGGCAGTATGAGGCTGGCCGGCAGCGCGGACGCGAGAATCCGCAAGCCGTGCGAGCCGGTGTCGACCTGAATATTGTTGATCGTCGCGCAGTTACTGGTGCCGGGCTGGCAGACGGTGACACTCGTCGTCAGCATGTTGCGCGTCAAACCCGGCGCGGTGGTGACCGCGATCGGCTGAACGTTCGGTGTGCTCGACTGTGGCACGGAGGTGGCCGTGCTCGGAACGGCGGCCCCGGGCGGCGCGCTGGCTCCAGACGGGCTTGCCGCGTTCGGACTGCTGACCGGGCTGGCTGAACCGGCCGGGGACGAGTCCGCCGATGTGCCACCGCCACCGCCGCAACCGGCGAGTGCCGCGCAGACGAGGAGCAGGGCATGGAGACGAGAAGGGGGTTTCATGATGTCGAGGGCAATCGTCGAGGTGTTTTTTTAGTTGATTTACGCGCGTCAGTGGAGATCGTCGGCTGTGACGCCGGACGGCAAGGCCGCGGGCAGCCAGGCGCGCCCTGCGTAGCCGCGCATCGGGCCGCCGGATTCCACGATTACGTCCGGGCGAACTACCCGCGAGGCGTGCAGGTTGCCGTCCGGCACCGACGCTGCGGCACCCGTTCTGTAGGAGTCGGCGTACTTTCCCAGCAGCGCGCGCAGATCCGGCATGGTCGGGCCTTGCCACGTGTAAGCGATGATCTGGCCGGTATTCGTCGCGTACTCATTGATGGTCGTATTGCCCGCGTCGGTCAGCGTGAGCAGGCGTAAGGCTCCGTTCAGCAGGGTTTGGGGCGCCGCGGTCGTCGAATTCGCCTGGATGGGCATCGTGCCGCCCAATTCGGCACGCGCGTCAGTGCTGGCACATAGCACGGCAATCGCCATTGCCGGGACGGCGAGGGCAGGTAAGAAAGAAGGATTTGGCATGGCAACCTGTCTCGCAGTTGGCGCGCTCAATCTTTTATTGAGACGTCCAATTCAAGATAACACCCGGGTTTCCTGATCCTTGCCAGGAGCGGCGTGCGGCGCTTGCGATAATCTCGAAAATAGCGTGTGACAAAGGTGCGAAGTGTCTTTTAAAACAATGATCTGACGATAGGGTAGTACATGTCTGGCGGGCGATTGGGAAGTGTTGTGAACTGTTAAATCTGCTGTCGGGGAGATGATCGTTGCCGCGAAGTGAGGCTCTTTTCTGCAATGGGAAGCTCACGTTGCGCAGCGATTTACCGGCGTCCAGTTCACTTGTCGCAACCCGCGTTTTTGCCGCCTGCAGGCGGCTAAATTCGCGGGCTAACCCGGGTTTTTGCACATGTCTCGCTGGGATCGGTAAAATGTTGGGTTGATCCACGGAAACTTGCCGTGGCGTAGCGGAAGGATTCCCTGAACATGACTGATCTTCGTCTTACCAAGCGGTTTGCAGTAATGCTGATGGCAGGCGGTCTGGTCGCCGGCTGCGGCACCTCGTCGCCGACCAAAATTGACTACAAAAGCGACTCGAAATCGAAGCAGGTGTCGCTTGCCGTACCGCCGAACATGATCGATGAGACGTCCGATCAGCGTTCGTTGCCCCCGCAAGGCGGCGAAACCTCGCTGTCCACGCTCAAGCAGGTCCAGGCGCAAGCACCGGCTACCAGCATCCTGACAGTGGTGCCACAGGTCACCGGCATGCATATCCAGCGTGACGGCACGGAAAGCTGGCTCGTGATCGACAACAAGGCGCCCGACCAGGCCTGGCCGCAAATTCGCCGCTTTTGGCAGGAACAGGGCTTCCTGCTGGTGGTCGATCAGCGCGACAAGGGCGTGATGGAGACGGACTGGAACGAAACGCACGCGCAGATCAACGACGGCCTGATCCGCGGCACGCTGTCCAAAGCACTGGGCAACAGCTATGTGACTTCTGAGCGCAACAAGTACCGCACGCGTCTCGAAACGGCGCCGAACGGCGGTACCTATGTGTTCGTCAGCCAGAAGGGCATGCGCGAGGCGATCACGGGCACGAACAACGATTCGACCAAGTGGGAAGCAAAGCCGAACGATCCGGGCCTCGAACAGGAATACCTGAAGCGGCTGATGGCAGCGCTGGCGCTGACCGATTCACGCACGAAGTCGGCTGATACGCAAAGCGCCGAGCTTTCGCCAGCGAGTGCACAAACGGCGCCGAACGCGGCTACAGCGGGTGCGAAGTCGGCCGCTGCGGCGACGGCGGCGCAAAACGTGGCGCTGTCGGCGCAACAGCCCATGCCGGATGACGCGGCGAACGGCACGGCGGCGCAACTCTCGTCCACCGAACTGACCCTCGGCGAGCCGTATGACCGTGCATGGCTGCGCGTGGGCCTCGCGCTCGATCGCAGCAACTTCACGGTCGACGATCGGGATGCGAGCCGCGGTTTGTACTTCGTGCGCTACGTCGATCCGAAGGATATGACCTCGGCGGAGCAGGGTTTCTGGAGCCAGGTATTCCATGGCAAGAAGGAAAAGGTCGCCAAGCAGTATCTCGTCAACGTGCGCGCGGTGACGCCTAATCAGACTCGTGTGGCAGTCGTCGACGACAAGGGCGCTATCGATCAGAGCCCGCAGGCCAAGCAGATATTGAGTCTAATGGTCGACCAGTTGCACTGAACGAAGTTGTAGTACGCAGCGAACGCTGTCTGAAAACCCGCCCAGCGTGCAACCTGGGCGGGTTTTTTATGTCCACTTCCATCTTCCGCGCCGCGAGCTGTCCAATCGCCGGCGTGGCGCGCACGCGGTTTGCTTCTGTCTAAAACACCGGCATGAACCGGCGCTAAACGGGAGATGGCCATGTTCGACGTGATTCCTTACTGGATGTGGGCGGCGAGCTTGCTCGTCCTGGCACTTGTATGCGGCGCGGCCTTGTCCCCGCGCGAGACGCGGCGGCCGGTGGCCCTGCGTGTCCGGCATACGGCTGCACAACGCACGAAATGGCCGATATCCTGATGTTCGGCCTCGCTTCAAACGTATGAAGCGAGGCATCGCGGCCGCCGCGTGCGGCCGCATGTTACGTGACGTTACCCCGGTGACGTAACTCGCAGAACTCCTTCCGCCAGCCTCCCCAGCATGTTTTCATCGCAAAACAATCCAATAATAATCAATGGTTTGCGACAATTTCTTGTGAGCCTCTATAACTGGCACGCAAGCTGCTTTTAAAGACTCATGGGGCCGGATTCGTAACATCCGCCATGAGCTTGCGGCGATTCCCGAATCGGCGATTCCCAGACCCTTTCAGCACCGGCGAACGAACCGGTGCTTAGCCCGATGATGGCCTGCGCGCGTGGCGCGCGGCCTAGGTGGCCCCGTCGCCTATCCTCGTAGGGCGACGGTTTCGCCCGCACTCTAATGGAGTGCGGGCTATTTTTTTGGGGTACTCGGGACTGACTGCCGGGCAGCCGTCGACGCGACGCGCGGTGCAGGACGGGAAACGGCGTCGCTGAACGAGGCGTCGCTCGAAGAGGTTTTCTGTGTCGGCGCGATTCTCGTCAGGGCGAGAGCTGGATCGCGCCGAATGTATTGAGCGAGACGGTTTTCAGGTGTCGGCGCGGCGCGGGCCGCTCCAAGGCAGACGCTTGATCACGCCGGTGGCAAGCGCGGTGCCGACGAGAATCACGCCGCAGCCTTCCAGCATGCCCGGCGACACGGTTTCGCTGAGAAATAGCGCGCCCCACAGAATGCCGAAGATCGGAATCACGAAGGTCACCGTAATCGCGCGTGCCGGCCCGACCACCGCGATCAGATGGAAGAACAGCATGTACGCGACGCCGGTACACGCGACACCCAGTGCGATGACCGCGCCCCAGGCGTGCAGCGAGATCGGCGCAGCCGGCCAGTAGATTGCGGCGAGCGGCAGCAGCACGATGGTGGCGCCGGTCATCGTCCCGGTCGCGACGGTCAATGCGTCGACGCCGGTCAGGTGGCGCTTCGTGTAGTTGGCGGCGATGCCGTAAAGCAGCGTGGCGCCGAGCGCGGCGGCGGCCGCGAGCGCGGTGCTCAACGGCGAGGCGGCCGAACCGTTCGGCGCGGCGATCTGATCCCACACCAGCATGAGTACGCCGAGAAAGCCGATCACGAGACCGAGCGTGCGCAGTGCGCTCAGGCGGTCACGCAGCCATAGAAAGCCGACGAGTGCGCCCCACAGCGGCGTGCTTGCATTGATGACGGATGTCACGCCCGCCGACAGCGTCAGCTCGGCATACGCGAACAGGCAGAACGGCGCCGCCGAATTCAGGATGCCGACCACCAGGAGCGGAAAGGCGCGCGTGCGCAGGATCGTCGCGGACTGACGCAACGGCCGCCGCGCAACCAGCACGACGGCGAGGAAGATCGCGCCGATGCCGACCCGCAATGCCATCAGCGGTGCGACGCCAAAATCGGCCACGCCGACACGGATAAACAGAAACGAGGCGCCCCACAAGGCGGCCAGGATCAGCAACTGCAACAGGTTTTTGGTGTTCATTGTCGTGGCGCCGCGCGCGGTTGAGTCGAGACGTCCGCGCATCGTAGCAGCGCGATCGCGCGAAACGTTTCAGGCTGGAATGAAACGGCAAGATTCGCGGGATGAAGGACGTCTGATTGCCATCATCGTAAGCCCAGCCGGGCTGGCTGCAAAACGAGCAATTCTCACGCTAATGTGAGAAAAATTGCGATGAGATTGATGTGAGGGAGGGGGCAGATGCAGGCGCGACGGGGTGGGCGCCGAAAAAGTATGAATTATTTTGTGGTGGTGCATTAGCCGTATGGACTTTGGCAGCAGGACCTTGGCATGAGCCAAGCACCCCTAGCGCCCCGGTATGAGCAGCACGAGCAGCACCGGCCGCTTACGCGGCCTCAGGTGGGTCGAATGCATGCTGTTAAAAAAGCGGACATGCCCGAAAGAGCACGTCCGCCGATTCACCCATTCAGATATCAACTAGCTGATCGAATCCATCGCGCAGGCTATCGTCCGAAGGAATTGGCAAGCGCACACCGTCGTTACATCGATAGCCAGACAAACCTCAGTGCGGAATCATCCCCTGCAGGAAGTTCTGCTGCAGCCACACCAGCACGCCGAGGATCACCGTCAACAGAATCGAATGCTTGAAGGTCTTGGCGAATACGACGCCTTCCTTGCCTTTGAGCTCGGTCGTCGCCACGCCGGTCGAGATGTTTTGCGGCGAGATCATCTTGCCCATCACGCCGCCCGACGAATTGGTCGCCGCCATCAGGATCGGGTTCAGGTTCAACTGATGGGCCGCCACGACCTGCAGGTTGCCGAACAGCGCGTTGCCCGAGGTATCGCTGCCGGACAGGAACACCGCGACCCAGCCGAGGAACGCCGACACCAGCGGAAAGAACGGTCCGACCGACGCAGCGCCGAGCCCGAGCGTGTAGGTGAGCCCTGAGTAGTTCATCAGATACGCGAGCGCGACGATGGTCGCCACCGTCAGAATGGCGATGCGCGTCTGGACCCACGTGTCGACAATGGCCTTGCCAAATTCGCGCACCCCCAGACCCGTCACGAACGACGTGATGATGGCGGCGACCAGAATCGCCGTGCCTGTGGCGAGGGGCTGGAAGTCCCACACCGCGCCGTATGGCGTGTTGTACAGGGTAATGTACACGGCCTTGTCGAGGCCCGGCCACGGCACCTTGACGTCGCCGATCAGGAAGATTTTGGCGATGGTCCAGACGATCACTACCGCCGAGACGATGATCCATGGATACCAGCCCTGGCCGCCGCTGATCTTGCCGCGCACCTCGCCCACGCGATCGATGTTGATCGCGAACTTTGGATCGACGGCGGGCTTCCATACACGCAGGAACGCGATCGTCAGGATCAGTGAGACCATCGACGACAACACGTCGGTCAGGCTGTAGTTCACGTAGTTCGATGCGACGAACTGCGTCAGCGCGAAACTCGCGCCCGATACCAGCAGTACCGGCCACACGCGTAGCATGTTACGAAAGCCCGCATACACGCCGATCACGTAGAACGGCAGCAGCAAGGCGAAGAACGGCAATTGCCGTCCGACCATCTTGGCGAGCGTGTCGGCGGGCAGGTGCGTGACCGCGCCGAGTACCGTGATCGGTACGCCCAGCGCGCCGAACGCGACCGGGGCGGTATTGAAAATCAGCGTAAAGGTGAGCGCTTCGAGGGTGGGGAAGCCGAGCAGGATCAGCAGCGAACTGGTGATCGCGACCGGTGTGCCGAAGCCGGAAATCCCTTCGAGCAGCGCGCCAAACGAAAAGCCGATCACCACCAGCACGACGCGTCGGTCGTTCGGCAGGTTGTCGATCATCCACATACGGAAGGCCGCGAAGCGGCCCGAGCGCTGCGAGATGTTGTAGAGCAGGATCGCCGCGAACACGATCCACATCACCGGCCAGCAGGCGAAGACCGCACCGTTGGCGACCGAAGCGAGCGCGAGTCCGACCGGGAACTGCCATACGAAAATCGCCACGATCAGGCCGACAATCAGCCCCGCGAGTGAAGCCTGCCAGGCCGGCCGGCGCGCCCAGCCAAGCAGTAACAGGACGACGATGATCGGCAGCGCGGCAACCAGAAACGACGGCAATAGCGCATTGCCGACGGGAGTGAGTAGTTGGTGAAACATCACGTCTCCTTCGTTGTTGTTCGAAATCGACGCGGGACTACGCACTACGGACGCGTCGCTATGGCAGGACGGATGGGCGTCGGCGGCGCGTGCAGGACGCGCCGGGTCGCTTATTTAAACAAGTACTGTGAGTGGCTTCCCCAAGCATAGAGCCCGGATGTTGGCCGTCAAGAAGGGAAACTACGGGAGGAGGGGCGAATGGGCGAAAGCGTCGCGTTGTGCGGCACGGACTGCGCGCGGCACGATGCGTGCGCGGGGTGCCAAAGAAGGCTCGCCATGCACACGCATCGCATAAGGGTCAGGGGGTAAGCCAGATCGGCAAGACTCAGTGATAGTGCCCGTGGCCACCCCATCCGCCGCGGCCGCCGCCCCAATAGCCGCCGAAACCGAAGCCGATCGAGACCGACGGGCCATACCAGCCTGGATACCCGTAATAAGCCGGATAGACCGGCGGCGGATAGTAGGCAGGATAGACGGGATAGGGGGGAGCAACGTACACGGGCGGCTGGGCCACCGCGTAGGTGGGCGGCTGGGTTTGCGCATTGGCCCGGGCCTGCTGCGCGGCTTGAGCCTGTTGTTGCTGCGAAATTGCCGAATCGCCGGCAGTGCCGACGGCTACTTCACGCTGAACGTCGGTGGCCGGGACCGTGCCGTAGCCATAATACGGGTAGTAGCCCGGATAGTAGCCATAAGGGTAATAGCAGCCGGATAGCGTCAGCATGCAGGCCGCGCCGGCAAGCGCGATTCCAGTTTGGGAAAGACGGGGCAAGCCGCGCGGCAGCCGCTGGCTGATTGCGCAAAGAGAGTTGATGACGCGGGACTTCATGACGCGCTCCTGTTTACCATCGGACGCCGCCATCCGGGGCGTCATAGCCTGAGCTTACGCCGCTGTAGCGCCAACAGGATTGCAAAACCGTAACGGCTTATTTCACCTCATTGCAAAGCGTTTTTCGCAGCAATCGGCACGCATCCAGATGCACGGGCCCGTGTCATCAGAAGCAGACTGTCGATTTCGCGATCACACGCTTACATTCTGTCGGCATGTGGCATGGCGGCTTGCGCAGAAATGCAAAAGCCCGCCAGTGGCGGGCTTCGGTGCTGCAATGCAGTGAGGCGTAAGGTTCGAATAGCGGGCGCACGCTCCTGCGCCCGCGATCCTCACCTTACTGCCGCTGATAAATCTCAGCGCCTTTCTTCATGAACTCGATCGACTTCACTTCCATGCCTTTCTTCAGCGCATCGTCGTCGGAGAGGCCTTGCTGCGCAGCGAATTCGCGCACGTCCTGAGTGATTTTCATCGAGCAGAAGTGCGGGCCGCACATCGAACAGAAGTGCGCGACCTTGGCCGAATCCTTCGGCAGCGTTTCGTCGTGGAATTCGCGTGCCTTGTCCGGATCGAGACCGAGATTGAACTGGTCTTCCCAACGGAATTCGAAACGCGCCTTCGACAACGCATTGTCACGCACCTGCGCGCCCGGATGGCCCTTCGCCAGATCGGCGGCGTGCGCGGCGAGCTTGTAGGTGATGATGCCGGTCTTGACGTCGTTCTTGTTCGGAAGCCCAAGGTGTTCCTTCGGCGTCACGTAGCAGAGCATCGCGGTGCCGAACCAGCCGATCATCGCAGCCCCAATGCCCGACGTGATGTGGTCGTAGCCCGGCGCGATGTCGGTGGTCAGGGGTCCAAGCGTGTAGAACGGTGCTTCGTCACACCATTCCAGTTGCAGGTCCATGTTTTCCTTGATCAGCTGCATCGGCACGTGGCCCGGACCTTCGATCATGGTCTGCACGTCGTGCTTCCACGCGATCTGCGTGAGTTCGCCGAGTGTCTTCAGCTCGCCGAGTTGCGCTTCGTCGTTCGCGTCGTAGATCGAGCCGGGACGCAGGCCGTCGCCGAGCGAGAAGGCTACGTCATACGTTTTCATGATTTCGCAGATGTCTTCGAAGTGCTCGTACAGGAAGCTTTCCTTGTGGTGAGCCAGACACCACTTCGCCATGATCGAGCCGCCGCGCGAGACGATGCCGGTGGCGCGCCGCGCCGTCATTGGGATGTATCTTAATAGAACCCCGGCGTGGACGGTGAAGTAATCGACCCCCTGCTCCGCCTGTTCGATGAGCGTGTCGCGATAAATTTCCCAGGTCAGTT
>NZ_DASRSY010000218.1:0-6631 GCF_035656215.1 Paraburkholderia sp.
TTTACAAGCGCTGCTCTATGTCATTGAAAGTAAACGAGCTTTCTCGCTGTCGTGGCGCGACAGCGACGTTGTGTATAACGACATGCGCTTACCCGCGTTTATTTTAAATATTCCACTAAAGTCTTAAATTACTTTCATCTGCAACGACCGAAGCACTGAAATCGACAGATAATATAGATTGACGGATGACGTTTGTGAAGAACCTATATGACGGGCATTGCAAAATTTTGCAAAAATATTGGCAGCATTCTAGGATTCTTCTTATTGCAAAAAAATGTTTATGATGCGAGGCAATTTACCTCTACCGCCAGGCAGATTTAAAAAACGACCCTTTGCGCTGAAATCTCCATGTCAACTATCTACAAAAATCGGGAATCTATTTTGATAGACATCGCAACGGAATCAACTAGCGACGGGATAGTCAGGGGCAAAGGCAAGCACCCTAATTGCGGCCCCTCGCCACGTGCGCTAAGGTAAGCCTCATTGCGCCAAGTCACCCTGCTCGCCCACCGCGCGGCGTTATGGTGACCCGCAATTCCCACCACCGCGCCGCGCCTCTTGCGGTGCCGTTAGAGGCGACACCATGGCAGAAGACACCCCGGAAACCCGCGCCGCAGCGGTTCCTCCCGCCCAGCTAGTTGCACCGCAACAATTCTCGCTGGACGTCCTGATCGAGAAATACGCGAAAGGCGACGAGCAATCGGCCGACGACGTTTTCCAGCGCGTCGCCCGCGGCGTCGCTCAGGCGGAACCGGAAGCGTTGCGCGAATCGGTGGAAGCGCTTTTTGTCGACAATCTGCGGCACGGCGCACTCGGCGCCGGACGCATCATGAGCGCGGCCGGCACGGGCATCGCCGCCACGCTCATCAACTGCTTCGTGCAACCAGTCGGCGATGCGATTCAAGGCGTCGACGAACAAGGCCTTCCCGGCATTTACGTGGCGCTACTCCAAGCCGCCGAAACGATGCGCCGCGGCGGTGGTGTCGGCTACAACTTCTCCGCGATCCGGCCTAAGGGTGCCCGCGTTCATACCACCAGTTCGTCCGCGTCCGGACCGTGCAGTTATATGGACGTATTCGACGCCTCCTGTCGGACCGTCGAAAGCGCCGGCTCGCGGCGCGGCGCGCAAATGGCCGTGCTCGACTGCAATCATCCCGATCTGATCGAATTCATCGAGGCGAAACATTCGAAAGGCCGCTGGAACAATTTCAACGTGTCGGTCGGCGTCACCGACGAACTCATGCGCGCCGTCGAAGAAGATCAGCCCTGGCCGCTCGTGCACCGCGCCGAGCCGTCACCGGCGCTGCGCGCGGCGGGCGACGTGCGGCAACGCGAAGACGGCCTGTGGGTGTACAGCGAACGGCCCGCTCGCGAGATCTGGGATCGCATCATGCGCTCCACCCACGACGTCGCCGAACCCGGCATCGTGTTCATCTCGCGCATGAACGAGGACAACAATCTTCGCGCCGTCGAAACTATCCGCGCCACCAATCCGTGCGGCGAACAACCGCTGCCAGCTTACGGCTGCTGCAATCTCGGACCGTTGAACCTCACGCGTTTCGTGCTCGATCCGTTCGCGCAAATGAAAGGCCGCAAGTCGTCGTTCGACTGGGACGGTCTCGCCAAACGCACCCGCACCCAGGTACGCTTTCTCGACGACGTGCTCGACGTCACGCTATGGCCGCTGCAGCAGCAATATGACGAGTCGCGCGCCAAGCGGCGCATCGGCGTGGGCTTCACCGGCCTCGGCGATACGTTGGTGATGCTCGGCCTGCGCTACAACTCGCAGGAAGGCCGCGACTTCGCGGTACGCATCGCCCGGCTGATGCGCGACGAAGCCTATCGGGCGTCGGTTGAACTGGCGCGCGAGCGTGGCGCGTTTGAGTTGTTCGACGCTGTGCGTTATCTGGAAACGGGCACCTTCGCCTCGCGCCTGCCCGACGACATCAAGGATGCGATACGTCAGGACGGCATCCGCAACAGTCATTTGCTGTCGATCGCGCCGACGGGCACCGTCAGCCTTGCGTTCGCCGACAACGCGTCGAACGGCATCGAGCCCGCCTTCTCGTGGACCTACACGCGCATGAAGGTGATGGCCGACGGCGGCCGCGAATCGTTCGATGTCGAAGACTACGCGTATCGTCTTTATCGCGAGCTCGGCGGCGACGTGAAAAATCTGCCCGACTACTTCGTCAGCGCGCTCGAAATGTCGGCACGCGACCACCTCGATATGATGGCCGCCGTACAACCTTATGTAGACACGTCGATCTCGAAGACGGTGAACGTGCCGGCGGACTATCCGTTCGAAGCGTTCGAAAGCCTCTACTTCGACGCGTGGAAAAACGGCCTCAAAGGTCTCGCCACGTACCGCCCGAATGAAACGCTCGGCGCGGTGCTGAGCGTGAGCTCGCCGCAAGCGGATGACACGCTGGTCGAGACCGATCAGGATCCGCTGAGAATCGCGATCGATCATCGGCCCAAGGGCGAGTTGCCGGCCATCATCGAAAAGGTCGAATACCTGACACAAGCCGGCAAGAAGTCGCTTTACGTGGCGGTGTCGTTCATCGAAGTGACGGGACGCCTCGGCGGTGAAGACGTCACCATCGAGCGCCCCATCGAGTTCTTCATTCCGACCGGTCAGCGCGACGAATCGCAACAATGGATCACGGCGACGATGCGTTCGCTGTCGCTCGCGGCACGCGGTGGTTTTGTCGCGCGTAACTTGCAGGATATGCGCAAGGTGTCGTGGGATCGTGGGCAGGTGCGGCTCGGTGAGGTGCAGCGTCTCGACGGTCATCGCACGCCGCGCTGGCACGATTCCGAAGTGGCGGCACTCGCTTTTGCGATCCAGCAAATTTTGCATCGGCGCGGTTTTCTCGATGCCGAAGGCAATCAGGTGCCGTCGCGTGTGTTGGCGCGTCTACCACGCGGGCAGATGAAAGCCGAAACGGCGTTGCCGGCGGATTTCGGTATCCGGCCGCATCCCGGTGAAGCTAACGACGAGTCGACGCTGACGCAGCCCGGCGGCGTGCAAGGGCTGCACACCATGCTCGGACGCAAGTGCGGCTCGTGTGGAGCGAATGCGGTGATCCGCAAGGACGGTTGCGATTTTTGCACCGCCTGTGGCGAGGTCGGCGCGTGTGGGTAAGTCGCACTGACAGCGGCATCACCCCACTCTCGCGTAATACAGGTTTTGTGGATGCTTCGCCTCAGCGAAGAAAAACCACCGCTCCGCCACAAGACCGGCGTATTGCACGAGACACGCAGCCGCCAGCAAGCTGAGCGAGACGCCGATCGAATGCAGGCTTGCGCCCAGCACCATCAACACGACCGGCGCAACAAACGCGGCCGCGAGGAACCCCCACTTGACGCCGCGCAGCGTCCCCGCCGATTTACCGTGAAAGAACTCGCGCAAATTGAACGCGCCAGCGGTAAAGCCACGCGAGACCTGTACGAGCTTGGGGTTTTTGATGCCGGTTGCGCTCTGCACAGTGGACTTCGGCCGCAACCGCGCATTGCGCACGAGCGACGCCGAACGGCTCCCGCAGCCCGCAAGCGTCAACACGCAGGCACAGATCGCCAGGCCCGCTGTCAGACCCGGTGCGAACCACGCGGTCATCGCCGTCGCCAATGTGAACCCGGACGCGCAACCTAGCAGCACGAAGTTGACCAGCGTCAGCGGCGTGGCCCATTCCTGTAGAAAACGCAGGCACGCGTAGATCATCGCCGAACAAACGAACAACAGAGCGCTCGCCACCACGCCAAGCCAGCCTATCGCGAGCGACCACGGCGAGCCGAACCCGTGCGCGACGCCGTAGAAAAACGTGCATGCGAGAAACGCCGGCAGGCACAAACATTCGCGCGACAGCCACGAGGTCCGCCACATCGCAACCGCACGCCACGCGCGCTCCGGATGCCCGAGATGGAAGAACGAGGCGATCAGTCCGAGGCCGCCCAACACGACCGACAGGCCCGCGCCAGTGACATAGAACGCATCCGCAGGACCTGTGACGAGTCCCAGATGCGCAGCCGTCTCCACGCCGACGAGCGCGATCAGCAGACCCTGTGCCGCGCCACTTAACGTCGTGAGAAAAACCACCGAAAAAGCCGGATTCATCGCCAGGTCCTTTAGATACGCGTCGCCATCGACGCAAGATGCAGTTCGCCGCGCTCGAGCTGCGCATCGACGGATTCGGGCGCCTTCAGCGCCGTATCCGCGTCTTTGCACGAGCAGGCGCCGCTGCCGCAACCCGATGCCGACGTCGTGATGCGCGGCAGATAGTGGTTCGCTGGCCGCGTGTTCCACTCAGGCATCAACTGATAACCGCCGCGCTCCTCGATTGCCTTCGACACCACCGACTCCGGATCGTGGATATCGCCGAACAGTCGTGCGGAGGTCGGGCACGCGAGCACGCATGCCGGTTGGCGATCTCGCTCGGAGAGGTTTTCATCGTGAATACGATCGACGCACAGCGTGCACTTGGTCATCTCCTTGCGCGCTTCATCGAGTTCGCGCGCGCCGTACGGACACGCCCATGCGCAGTATTTGCAGCCGATGCATTTGTCGAAATCGACCAGCACGAGGCCGTCTTCCTTGCGCTTGTAACTGGCGCCGGTCGGACACACCGGCACGCATGGCGGGTCCTCGCAGTGCAGACATGACTTCGGGAAGTGGATCGTCTCCGCGTCCGGGTAGCTGCCGGCTTCAAAGCTCTGCACGCGATTGAAGAACGTGCCCGACGGATCGGCATCGTACGGATTCAGGTCGGCGAGACTGCCCGACTCCCCCGACGTATTCCACTCCTTGCAACTCGTGACGCAAGCCTGACATCCCACGCATACGTTCAGGTCGATCACCAACGCCATCTGAGTCATGAATCGCTCCTTGCCGCTTTCCTTACGTGACTTGTGCGCTGCCTATCCGATGCTGGTGCGCTACTTGTCCCTGCTCACCCGTTACCTGCGCGCTGCACGCGTGTTGCACGTGTACTACTTACGCCCAGCCGCGCCACGCAACCGCGCCGCGAATTCGCCTCGTCCCGCGAAATAGGTCTGCACGATCCGAGATATCACCCCGTTCGACCCCGGCAACGCCGGCATCGCGTCGAACTGCGGCAACGTATGACTCGCGTCCGCTTCCGCCGGATAGATGCGCACGCGCACGTCGTACCACGCGGCCTGCCCTGTCACCGGGTCCGAATTCGAGAGGCGCGCGGCCGCTTCGTCGCGACCGGGTAACTCGTCGGTGATGAGGTGGTTGAGCAGGAAGCCGCGCTGCGATTCGTTCGCGCCCGCGCCGAGATTCCACGCGCCCGACGCCTTGCCGATCGCGTTCCAGGTCCATACCGTGCCCGGCTCCACGGTCTCGCTAAAGCGCGCCATGCAACGCACGCGGCCCCATTGCGACTCGGCATAGATCCAGCTGCCGTCGGCGATACCGTTTTCGGCCGCCATTAGCGGATTCATGTAGAGATAGTTCTCGCCATGAATCTGCCGCAGCCACGCGTTCTGCGAATCCCACGAGTGATACATCGCCATGGGCCGTTGCGTCACGGCGGCGAGCGGAAAACGCGCGAGGTCAGTGGAATCGCTTTCGAGCGGTGCATACCAGAACGGCAGTGGATCGAAATACTTTTCGACCCGTGCCCGCAAGTGCTCGGGAGGCTGCCTGCCGCTTGTGCGGCCTTGCGCAGCGAGCCTGAACTTCTGCATGACGTCGGAGTACAGCTGGATCAGGATCGGCTCCTTGAATTTACGGAAGCCTTTTTCCACCGCCCAGTCGAGATACGGTCCGTTGCAGTTACGCATGTACTGGAGCGTCTCCGGCAAGCGGTAATGGAACACGCAGTTGTTCTTTGCGTACTGTTCCCACTGCTGCGGATTCGGCTCGCCGACCAGCGCCTTGTCGCCGTCCTTGCCGCGCCAGCCGATCAGAAAGCCCACGCCGGAATCCGGCGTCGTCGTGTGATTGACGATGAAGTCGGGATAGTCGCGAAAGCGGCGCGTGCCGTCGGCCGCCGTGAAGGCGGGAAACTTGAGGCGCGAAGCGAGTTCGATCAGCACTTCCTGGAACGGCTTGCACTCGCCCGTCGGCGGCACGACCGGCACACGCACGGAATCCACGGGGCCGTCGAACTCGGAGATCGGCCGGTCGAGCATCGACATGGCGTCGTGCCGCTCGAGATAAGTCGTGTCCGGCAAGATCAGATCGGCGAACGCCGTCATCTCCGACTGGAACGCATCGCACACCACAAGAAACGGAATCTTGTACTCGCCGTTTGCATGCTTGTCGGCAAGCATCTCGCGCACCTTCACCGTATTCATCGACGAATTCCACGCCATGTTCGCCATGAAAATCAGCAGCGTGTCGATGGGATAGGGGTCGCCGCGCCACGCGTTGGTGATCACGCTATGCATCAAGCCGTGCACGGCAAGCGGATATTCCCAGGAGAAGGCTTTGTCGATGCGAACCGGGCCGCCGTTTTCGTCGATGAACAGATCTTCAGGCGCGGCGGGCCAGCCGAGCGGCCCGGTTGCGAGCGGCGTGTTCGGCTTGACGGCGTCGGGGCTGTTCGGCGGTTTGGCCGATGGCGGCACCGCACGGGGGAACGGCGACTTGTGACGAAAGCCG
>NZ_DASRSY010000219.1:0-12365 GCF_035656215.1 Paraburkholderia sp.
CTTCGGTCAGATGATGCAGGCCGAATTCCTGGAAGCCCGGCGAATCGATCAACGCACCGCCGTCACCACCGGGCAAAGGGTAGAGCCGCGTGAAAGTCGTGGTATGCCGCCCGCTGTTCAGCGCGGTCGAGATCTCACGCGTAGCAACCTCGGCATCCGGAATCAGCAGATTCACCAACGTCGATTTGCCCATGCCCGACTGGCCGAGCAGCAGCGTCGAGTGACCTTGCAGATGCTCGATCAAAGCGGCGCGCGCGGCGTCAGGCTGCGTCTTGATCGACACTTCCACGACCGTATAACCCAACGCGGTATAGCGTTCCAGGCGCATGCGCGCGCCCGCAAGTTCACCTACAACGTCAATCTTGTTCAGCACGATCAACGGCTTCAACTCGTGTGCCTCGGCGGCAACCAGCGCGCGGCCGAGCAGGTCTTCACTGAAATGCGGTTCGGTGGCCAGCACGACCAGCAACTGATCGAGGTTCGCGGCAAAGAGTTTCGACTTGTACTGATCCGAGCGATACAGTAGATTGCGCCGCTCGCCGATCTCGACGATCACGCCCTGATCAGCCGAAGTCGGTTCGTAAATCACGCGATCGCCGACGGCCACTTCGCTGCGCTTGCCGCGCGGGAAGCACTGGAGCATCGGACTGCCGTCTTCCGGTGCGACCATGTAGTGGCGCCCATGAGCAGCAATCACCAGGCCGCCCACGCGCGTGCTGGACGGCGCGCGCGGCGCTTTCGGGGAGCGGCCGCTCATGCGTGCCGCAGCAGGCGGTCGATCCGCTGCGACGCCGGCGGATGCGAGTAATAGAACGCGGTATAGAGAGGATCGGGCGTCAAGGTCGACGCGTTGTCCTCATACAGCTTGACGAGCGCGTTGACGAGATCTTGCGCATCGGTTTGCGTGGCGGCGAAGGCGTCGGCTTCGAACTCGTGCTTGCGCGAGCTCAGGCTGCCGAGCGGCGTGACGAAGAACAGGAACACCGGCAGCGCGAGGAAGAACAGCACCAGCGCGAGGCCGCTATTACCGCCGATCAGCGACGGCCGCACCCCCAGTCCTTCATAGAACCACACGCATTGCGTGAGCCAGCCGAGCAGGGCGAGCATCACGAGGCTGATCGCGAACGTGACGACCATCCGCTTGATCACGTGGCGGCGCTTGAAGTGGCCGAGTTCGTGCGCGAGCACCGCTTCGATCTCGTTACCCGACAGGCGCGCGAGCAGCGTATCGAAGAACACGATCCGCTTGGCGGCGCCGAAGCCGGTGAAATAGGCATTGCCGTGTGCCGAACGACGGCTGCCGTCCATCACGAACAGGCCCTTGGCCGCGAAGCCGCAGCGCTGCATCAGCGCTTCGATGCGGCTTCTCAGCGCGTCGTCCTTGAGCGGCTCGAACTTGTTGAAGAGCGGCGCGATAAACGAGGGATACAGCACCAGCACGAGCATCTGGAACGCGACCCAGACGACCCAAGTCCACAGCCACCACAGGCTGCCGGCCTGGTTCATCAGCCATAGCACGACGAACAGCAGCGGCAGGCCGAACGCGGCGCCGAGCAGGATGCCCTTGAGACGGTCGAGGAAGAAAATACCCTTGCTCATCCGGTTGAAGCCGAAGCGTTGCTCGACCACGAATTGCCGGTAGTACTCGAACGGCAGGTCGATCACGCTAGTGATCGCGATCACCGCCGCGACCAGCGCGATCTGGCCGGCGTAGCCGCGGCCCAGCCAATCGGAAATCGCCAGATCGAGCGACTGAACGCCGCCCAGCAGCGTCAGCCCGATCAGCACAGCGGCGCCGACGACGATCTCGATCATCGTCAGCCGCGTGCGTTCGACGGTGTAGTCCGCGGCGCGCTGATGCGCGGTGAGCGCGATGGTGCCGGCAAACTGGCTCGGCACCTGCTCGCGATGACCCGCGACGAAGCGGATCTGCCGCGACGCGAGCCACAGTTTGGTGCCGACCATCGCCACGACGGCGACGACGAACAGAACAGTGAAGTACAGGGTAGGCATCCGGGGATTCCGTGGTATCTATGCGAGAATTATATGTTTCTTCCCGCCTGGCGGCGGGGACGATAAGTCCAAACCGGCATAAACCGGCTCAAACCAATCTCATACGAACAATTGCCTCGGCAAACGTGCTTCCAGTAAGCCGTCTGCCCGGCCATCAGGGTTGCCTTCATGACTGACATCCTCTCATCCACCGAACAGCCGCCGCTCGTGCGCAGCGACATGAATCTCGTCTGGCTGGACATGGAAATGACCGGGCTCGAGCCGGACACCGACCGCATCATCGAAATCGCGGTGGTGGTGACGAATTCGACGCTCGACAGGTTGGTTGAAGGGCCGGTGCTGGCGATTCATCAGAGCGACGAGACGCTCGCCAAAATGGATCAGTGGAACCAGAACACGCATGGCCGCTCGGGTCTGATCGATCGCGTGAAGGCGTCGACGGTGAGTGAAGCCGACGCCACCGAGCAGATTCGCGATTTTCTCAGCGCTTATGTACCACCCGGCAAATCGCCGATGTGCGGCAACTCGATCTGCCAGGACCGCCGTTTCATGGCGCGCTGGATGCCGGATCTGGAGCGCTTCTTCCATTACCGCAATCTCGACGTCAGCACGCTGAAGGAACTGTGCCGCCGCTGGCAGCCGGTAATCTACAAGGGTTTCCAGAAACGCGCGATGCACACAGCGCTGGCCGACATCCATGAATCGATCGACGAGCTGAAGTACTACCGCGAGCATTTCCTGATTCCGGCGGCCTCGCAGGAGCCGGAAACGCCTGCCGCGGAATAGCGCCCAAGCTGCCGTTTCAACCTTAATCCTGCCGAGGCGCGCGCACCGCGTTCTTCGGCCGGAACGCCTTCACTACGTCGGCGTTGGTTTCCATATACGGGCCGCCGATCAGATCGATGCAATAGGGCACGGCGGCGAAAATCCCCGGCACCTTCACTGCGCCGCCTGCTTCGGCGTCACGCAAGCCTTCCAGCGTTTCCTTGATCGACTTCGGCTGCCCCGGCAAATTGACGATCAGCGCGGCATGCCCTGCCGTTTCGCGGATCACCGCCACCTGGCGCGACAGAATCGCAGTCGGCACAAAATTCAGGCTGATCTGCCGCATCTGCTCGCCGAAACCCGGCATTTCCTTCGTGGCCACCGCCAAAGTCGCTTCCGGCGTCACATCACGGCGCGACGGACCGGTGCCGCCGGTGGTCAGCACCAGATCGCAGCCGACCTCGTCGACCAGTTCGATCAGCGTGGCGGAAATGATGGGCGCTTCGTCCTGAATCAGCCGCGTGACCACCTGAAACGGTGAATTCAGGGCAAGGCCAAGCCATTCCTGCAAAGCCGGGATGCCTTTGTCCTCATACACGCCGGTGGACGCGCGGTCGCTGATCGACACGAGGCCGATCACGATTTCGTCGGGATGCTGGCGCGTCGGCTTAAGCGTCGCGGTCGTCATCGTCGTCTTCCAGGGCGTCTTCCGCTTCGGAATCGGTGTCGGCAGACGGGCCGTCGGCGTTTTTGATCCACTGGAACAGTTCGCGGAAGTAGCGCGGCGGCTTGCTTTGCTGCGCTTCCTTGCGGGCGTTGCGGATCAGCGTGCGACCCTGCTGCGGATCGGCATTCGGGTGCTGGCGGATGAATTCAGTCAGCGCGGCGTCGTCGGCGAGCAGTTTCTCGCGGGTGCGCTCGATCCAGTGCAGCTTGGCCGTTTCCGCCTTGTTGACACCGTTATAGGTGTCGAGCGCGGTGCGCAGCGCGGCGGTTTCCTCGTCCAGCAACGAGCGCATCACGCGCCCGACGTACTGCACCTGGCGGCGCTTGCCTTCGTGATCGGTGATGCGGCGCGCTTCGCGTACGGCGTCGTCGAGCTTTTCGGGCATCGGCATGCGCTTGAGCGCGTCTTTGGGCAGCGCGATCAGCGCCGAGCCCAACTCCTGCAGCTCGTGCATGTCGCGCTTGAGCTGGGACTTGCTGGGACGGTCGTAGCCGTTCTCGTCGACTTCCGGCTCGGCGGACTCGATGGGTTGAATGCGGGTTTTGCGTGTCATACCGATATTGTAGCGTGCCGCGTCCTCTGAACCCGCCGTGCTGCTGTGCACAAGGCCCTGCGCCGGAGTTTTTGCAAACGCGGCGAGCCTGGCAAGCCGGGAGAAAGCCATGACCATACCAGGGCAGTGCCAGGGCAACGCCGGGCGCAGCGAATGCCAGGTACAGCTTCGCGTACCTTGCTATGATCGCGGGATGCGTAACCACGCACATGCGCACGCACATGCGCACGCACATGCGCACGCAAATGTGCCCGCACGTGCGTGACATGGGCGAACACACAGGGCCGCTCGGCCCCGAACAGGACGGCAACGACAATGGCAGCAGACATGGACGTCAAGCAGCGCTTTTTTCCGCATACCCAGGATGAACTGAAGGAAATCGCCTCGGACATCCTTCGTCACGCGAAGTCGCTCGGCGGTACCGACGCGGCGACCGAGATTTCCGAAGGCGACGGTCTGTCCGTCTCCGTGCGGCGCGGCGAAGTCGAGACGATCGAACACAACCGCGACAAGATGGTCGGCGTGACGGTGTTCATCGGCAACAAACGCGGCAACGCGAGCACTTCTGACTTTTCGTCGCAGGCTTTGAAGGATACGGTCGCGGCGGCGTACAACATCGCCCGCTTCACCGCTGAAGACGACTGCGCGGGCCTCGCCGAGGCAGATTTGCTCGAAACCGCACCGCGCGATCTCGATCTGTATCACCCGTGGAATCTGTCGGCCGACGAAGCGGTGGAAATCGCCCGCCGCTCGGAAGACGCCGCGTTCGCCACCGATCCGCAGATCAGGAATTCGGAAGGCGCGAGCGTCTCGGCGCAGCACTCGCAATTCGTGCTGGCTACCTCGCGCGGTTTCCTCGCCGGCTATCCGTACTCGCGCCACTACATCGCGTGCGCACCGATTGCCGGCAGCGCGCGCAACATGCAGCGCGACGACTGGTACACGTCGACCCGTAGCGCGGGAGACCTGGCCGATCCGGAGGCGGTGGGCCGTTACGCGGCGCAACGGGCGCTGTCGCGCATCGGCGCGCGCGGGCTCGACACGCGCAAGGTGCCGGTGCTGTTCGAAGCGCCGCTCGCCGCCGGCATTCTCGGCGCGTTCGTTCAGGCCACGAGCGGCGGCGCGCTGTACCGCAAGACCTCGTTCCTCGTCGACAGCCTCGGCAAGCCGGTGTTCGCGCCGCACGTCCAGGTGGTCGAAGATCCGCACGTCGCGCGTGCGATGGGCAGCGCGCCGTTCGACGAAGAAGGCGTGCGTACCAAACAGCGCTCGGTGGTGAAGGACGGCGTGGTGGAAGGCTACTTCCTGTCCACCTACTCGGCGCGCAAGCTCGGTATGCAGACCACCGGTAACGCCGGCGGCTCGCACAATCTGTCGCTGCGCAGCTCGAAGACGCGCCCGGAAGACGATTTCGAGGCAATGCTGAAAAAGCTCGGCACTGGCCTGTTGCTGACCGAACTGATGGGGCAGGGCGTGAACTACGTGACAGGCGATTATTCGCGCGGTGCGTCGGGCTTCTGGGTCGAGAACGGCAAGATCCAGTATCCGGTCGAGGAAATCACTGTAGCGAGCACCTTGCAGGAGATGTTCCGCCATATCGTCGCGATCGGCGCGGATACGATCACGCGCGGTACCAAGGAAACGGGTTCGGTGCTGATCGAACGAATGACGATTGCGGGGCAGTAAGCAGTTCGGTTAACGCGGCCGCAGCCCGGCGCAGTCGGGTCGCGCAAGAAGGCCGAATAAAAAACGCCACGCAAGCAATTGCTTGGCGTTTTTTTTATGTGTGCGTTGGGGCTGGTGGCAGATGCTTTCTTAAGCCCGATGTACCAGGCTCAGCGCAAAACCTCAAGCCCCCTTACGCTTATAAGTCACGAACGCATAATCGAAATCATTCGGCGCGTCCGCGCGATGCGTTTCATGCGCGACTTCTTCCCACTCGCTTTCATCGAGTTCAGGGAACGTGGCATCGCCTTCGAAGTCGGCGGAAATCTCGGTGACGATCAGCTTGTCCGCCTGGCGCAAACCTTCCGCATACAACTGCGCGCCGCCGATCAGAAACGCTTCCGGCGCCTGGTCCTGCGCGGCGAGCTTCAGCGCATCTTCGAGGGTGGTGGCCGCGTCGCAGCCCTGAAAGCGCCGTGCGGCATCCCGTGTCACGACAATGTTGCGGCGTCCCGGCAACGGCCGGCCGATCGATTCATGCGTCTTGCGGCCCATGATGATGGGCGCGCCCATCGTGGTGCGCTTGAAGAACGCGAGGTCTTCGGGAAGTCGCCAGGGCAACTGGTTGTTGCGGCCGATCACGCCGTTATTGGCGCGAGCGACGATCAGGGTGAGCGTCGTCATCGAATGGAAAGGGGAACGTAACCAGGCTGATTCTACCTGAGGCGCGAGACGGCACTGCTATGCAAGCCGGCTCAGAGCCCGGATGGGCGGCTACGCTGGCGCCAGCTTGACCGGCTACCGCTTCCACCATGGCCGGGCAGTGAGGGTACTGGCGGGGCAGCCAGCGTTTCCAACAGCGCTTCCACCGTGGGAGGCCGCGAGGTGGCCCCGCGCAGGCACTGCCTCACCCTGGCAGGCCATGCCGAACCCAGGCCGGGCAACAAACCCGGGCAAGCAAACCCGGCCGGCGCTGCGCGTCACCGTGCCGGCCGCCGTGCCAGGCGTCACGTCATTGGTGCGAAGGCTCGTCGGCTGCGAGCGGTTCAAACGACGCCTTCCCGTCGGCCGCACTCAGCCCCCGAAGCCCGTGCTGACCCATTAGTCTGTACAGCGTCACACGCGAAATATTCAGGTCGACCGCCGCCTCGTTCAACCGGTGACGATGTCGCAACAGCGCCGCTTCGATCGCGCGTTTCTCGGCGGCTTCGCGTGCCTGCAAAAGGCTCATGGTCTGTTGCCCGGTGAACTGCGCGAGGTCGAGGTCGTCAGCGGAAATCAGCTTGTTTTCCGCCATCACGATTGCGCGGCGCACCCGGTTGATCAGCTCGCGCACATTGCCGGGCCAGTTGTAGTTGTACAGCGCCTCGATCCCCGACGGCGTGAAGCCGCGGATATTGCGGGCGCTATCGATCTTGAACTTGTGCAGGATGTGATGCGCGAGGATTTCGATATCTTTGCCACGTGCCCGCAACGGCGGTTCGTCGACCCGCAGCACGCACAGGCGGTGAAACAGGTCGGCCCGGAACTGTCCTTCGCGCATCGCGCCTTCGAGGTCGATGTGGGTAGCCGAAATGATCCGCACGTCGATCGGAATCGATTCGCGACCGCCGAGGCGTTCGATCTTGCCTTCCTGCAAAAAGCGCAGCAGGCTCGCCTGACTTTCGAGTGGCAGATCGCCGATTTCGTCGAGCAGCAGCGTGCCGCCGTCCGCGGCTTCGACGCGGCCGATCTTGCGCTGATTCGCACCGGTGAACGCGCCACGCTCGTAGCCAAATAGTTCGGACTGCAACAGATGATGCGGAATCGCGCCGCAATTGATCGCGATGAACGGCGCTTTGCGGCGTGGCGAGCGTTCGTGAATCGCGAGTGCGGTGAGCTCCTTGCCAGTGCCCGACTCGCCGGAGATGAATACGCTCGCATCGGTGTTGGCCACCTTGCGGATTGTGCGAAAGAGGTTCTGCATCGCCTCGCAGGTGCCGACCATTTCCTCGTCGCCGGAATCGCTCACAGGCGGGGCGAGTTCCGGCTCGCAAAGCGTCACCATGCCGAAGGCGTGGCCGACCAGATAGTCGACCGTCGCGTTTGCCACCGGCATCTTCACGTAGTCGAAGCAGTAGTGGCGCACGAGTCGACGTACCAGCGGATCGCCGAGCCTTTCGTTGGTGGCGAGCGCGATCCAGCCGATCTGCTGCTGGCGCAAGCTCGCTTCGAGGCCACCCAGATCGCGCGGCGGGAAGCTCGCCAGATCGACGATGCCGGCGCAGGCCACGTCGGGCTTCACGAGCTTGCCGAGCTCATGCGACGAGCGCGCCACCGCGACATTCCAGCCGCGGCTTTTCAGATGCGCGACGAGCGTATCGTCCGGCGTGCGCGCCACGTACAGTACCGTGCGTTCGGTGTGCGCATGGCTGGCCTGCGCACAAATCGAAGCGACCGCCGCCACTGCAGGCCGGTTCGTCACGGCTTCGAGGGAGCGGCCAGCAGGTATCTCCTTCGGCACCGCAAGCGTTATATGCGATCCCGCTCCCGCCACCGGGGTAACACTGGTCAGATGAGGTGATTCACGCACGTTCGACCTCGTTTCGTTGACACGTCAGAAGGTGTAGGGAAACCGCACGCCGACCACGAAGTTCGGCGCATCCGGCGTCAAGCCGACGGAGACCGAGCCATTGATAGTCAGATGTTTGTTCACGACGTGGTTCAGGCCGAAATTCAGCGCCGCGGCCGTAGTTTCACTGCCTGGCACCTTGGAGTAAGAGCCGCCCGGCGCACGCGTCTTCGACTCGGGTTCGAGCGCCATGGTGTAGGAGATGCTCGCGGAGTCCTTGTCGGAGAACGCCAGCGCCACGCCACCGCCGAACTGCACGATGTCACCGAGCTTGACCGTCGCCGGCTCGGTTTGTCCCTGCACCGACGAGATGTCCGCGAACGAGCGCGCGATGTTGTAGGTGTACGAAAGACTGCCGAACAGCACCACCGGGTCGTAAGTTTTCAACAGCGATACACCGGCCGTGATGTTCCAGAAGCCCGTGCCAGTGGGCAGTTTGCTGGGCGCGACCAGGTTGGTGTTGTCGTTGTCGACCTGGATTAACTTGTCGCCGAACGGTGACGAACCGGTCGGCGCTTTGATACGTAGACTGCCGACCACGTCCGGCAGACTATTGGTCTCTTTCAGGAACTGGTAGTAGATCCCGAAGTTGACGTCGCCGATATCGCTGCCGTTCACCGACGCGTCCGACAACGTGCTCGCTGCGCCACCCGCGCCGCCGACGATGAAGTTGCTGTGCCGATAGATATACGGCACGTCGACGTCGATACTCATGCGATCGGTCAAACCGTAGCGCGTATCGAGATCGGCCATCACCTGGTGCGACTTGGTCTCGCCCAGATTGATGTTGCCTAGGAAAATTGCGTCGAGCGCCAGGAAGCCCGACAACTGCAACTGGCGGCGATCGTAGTAGGTATCGCTGATGCCCCAGTCCAGCGTCAGCTTGTGGTCGAAGAGCGGCGCATGCTCGCGCTGCACGACGGCTTCTTCGGCTTGCGTGCGCACCGGTTCGGCGGCTTTCTGGGTCGTGCCGATCGCGCCGCTGCCGTCGGTGGCGGCAGGCAAACCGCCTGCGTTGCTGCCATCCGGCGGCGGCGGATTGACCGGCACACCGGTCGCCGTGCCCGTGTTGCCACCCGGCGCGGGCGTGCCGGGGTTGACCTGCGCGAGTGGCGGCAGGGGTACCGGCAGGCCGTCGGCGCCGGGCTGTTCGGCCACAGCTTCGCTACCTGCCGGCGCACCGTAGCCCGGCATGCCGCGGCCGCGCTCCGCCATTTCCAGATTGGTGACCTGCCGCTCGAGTGAGTGAATCTGCCGCTGCTGCTCGTCGACCACCCGCATCAACATGTTAAGACGGTCGTCGACCGATTGTCCGGCCAGCGCCTGCGCGCTTGCCCCTTGCGAAAGTGCGAATAGCATCACGGCGGCGGGAATGGCCGCCAGTGCCATGCGCGGCACCTTTGTCGTTGAAAAATTGTTCATTTTGTGTTCCCCCGGTGTTCCGGCAGCGCGCCGCCTGTCTCCTGGCAACGCGCTGTCGTATCAGTACTGCATGTGCAGCTATGGGCGGGTGGCGGCCCGCATGGTCATCTCCTGTTTTGCAGAGCTTGTAGTACGCCTAGCTGACGGATCATTGCGGCCGACATCTGCTGCGTCTGCAGATGCAACTGCAATGCGTTGGCGACTTGCTGGTTATTGCCTGCAATCTGCAGCAACTGGGCGATTTGCCCGTTGCCTGGCGTGATGGTCTGGGTAGCGAGCCCGGCCGGAGTCTGCAGCGCGACGCTGATACCGTTGCTGCCGAACGAAATGCCGGCTTTGATTGAGCCGGTCGAATTACTGGCCGCTGCTGACGGTGCATTGGCGGTCCCCGCCAGCGTCACGGCACTATTATTGAAATCAATGATCGCGGAGTTCGAGCCGGCATTTCGATCGCCCGCCACTTGCGTGACTTGCGAAACGCCGTTGACCGAAATGCGCTGCCCACCGTTTGCCTGCGCGTTGGGATTGGCTCCGGAATTGCCGGAGCCGCCGCCGGTCACGCTCGCATGCGTGTTGACGGTAGTGCTCACCTGACCCACCGCGTTCTGCACGGCAGAGAGCGTGCCTTGGGCGAGGGCGGTCACGCCGTTGGGCAACTGCCATTGCGAAAGGACACTCAGAACGAAGCCTGAAATCATCGTGGCACCGGCATATTTGCCGGTCTGATTAGCGAGGACATCGTCGCCCACCATCTGCACCTTG
The DNA here is from genome assembly GCF_035656215.1 of Paraburkholderia sp. Taxonomy (GTDB): domain Bacteria; phylum Pseudomonadota; class Gammaproteobacteria; order Burkholderiales; family Burkholderiaceae; genus Paraburkholderia. The sequence continues at coordinate 10,519 of NZ_DASRSY010000219.1, forward strand.
ATGGCGGCGGAGTCGATGTCGTGAGAAGCAAGAAACTCAGGCACCGGTGGCGAGCCGGCGCCTTCTGATGCAAAGGCGTTGCTGGTCAGGCCGCACATCGTGGTGCAGATTGCGAGGCCTAACTGCGAAAGGTGGCGCTTCATGGTTGGGTCAGAACAGGTCTGCCTTGATCAAGCCGTACTCGACAAAGGGAGTCGCCGCAGTGCCGTTGGCCAGCGCATTGGCGCGAAGCTTGAGCGCGAGCGACTCGTTGTCCTGCAATAGCGGTGAATCCTCCCTGAAGGGTTTGCCGAGGACCGCGAACACGAGGCCGTTCCAGGTCCTGGCGAAGTCTCCTTTGAGCACGATGCGGTTGCCGAGCGCGGGGTCCGCAATGAAGATGCGGCCCTCCTGTGCATGCTTGACGATCACGAAGTGCTCATACCCGTCGATGTTCATCAGAACCATCACGGGGATCTGTAGGTGTTCAAGTGCGTCGACGTTGACGCGGAAGCCGCGGCCGCGCATACCGATGGTCTCGACGAACTTCTTCATGTCGAGCATTGAGAAGCCATTTTTGACAACGACTTCGGGCGTCGAGAAAACCATCATCCGGCGAATCAGTTCGGTCTCCGGAATGTCGATGCCATAGCCGTACTTGAGGAGCGTAGCGAGCGCCGCCGCACCGCAGCTGTAATCGAACTGCTGGTTGACGATGTGGTTGTAACGGATGTCCCGCATCGAACGAACCGTCTTGGTCAACGGAACGCCCACGAAGGTGGACGTGTCGATGCGCGCCTGTGCATAGCTGTTGACGCACAAAGTGCAACCTGCCAGCGCTACAACGAACGGTAGCGCCGGGAATCCCTTGAACCCGGACATGCTGGTCTCCCGCCTATTCACGCGCCGGCCGCTGCAATGGCCGCCGGCGCGTTCCTCCCGATTGCTTCTTTCAGGCTTCTTGCGCCTGCTGACGGCTTAATGACCGCTGTTCAGCGCAGCGATTGCAAGGCCGTTGTGTTGCAGGTTGCCAGCGCCGCCGGCGATATTCACGCCGATGTTGCCGGATGCGTTAGCCAGCGAGCCTGCTCCCAGCATCGCAGTACCCTGGAATTGACCCTTGACCGTCATGCCGGCGGTCTGCGAGTTGTCATCCGTGGCGATCATCGCGGTGGTTTGCGCGTTGCCCGGCGTTGTCGTCGTCACTGCACCGGCGAGGCTGTTGTTTTGCACGTTGCCGATACCCGAGGCGACATTCACCCCAACGTTCCCCGTCACGCCCGACAGCGAGCCATCCCCGATCGACGCATTCAGATTGAAATTGTTGATCCTGGCGTAGCCGGACGACGACTGGTTGTTGAAGATCTGCGCGTTGCCGAATACGTTGCCGATGTCGACCGAAGCGAGCGAGACGTCATTGCTTTGGGCGTTGCTGATGCCTTCCGCGATGTTGATGCCGAGGTTGCCCGACACGCCGTTCGCCGCATTGGCGCCCGTGGTTGCAGTCAGCGTTCCTGCCGCTTGCGTGTTGATGTGCTGTGTCACCGAACCCTTGGTCGTCACGTCAGTTGTCGCAAGGCTCGCGTCGATTCCCCAGGCTGCGCCATAAGCGTCTGTGGAGGACGACTTGCTGGTCGAGTAGCCGGACGATTGCTCGCCGACCGCCACGAAGCCCGATCCTTCATTGGCCTTGTAGCCCCAGACCTTGCCTTGTCCGGATGCTTCCGATGCTTCGAAACCACCCGCTAGACCCGAGGTGTTGGCATAGCTCGATTCGTTGTGGCCGGCCTGGAATCCGCCGCCTGCATGGAACGAACCGTTGCCGGAGTGCGGCCCGTTGTGGATCTGGTAGTTGTAGCTGCCGCCGA
>NZ_DASRSY010000220.1:0-4026 GCF_035656215.1 Paraburkholderia sp.
TTTGGCATCTGCTTCTCCGGCAACGGCTGGCGCCGACGCCGGGAACATCGCTTCACGCGCCATCTTCCACGTGAGAAACAGCAGGATCGCCGCGCCGCCGATCCACACCACCCAGCGCACCGATTCGAACTGCAGGAGCGCCGCCATTCCCGCGAGCGCGAGTGCCGCGTAGACCAGATCGCCGAAACAGGAACCCAGGCCCAACCAGAAGCCGGGTTTGAAGCCGTGCGATAGCGTCAGCGAAATCATCGCGACGTTGACAAGGCCGATGTCCAGGCACAACGACAACGACAGAAAAAAACCATCCGACATCATTGAAAAGGCATGCATCCGCGCAACTGCTCCATCAGTTTTGTTATTCAGACTTGTTCGAGCGCGCGCGATCCGGCGGGTGACCGGATCGCTTCGATGCCGACAGAATCCTAAAAATTTCAATAGTGTGATTCGAGGGCTGTTTTTACAGTCCCAACTCATCCCACAAAGTGTCGATACGCTGTTTGACCGCCTTGTCCATCTCGATCGGGCGGCCCCATTCGCGATCAGTTTCGCCTGGCCATTTGTTGGTCGCATCGAGCCCCATCTTCGATCCGAGACCCGCCACCGGCGAAGCGAAATCCAGATAGTCGATCGGCGTGCGATCGACCAGCACGGTGTCGCGCGCAGGATCGATGCGCGTGGTAATGGCCCAGATCACTTCTTTCCAGTCGCGGATATTCACGTCCTCGTCGACCACGACGATGAACTTCGTATACATGAATTGCCGCAGGAAACTCCACACACCGAACATCACGCGCTTGGCGTGACCCGGGTAGCTCTTCTTCATCTGCACGATCGCCATCCGGTAGCTGCATCCTTCGGGTGGCAGATAGAAATCGGTGATCTCGGTGAACTGCTTCTGCAACAGCGGCACGAACACTTCGTTGAGCGCGACGCCGAGCACGGCGGGTTCATCGGGCGGTTTGCCGGTGTAGGTGGAGTGATAGATCGCGTCGCGTCGCATCGTGATGCGTTCGACCGTGAAGACGGGAAACCACTCCTGCTCGTTGTAGTAGCCGGTGTGATCGCCATAGGGGCCTTCGAGCGCGTGTTCATAACCAGCGGACGCGCCCTTCGTCGGACGTGGCGGCGCGCCAGCGGGCGCGGGCGAGGGCGTGCCTTCCTGCGGATAGATGAAGCCTTCCAGAACGATCTCCGCGCGCGCAGGCACCTGCAAGCCGTCGACGCCAGGCGTGATGCACTTCGCGAGTTCGGTGCGGCCGCCGCGCAGCAACCCCGCGAACTGGTATTCGGAGAGCGTGTCGGGCACCGGCGTGACCGCACCGAGGATGGTCGCCGGATCGGCGCCCAGCACCACCGCCACGGGATACGGTTTGCCCGGATTCTGCAGCGCGAACTCGCGGAAATCGAGTGCGCCGCCGCGATGCGCGAGCCATCGCATGATCAGTTTGTTACGCCCGATCAGTTGCTGGCGATATATGCCTAAATTTTGTCGGCTCTTATTCGGGCCTTTTGTGACGGTCAGGCCCCATGTGATCAGCGGCCCTGCATCGCCCGGCCAACAGGTCTGAATCGGCAGCTTTCCGAGATCGACGTCATTGCCTTCCCAGACGATTTCCTGGCAAGGCGGTGAGCTCACCGTTTTGGGCGCCATGTCCCAAACCGCCTTCGCGAGCGAGAACAGTTTGCCGGCGTCCTTGAGCCCCTTCGGCGGCTCCGGTTCCTTCAATGCGGAGAGCAAACGGCCGACGTCACGCAGTGACTCCAGCGCTGCGCCATCGCCTTCACCCGCCTGCGCGTCGATACCCATGCCGAGTGCAACACGGCGCGGTGTGCCGAACAGATTGCCGAGGACAGGAAAGGCGTGCTGCTGTCGGCTCTCAAACAATAACGCCGGACCGCCGGCGCGCAACACACGGTCGCACAGTTCGGTCATTTCCAGGATTGGCGAAACGTTTTGCGAGATACGGCGCAGTTCACCGATCGTTTCGAGACGGCCGACGAAATCGCGCAGGTCTTTGTATTTCATCTGGTGCGGTAGAGAGCCGCGCAAGCGGCAAAAAGGAGGGCGCCGCAGGTTTCGCGGTGCCAAAACGATTGTCGATTTTACCTGTGTTGGCAGGCGCACGTAGATTGGCCGAATGGCCTACATCGGAAGGAGTAATTGAGATAGCTCAAGAGGCGCGCACCGCGCGGTTCTGAACGGACTGAACACTGTTCATTATTACAATTAGTTATACATTTGCCTATCTATAGTGTTGACGATCTATAAAACCCTGCATAGAATCCGTCCACATTGGTTGCAGGGCGTGAACCTTTTTACCACTGCCCCCGGTCCCATCAGACGCAACGCGTCACCGTTTACCGACCCCCTGCACGGTATTTGACGGTCTTACTGAAGTCCACGCCAGCGCCAACTGACGCTGGTTTTTCGCGTGGGAGCCCCCCGCCCGCATGTTTTTTTGGCATGCCGCGGGCCGCTTTCGAGATGGCTCCCCACAAACGGTATTTGCCGTTTCCCCGACGTCGCTGCTGCCCTTACCAGACAGAGCGCGCGATGTCTTGACTCTGCGAACGTGTGTTACCGCCTGTTCAACTGGCGGAGTTCGCGGATCATGCAACATGGGAGATCTGAATGAACGCCTGGTTATCGTGGCGTCCCGATGAGCGTATCGCGCAAGTTGTGCGTGGTGCGTTGCGTCGCGGGACGCGAATGAGTCATCACCTGTTCAGCATCGTCGGCGGAATCGCTGTGGTGCTGGCACTCGCGCTGTGGCTGATGCCGGCCTGGCGCGGCCCCCTGGCCGCCAAGCTGATGCCGGCAATTTCCGCCGCTGTGCAAGCCGGTCCCGCCCGTCTGCTGCAGGGCAACCCGCTGCCGGCTTTCGGACCGCCTGGCGCGTCCTCTGACGACTCGTTGTCCGCGAATTCGACCAGTAGCGACGCCGCTAGCGGCGCGAACAACGGCAACAATGACGTCACTTTCAGCAACACCAGCTACGACAGCGCTTTCGACGGCACCGGAACGTCCGGCATGGGCGTGGCGGCGCTGAACGGCCTCGACCCGCGCACCATGCAGAGCGTCTCCGCGCTGGCGCGGCTGATCCCGGCGCAGCGCGTCTCGGCCGACGCACGCGACGATCGTGTGCTGGTCTCGACCCGCGAGCAGGATCTGGTCGCGTCGTTCCTGGCGCGTCGCTATCGCGTCGCTCAGGAGCCCGTTAGCGAGCTCGTGAAGGCAGCGTTCGACACCGGCCGCGAAGTCGGTCTCGACCCGCTTCTTCTGTTGTCCGTGATGGCAATCGAATCGGGCTTCAACCCGTACGCCGAGAGCGGCGTCGGCGCGCAGGGCCTGATGCAGGTGATGTCCAAGGTTCACTCGGACAAATTCCAGTATTTCGGCGGTCAGAGCGCGGCGCTCGAACCGGTTGCGAACATCAAGGTGGGTGCGCTGGTGCTGAAGGATTGCATCGCACGCGGCGGTTCGCTGCCGGGCGGTTTGCGTCTTTATGTCGGCTCGACCTCGCAGGACGACGGTGGCTACGGCGCCAAGGTGATGGCCGAGCGTGGCCGCCTGCGCGATGTGGCGCGTGGCCGCAAGGTGCCGATCAATGCACCGCAGGCTCCGGTTCTGACGGCGTCGAACACGACTACGGCTGCTGCGGCACCGGCTAACAGCAAGCGCGTGCAGATGACGCTCGATGCCGGTCATCCGCTGAGTGCGGCAACGCCGGTTAAGACGCCGGTATCCGAGCAGGACGACGCCAGTTCCAATGCGCCCAAGCATGTGGCATCGGCTTCGGAGTTGGGCGCCTGAGGTTGGCTGCGTAACCCCGTTGGCGTGACGCGAGAGCGGCCGCAACAAAAAAGGACACCCGAGGAGGGTGTCCTCAGACTGCTGACAAAGTACCCCCGAAGCCTGGCCATGCGCCGGGCTTTGTCGTTTAATGAGCGTCATGCTCAAGAAACCGACGCCCATGCAGCACGAACTCGAGATGGTCACGCTCGAGGAGCTCGTGCCGAAGGATC
>NZ_DASRSY010000221.1:0-30506 GCF_035656215.1 Paraburkholderia sp.
GGCGTGGTGATGTCGCACGCCACCGTCTTCACGTCCACGCCGCTCTGCCTGCGAATCTCGGCGGCGGTCGCCTCCAGCGTCTCTGCCGTGCGCGCGACGATCGTCAGGTTGACCCCTTCGGCGGCGAGCGCTTCCGCGCAACCGCGCCCCAGACCCTTGCTGGCCGCGCAAACCAGCGCGGTGCGTCCTGCGATTCCCATGTCCATGTGTGTATCCTCGTGGCGTAGTCGTGGCGCGGGGGACCCCGCGGTTGCCCAATCGTTGCAAAGTTTCCCCCGATTCTAGAAGAATCGGTGCCGGACTGTGCCGGGCCACTGCAATCTCCGGTATCTTCCGGCGCCACTCTTTCGGTAAACTTGCGCCGTGGCGCGTCCGCCAGCCGGTTTCAGGCCGTGCGGACCGCCAAACCGATCCCTCTTGCCGCCGCTTGCGCCCCCGCCATGACCCAGGACAGCCGTTTTCCCAATCTTTTCATCCTCGATCACCCGCTGATCCAGCACAAGCTGTCGCATATGCGCGACCGGGACACCTCGACCCGCACGTTTCGCGAACTGCTGCGCGAGATCACGCTGCTGATGGGCTACGAAATCACCCGCAACCTGCCGATGACCACGCGCCGCCTCACCACGCCACTGGTCGAGATCGACGCGCCGGTGATCGCCGGCAAGAAACTGGCGATCGTGCCAGTGCTGCGGGCCGGCATCGGCATGTCGGACGGCCTGCTGGAGCTGGTGCCGTCGGCGCGCGTGGGCCACATTGGCGTTTACCGTGCCGCGGACCATCGCCCGGTCGAGTATCTGGTGCGCCTGCCGGATCTGGAAGACCGCGTGTTCATTCTGTGCGATCCGATGGTCGCGACCGGTTATTCCGCCGTGCATGCGGTGGACGTGCTCAAGCGCCGCAACGTGAGCGGCGAGAACATCATGTTCCTCGCGCTGGTGGCGGCCCCGGAAGGCGTACAGGTGTTCCAGGACGCGCATCCGGACGTCAAGCTGTACGTGGCGTCGCTCGATTCACACCTGAACGAGCACGCGTACATCGTGCCGGGTCTCGGCGACGCCGGCGACCGCCTGTTCGGCACGAAAAACTGACAGCGGACTGAAAAACGGCAGTGGCGGCGCGCGCAAAAACGCCGCGGCCGCTCAATTTCTACGCAGTTTCCAGCGACGCTCTCCTCTGCCGCACCCTCGCGGCGTGATAAAATTCGAATCCGCTCAAAGAGCCGCTCAACTTGCACTGCTGCCAGGCGCATCGCGCCTTTACGCGGGGTTTGCCGGGACCGGTGTGGTCGGGGGCGCCGCCACTGTGCCGCACGCTGACCGCACTGCCCCGCCCTCAACCGCGCTGGCGACTTTCGATCCCGCCAGCAGGACCTCGCTGGGCGCGATCAGGCTGAGGCAGGTCTGACACCAGGCGGTCTGGCGCCGAGCGCTTTGACATCGAGCGCAAGGTCGCAATCAGCAGCACCGCGCGCCCGACATCGCAACGACAATTGCACTATGCGTGCGCCCCACTGGCGCGCGCGACGGAGAAAGGTATGGCGGGTCATTCGAAATGGGCCAACATCAAGCATAAGAAAGCAGCGGCCGACGCCAAGCGCGGCAAGGTCTGGACGCGGCTCATCAAGGAAATTCAGGTGGCGGCCCGCATGGGTGGCGGCGACATCGACTCGAATCCGCGTCTGCGGCTCGCCGTCGAAAAGGCGTACGACGCCAACATGCCGAAAGATAACGTCAACCGCGCGATCCAGCGTGGCGTGGGCGGCGTCGACGGCGCAAGCTACGAAGAAATCCGCTACGAAGGCTACGGCATCGGCGGCGCGGCGGTGATCGTGGACACGATGACCGACAACCGCACCCGTACGGTGGCGGACGTGCGTCACGCGTTCTCGAAGAACGGCGGCAACATGGGCACGGACGGCTCGGTGTCGTTCATGTTCGATCACGTCGGCCAGTTCCTGTTCGCGCCCGGCACGCCGGAAGACAAGCTGATGGAAGCCGCGCTCGAAGCCGGCGCCGACGACGTCGTCACGAACGAAGACGGCAGCATTGAAGTGCTGTGCCCGCCGAACGATTTCCCGAAAGTGAAGACCGCACTGGAAGCCGCGGGCTTCAAGGCCGAACTGGCCGAGGTGACGATGAAACCTCAGACGGAAGTCGAATTCACGGGCGAGGACGCCGTGAAAATGCAGAAGCTGCTCGACGCGCTGGAAAATCTGGACGACGTGCAGGAAGTCTATACAAACGCCGCGATCGCCGACGAATGAGCGTGCCCCGGCGGCGCTGTGCGCGTGAAGTTGCATCGAACCACGCCCGCGCCGCCGGTTGGCCCTCGCGTTGTTGAGCGGGCGTTGGTTGGGCGTTGGTTGGGCGTTGGTTGGGCCCTTCCACACTGCCTCCACTCGGGTTCGCTATGTGCCCTGCGCCGCTACCTGGCTGCGGGTTCATTGCAAACCTCACTGTTATTCCACGGCTGAGCGCGCTGCTTCAGACGTTTATGGTTTTTAAGTCTCGGGGATTCACATGAAGTTACTCGTCGTCGGTTCCGGCGGTCGCGAACATGCGCTCGCATGGAAGCTCGCGCAATCGCCACGGGTCCAGCTCGTCTACGTTGCTCCCGGCAATGGCGGCACCGCCCAGGACGAGCGTCTGCGCAATATCGACATCACCGATCCGGCTGAGCTCGCCGATTTCGTCGAGAAAGAACAGATCGCGTTCACGCTGGTCGGGCCGGAAGGGCCGCTCGCCGCGGGTATCGTCAACCTGTTCCGCTCGCGCGGTCTGAAGATTTTCGGACCGAGCAAGGAAGCCGCGCAGCTCGAAAGCTCGAAAGATTTTGCCAAAGCGTTCATGAAGCGCCACGCGATCCCGACCGCCGAGTACGAAACCTTCGCCGACGTCGCCGCCGCGCACGCCTATCTCGACGCCAAGGGCGCGCCGATCGTCATCAAGGCCGACGGTCTCGCCGCCGGCAAGGGCGTGGTGGTCGCGCAAACGCTGGAAGAAGCACATGCCGCAGTCGACATGATGCTGTCGGACAACAAACTGGGCGATGCCGGCGCGCGCGTCGTGATCGAGGAATTCCTCGCCGGCGAAGAAGCCAGCTTCATCGTCATGGTGGACGGCAAGCATGTGCTGGCGCTCGCCTCGAGCCAGGACCACAAGCGTCTGCTCGACGCCGACCAGGGTCCGAACACTGGCGGCATGGGCGCCTACTCGCCCGCGCCGATCGTCACGCCGCAACTGCATGCGCGCGTGATGCGCGAAATCATCCAGCCGACCGTGCGTGGCATGGAGAAAGAAGGCATCCGCTTCACCGGCTTTTTGTACGCGGGCCTGATGATCGACGCGCAAGGCAACCCGAAGACGCTCGAATTCAACTGCCGGATGGGCGACCCGGAGACGCAGCCGATCATGGCGCGTCTGAAAGGCGACTTTTCGAAGGTGGTCGAGCTGGCAATCGCCGGTACGCTCAACACGATCGAACTCGAATGGGACCGTCGCACCGCGCTTGGCGTGGTGCTCGCCGCGCACAACTATCCGGACACGCCGCGCAAGGGTGACCGGATCAGCGATATTCCGGCCGAAACCGTGGATTCGGTCACGTTCCACGCGGGCACGACGCTGTCGGACGGCAAGCTGACCACCTCGGGCGGTCGCGTGTTGTGCGTGGTCGGTCTGGCGGATTCGGTGCGCAGCGCGCAATCGGTCGCATACGAAACGATCAACCAGATCTCGTTCGACGGCATGCAATATCGCCGCGACATTGGCTACCGTGCATTGAACCGCAAGCACGACGCCAAGAGCGAAGGCAAGCAGTAAGCCACACCCCCACTTGTCCGCGTGCGGCGCCAACGGCGCGCTACACTGCGGGTTTTCGCGGCCGTTGCGGCGCCCACCGCACCATGTGGGCTTGCCCCGGTTGATGGGGATTTCACCCGGCGCGAATGACTGTAGTGCCGCGCCTTCCCAGGAACACCCTGAAGAAGGCCCGGCCCTCGCCCTTCACGAAGAACCCGCGGCACGACGAGCGTGCCGCCCTCAGCATCTGCACTCATGACCGATTCGAGCTATGACGCACAGGCCGTGCGCAGTTGGCTGCAAGGCCTGCAAACGCATATCGCGGACACGCTCGGCGCGTTCGACGGTAAGCCGTTCGCGACCGACGCATGGCAGCGCGCCCCCGGCGAAAAGCTGCGCGGCGGCGGCTGCACGCGGATTCTGGAAGGCGGCAGCTTCTTCGAACGGGCCGGCATCGGCTTCTCGGACGTAGCCGGCGACGCGTTGCCCGGTTCGGCGAGCGCCGCGCGCCCGCAACTGGCCGGCCGTGGCTTCGAAGCAATGGGTGTCTCGCTCGTGCTGCACCCGCACAATCCGCACTGCCCGACCGTGCATATGAATGTGCGTCTGCTGATCGCGACCAAGGCTGGCGAAGAACCGGTGTTCTGGTTCGGCGGCGGCATGGATCTGACGCCGTACTATGGCTACGAGGAAGACGCGCAGCATTTCCATCGTGTGTGCCGCGATGCGCTACAGCCTTATGGCGCAGACCTCTACCCGAGTTTCAAGCACTGGTGCGACGAGTATTTTTTCCTCAAGCACCGTAACGAACCACGTGGCATCGGCGGGATTTTCTTCGACGATTTCTCGGCGCCGGGCTTCGATCGATCCTTCGCGATGCTGAGAAGCGTCGGCGAGGGATTCCTCAAAGCGTATATGCCGATCATCGAAAAGCGCCGCAACATTCCGTACGGCGAAGCCGAGCGGGAGTTCCAGGCATACCGGCGCGGCCGCTACGTCGAGTTCAATCTGGTCTTCGACCGTGGCACACTATTTGGGCTGCAGAGCGGCGGACGCACCGAATCGATTCTGATGTCGATGCCGCCTGTGGTGAACTGGCGCTACAACTGGCAGCCCGAACCCGGCACGCCGGAAGCGCGTCTCTACAGCGATTTTCTCGTGCCGCGCGAGTGGGTGTGAGGCTTCAGGCCCGCACCGCACTCCACGTGACCACGACAAAGGATCTTCACCTGAAGCCGAACGCTCATCCTGTCGCCCTGCCTCGCCGGATCGGACTGCTCGGCGGCACTTTCGATCCGATCCACGACGGCCATCTCGCGCTCGCGCGGCGTTTTGCCGAGGTGCTGAACCTGACCGAACTGGTGCTGCTGCCGGCCGGCCAACCGTGGCAAAAAACCGACGTGTCAGCGGCTGTTCACCGGCTGGCCATGACCCGGGCCGCCGCCGGCGCACTGGTGCTGCCGGGCGTGACCGTGCGGGTTGCGACCGACGAGATTGAACACGACGGTCCGACGTACACCATCAACACGCTGCAGTTGTGGCGTGAACGCGAAGGTCAGGATGCGTCGATTGCGCTTCTGATCGGCGCGGATCAACTGGTGCATCTCGACACGTGGCGCGACTGGCGGCGCCTGTTCGACTTCGCCCATATTTGCGCGGCCACGCGCCCCGGTTTCGACCTCGCGTCGATTCCGTCCGTGGTTGCCAAAGAAATCGACGCGCGCCGTGCCCGCGCCGACGTTCTGCAAGCCACCCCCTGCGGCCACTTGCTGATCGATACGACGCTTGCGTTCAACGTCTCGGCCACCGACATTCGCGCGCATCTGCGCGAACAGGTGACCCGGCGGCTTGCCCTCGCGGGCGGCGAACAGCAGGACAAGAGCCAGGCCCGGGCCGCAAGCCATGTCCCCACCGCGGTGTGGGACTATATTCTTCAACATCATCTGTACCACCGGTAACCCCATGGATATTCGCAAACTGCAACGCGTGATCATCGACGCTCTCGAAGACGTCAAAGCGCAAGACATCAAGGTGTTCAACACCAGCCACCTGACCGCCCTGTTCGATCGCGTGATCGTCGCGAGCGGCACCTCGAACCGCCAGACCAAGGCGCTCGCTTCGAGCGTGCGTGAGAGCGTCAAGGAAAACGGCGGCGACGTGATCAGCACCGAAGGCGAGGACGTTGGCGAATGGGTGCTGGTCGATTGCGGCGACGCGATCGTGCACATCCTGCAACCGGCACTCCGCCAGTACTACAACCTCGAAGAAATCTGGGGCGACAAGCCCGTGCGCATCAAGCTGTCCACGCCGAATCCGTTCGGTGGCGCCAGCGCGAGCGAACCGGACGACGAGGAAGAAGAGGACGAAGCGCCGGCTGCCAGGAAGCCCGCACGCAAGACACCGGCACGTCGCAAGTAATCGCCAGGCTGGCCAACCGCTTCAGTCTCAGATGTAGTCCGCGATCACATCCGCAATGAAACTGCACATCCTCGCCGTCGGCCACAAGATGCCGGACTGGATCGCCACCGGCTTCGACGAATACGCGAAACGCATGCCGCCGGAGCTGCGCATCGAACTGCGCGAGATCAAGCCCGAGCAGCGTTCGTCGGGGCGTCCGGCCGAAAGCGTGATGGCGGCCGAGCGGCAGAAAATCGAAGCCGCGTTGCCGAAGAACGCGCGCATTGTCGCGCTCGATGAACGCGGCAAGGATTGGACCACGATGCAGCTCGCCGGCGCGCTGCCCGGCTGGCAGCAGGACGGCCGCGACGTGGCGTTTCTGATCGGCGGCGCCGACGGGCTCGATCCCGATCTGAAAGCACGCGCCGATATGCTGCTGCGTGTCTCCAGCCTGACGCTGCCGCACGCAATGGTCCGCGTGCTGCTCGCCGAACAGCTTTACCGCGCGTGGACCATCACGCAAAATCACCCCTATCACCGCGCATAAGCGAACGAGGCTGCTGACAGATCGCGGATTTCTGGTCTCGTCGCCCTGCGCCGATTGATGCGCTTCCAGGCGCGTTGATAGATGAGCTTATCGACGCGCCTTTCGTCGTGTTCTTTGCCACGCTGACCGACGCTCGACTGACAAGCTCATCGCCCGCTCGTCACGCATTGATGCAATCCGCCTCATCGAGACCTGTTCATGCTAACGCCCGCCGCTTCGCTCCATCCATTCGTCTACCTCGCCTCCCAGAGTCCACGCCGTCAGGAGCTGTTGCAACAGCTCGGCGTGCGTTTCGAATTACTGCTGCCGCGTCCCGATGAAGACGCCGAAGCGCTCGAAGTCGAGCTACCCGGCGAGCGCGCACGCGACTACGTGCAGCGTGTGTGCATCGCCAAGGCGCACGCCGCACACGCGCGTCTCGTGGCAGGCGGACATGTTGCACGGCCAATCCTGGTTGCCGACACAACCGTCACGATCGACGATGCGATCCTCGGCAAACCCATCGACGCCGAAGATGCCGTCGCGATGCTCACGCGCCTCGCCGGCCGCGATCACGAAGTGTTGACAGCCGTCGCGGTGGTCGATGCAGAAGGCACTTTGCTGCCTGCTGCGTTATCGGTATCGAAGGTGCGTTTTGCTGCACTGCACGCGGACGCCGTGCGCCGCTATGCCGCAAGCGGCGAGCCGCTCGGCAAGGCGGGCGCGTATGGTGTGCAGGGACGCGCCGCGGAGTTTGTCGAACATATCGACGGGTCCTATTCAGGTATCATGGGTTTGCCGCTTTTTGAAACCGCTGCCCTCCTGCGTGCAGCGAGCATCGACTTCTAAAATAACACCATGAATGAAGAAATCCTGATCAATGTCACGCCGCAGGAAACGCGAGTCGCGCTAGTCCAGCAAGGCGCCGTCCAGGAACTTCACGTCGAACGAACGCTGTCGCGAGGACGCGTCGGGAATGTCTATCTCGGCAAAGTCGTCCGCGTGTTGCCGGGCATGCAATCCGCCTTCATCGACATCGGTCTGGAACGCGCCGCGTTCCTGCACGTAGCGGATATCTGGCATCCGCGTATTGCTGGTGAGCCGCAGCATCAGACGCCGCATCAGCCGATCGAAAAGATCGTCTTCGAAGGTCAGACGCTGATGGTTCAGGTCGTGAAGGATCCGATCGGCACCAAGGGCGCAAGGCTGTCCACGCAAGTGAGTATCGCCGGGCGCACGCTCGTGTATCTGCCCCAGGAGCCACACATCGGCATCTCGCAGAAGATCGAGAGCGAAGCCGAACGCGAGGCCGTACGCGCGCGTTTGACCGCTGTGCTGCCCGCTGATGAAAAGGGCGGCTACATCGTGCGCACCATCGCTGAAGATGCGAGCAGCGAAGAGTTGGCCGGAGATGTCGCGTATCTGCGCAAAACGTGGGCAACGATTATCTCGCAAGGTCAGCGCATGCCGCCGACCAGCCTGCTGTATCAGGATCTGAATCTCGCGCAACGTGTGCTGCGCGATTTCGTCAATGACGAAACCTCACGTATCCAGGTCGACTCGCGCGAAACCTATCAAATGCTTGCCGACTTTGCGGCAGAGTTCACGCCAGCGGTATCGTCGAAGCTGCATCACTACACGGGCGAACGGCCGCTCTTCGATCTGTACAACATCGAGGCGGAAATCCAGCGCGCATTGTCGCGCCGGGTCGATCTGAAGTCGGGCGGCTATCTGGTGATCGACCAGACCGAAGCGATGACCACCATCGACGTGAACACCGGCGGTTACGTCGGTGCGCGCAACTTCGACGATACGATCTTCAAGACCAACCTCGAAGCCGCACACACGATCGCGCGGCAATTGCGGCTGCGCAATCTGGGCGGCGTGATCATCATCGACTTCATCGATATGGAAAACGTGGAGCATCGCGATCAGGTGCTCGGCGAGTTGAAGAAGGCGTTGTCGCGCGATCGCACGCGCGTGACGGTGAATGGTTTCTCGCAGTTGGGTCTGGTGGAGATGACGCGCAAGCGCACGCGCGAATCGCTGGCGCATGTGCTGTGCGAACCCTGCCCGGTTTGCCAGGGCAAGGGGCAGGTCAAGACGTCGCGCACGGTGTGCTATGACGTGCTGCGCGAGATTCTGCGCGAGTCGCGGCAGTTCAATCCGCGCGAGTTCCGCGTGGTGGCGTCGCAGCAGGTGATCGATCTGTTTCTTGAAGAAGAGTCGCAGCATCTGGCCATGCTGATGGATTTCATCGGCAAACCAGTGTCGTTGCAAGTGGAGTCGAATCTCAGCCAGGAGCAGTACGACATCGTGCTGATGTAATCGGCAGAGTCTTTGCCCTCGTTCGCGCGCCAGATCCGGTTGATCCAGCCGCAGCAGGAGCGTCAGCTCGTCTCGCGCTCAACGATATGAAACCCGACATCCGTTACCCTGGTCTTGTCGACGCCGGCTAACCGGTCCAGCAGGCATCGCGCGGCCGTCAGGCCGATGCGCGTGCCGTCGACTCGCACAGTAGTCAATTGCGGCGTGGTTTCAGTCGCGAATTCGAGGTCGCCGAAACCACAAATAGAAAGTTGCGACGGCACGCCCATACTCATGCGTTTGGCTGCGCCGAGTACGCCAATAGCGAGCAGATCCGAGCCGCAGAACACCGCGTCGAGGTTCGGCGCCTGTTCGATCAGCGTCGGCAATGCAGCCTTGCCGGTAGCAACCGAACTCGGGGGCGACACCAGCACCTCGGCGATCCCGTCGATACCCGTTTGCGCAAGACGCTCGCGAAAACCGTCGCGGCGCGCGAGCGCGCGGTCGTCGTTCGCTGAGACAAGGCCTGGCGCCCGCACGTTACGCGCCAGAAAATGCTCAGCCACCGCCACGCCGACCTGATAGTGCGAAAAGCCCACCAGCATGTCGATCGGCGTCTCGGTCATGTCCCACGTTTCGACGATCGGCATGCCCACGTTAAGCAAGCGCTCGCGCAAGGAATCGGCGTGCGCGACACCGGTCAGCAGCACGCCTTCCGGACGCCGGCTCAACACCGCGTCGAGCAACGCCTCTTCGCTCGAATCGCTGTAGCCGCTCAGGGCCAGCAGCACCTGATAACCGGCACGCGACATCGTCTCGCTAAACACCTGGATCGTTTCGGAAAACAGCGAGTGGGCAATGGTGGGCACGATCGCGGCAATCAGGCGCGAGCGTGACGACGACAAGCCACCCGCGAGACGATTGGGCACATAACCGAGCTTTTGCACCACCTGCCGCACCCGTTCGAGCGTCTCAGGCGCAACCGTCTCGGGACTATTGAAGACCCGCGATACCGTAATCGGCGCGACGCCCGCCTGCGCGGCGACGTCCGTGATGCGCAGGCCCTTGGGGCCGCCTCGCAAGCGTTTCGCTGGCGCCGTCGTCACTTCCGGCACGTCAGGACTGGCAGCGGCGGTCGGCTTGTGATTCGGCATGGCTTGGTGACTGAAGAAATGTATCGCGCCTATTGTAGACTGCGGCCCGCCGTCCGCCGCGGGTAGACGGCCCGCGATTCAGGCGGCCTGAATCCATCGCAAGATAGCGTGAATCACTCGGCCACGGGCACATGGCTTTGCGCGATGTGAGTGTTTCGATTGCGGCGCAAGATCAGCAATGTGATGACGGCAAACACCTTCACTGTGTCTCCTGCGCTCGCGCCGTTCGCGCGAACAATGGCTATGCGATGGATCGAAACGGCCTCAACGCATTATTGTTTTTGTGCGCGCCATTGCGCGTAATCAGCAAGCGTTTCCTCGTTCGGCGGATACGTGCCGCGCAGCGGCCGGCCTTCTTCGATGCGCTGCGTGATGAACACTTCGAGTTGTTCCTGCTCGACGGCGTCGCGCGCGACTTCGGTCGCCATTTCGCGCGGCACGATGACCACGCCGTCCACATCGGCGACGACGATATCGCCGGGATACACCGGCACACCGCCGCAGGCGATCGGCACGTTCATATCGACCGCATGATGTTTTGCCAGATTCAGTGGTGCGCTCGCGCCGGCACACCAAAGCGGCAAGCCCAGTCCCGCGATCGTGCCGCTATCGCGCACCGGGCCATCCGAGACCATGCCGGCCACACCGCGCTTCGCGAGACGCAGCGCGAGAATCGAACCGACCGATGCAACCGCGCGTTCGCCACGGCAGTCCTGCACCAGCACGCTGCCAGGCGGCGCCGTTTCAACGGCTTTGCGCTGCGGATGGTCCGGGTCCTGAAACACGCCGACGTGGTCGAGATCTTCACGTGCCGGGATGTTGCGCAGCGTGAACGCCGGGCCGACGAGGTTCGGCGCGCCGGGCGCCGGTTTGACGAGCGGCGCGACGCCTTGCAGGAATACGTTGCGCAAGCCGCGCTTGAAAAGTTGCGTGGTCAGCGTTGCGGTGCTGACATGCCGCAGTTGCTCGAGCGTCGCGTCGCTGATGGTGATGTCGGAAGTGGTCATGAGAGGCCTGGATTGAGTTAGTGAATGTCGGGCTCGGTGCGCGTCGTGGGCGGCGTGGCCGGCGAGGTTTGCTCCGTCTGCGTGACGGGCGCCGGGGTCTGCTGCACACCCGCGCCCACCGGCTCTTCGAGGAAGTCGAAGTCACAGCCCTTGTTCGCCTGCGTCACGTGCAGTTGGTGCATCACGCCGAAGCCGCGCTCGAACGGACGCGTGGGCGGTTGCCATGCAGCCTTGCGAGCGACGAGTTCGGCATCACTCACTTCGAGATGCAGACGGCGGCTGTGCACATCCATTTCGATCATGTCGCCGTCCTTCACCAGCGCGAGCGGACCGCCGACGAACGATTCAGGTGCAACGTGCAGCACGCATGCGCCGTAACTGGTGCCGCTCATCCGTGCATCGGAAATGCGCAGCATGTCGCGCACACCCTGCTTCAGCAGCTTTTGTGGAATCGGCAACTGGCCCCACTCGGGCATGCCGGGCGCGCCCACGGGACCCGCGTGCTGCAGCACGATCACCGAATCGGCGGTCACGTCCAGCGCTTCCGAGTCGATCCGCGCGGCCATGTCGGCGTAGTCCTTGAACACCACCGCCGGACCGCGATGCTTCAGCAGATGCGCTTCCATTGCCGCCGGTTTGATCACCGCCCCATCCGGCGCGAGATTGCCGGTGAGCACCGCGAGGCCGTCGCTGGCAACGAGCGGATTGCTGCGCTTGCGGATCACGTCGTCGTTGAAAATTTCCGCGCCCGCAATGTTCTCGCCGAGCGTCGCGCCATCGACCGTCATCTGCGAGCCGTCGATCAGTTCGCCCAGCTCGACCAGCAGCGCGCGCAGGCCGCCGGCGTAGAAAAAGTCTTCCATCAGGTACTGGCCCGCAGGACGCAGATTGGCGAGTCCCGGCGTGATGCGCGCCAGTTCGTCAAAGCGCGCCGTCGTCAGATCGATGCCGGCGCGGCGCGCCACGGCAACGAGGTGGACGATCGCGTTCGTCGAACCGGACATCGCCAGCACGGTGGTCACCGCGTTGTCGAAAGATTTGGCCGTCAGAATGTCTGAGGGTTTCTGATCGGTCCACACCATCTCGACGATGCGTTGTCCTGTCAGCGAGGCGAACTGTGCGTGCCGTGAGTCGACAGCGGGAATCGACGAGAAGCCGGACAGCGTCAGACCGAGTGCTTCGGTGGCGCTGGTCATGGTCGACGCGGTACCCACCGTCATGCAATGGCCCGGCGAGCGCGCGATGCCGCTCTCGATGCCCTTCCACTCCTCTTCCGTGATTTTGCCGGCGCGCAACTCAGCCCAGTACTTCCACGTGTCCGAACCGCTGCCGAGCGTGCGGCCGTTCCAGTTGCCGCGCAACATCGGACCCGCCGGCAGATAGATGGCCGGCAGGTCCATGCTGATCGCGCCCATCAGCAGGCCGGGCGTGGTCTTGTCGCAACCGCCCATCAGCACGCAGCCGTCGAACGGATAGGACTTCAGCAACTCCTCGGTTTCCATCGCGAGGAAGTTGCGATACAGCATTGTGGTCGGTTTCTGGAACGGCTCGGCGAGCGTCATCACCGGCATTTCGACGGGGAATCCGCCGGCCTGCCAGATGCCGCGCTTCACCTCTTCCACCCGCTGCTTGAAATGTGTATGGCACGAGTTGATCTCACTCCACGTGTTGACCACGGCGATCACCGGCTTGCCCATGTAATCCGACGGGTGGTAGCCCATTTGCGCCGTGCGCGAACGGTGGCCGAACGAGCGCAGGTCGTTCACGCCATACCAGCGATAGCTGCGAAGCTGTTCAGATGTTTTGCGGTTCGATGACACTGATATCTCCATGGTAGCGCTACCATTGCATTTGACGAATGCACACGCCGACTGCTTCATTGCCGCCGATGGTAGCGATACCATCGTGACGTGTCGCTAAGGGATTCCACTGATGCGGAACGTCATCGCCGCTACCCGCCCTTATTTTTCTCATTGACGCCATCCGCGCCAGGCGCGTATAACCATCCCACTGGATGTTAAATGGATGGTATTTGGATTCCAAGCCAGATACCGCACGAGATAGAAATGGCCAACCTCAAACTTATCGACACTTCCCGCCCCAAAGGCGGCGAAACCGAAAAAATCACCATCAACCTCGGCCCAATCGACCTCGGCCAGATCGATTTACTCGTCGAAGAAGGTTTTTACTCGAACCGTACCGACCTGATCCGTACGGCGATCCGCAATCAGCTCGCGGTACACGCGCAAGTCGTCACTGAAACGGTGACCCGGCGCGCGATGGTGCTCGGATTGCAGCACTTCTCGAGGCCCGACCTCGAAGCCGTTCAGGCCGCGAACGAACGACTGGACATTCATGTGCTCGGCCTCGCCAGCATTGCAGCCGATGTACCACCGGAACTCGCGGCGGCGACGATCGCATCGGTGGCGGTGCTCGGCGCATTTCACGCGTCGCCTGCCGTTAAGGCAGCGCTCGCCGGCCGCATCAGGTAGGCACGCCTGGCTCGGCTGATCCGATGGCTGAACATGTGCTTGAACCCGTGAAGCTCATCGCCTGATCCAGCCACGCCCTATGCAAGTCAACGTAACCGCTTACCGTCATGAAAATAAATGAAGATTTCCTGAAGTCGATGAAAGACGCCTTCGACTTGCTGCGCACCAAGGGACCGAAGGAAGCGACCGCTGCGGTTCAGCGCGCGCTCGCGGGCAGCAGCACGGCCGAAGCAGGTCATGCGCAAACTCCGCACATGCCGCAGAGCGTCAACGAATGGGCGCAAGCGTGGACGCAGGCGCACGCTCAAACACAAACTCAGGCGCAATCACGCGCCGATACCGCGCCGCACACGCCTGCCGGGCGCACTTTCGACGCCGACACGCCCGGCACCTTCAGCACCCATACGTTCAGCAACAGCGCAGGCCAACGCCAATACAAGCTCTACGTACCCGCCGTCTACAACAGCGAACCGTTGCCGCTAATCGTGATGCTGCACGGCTGCACGCAAAACGCCGACGACTTCGCGGCCGGCACGCGCATGAACGAAATGGCCGAGCGTCACGGCTTCATCGTCGTGTATCCGAATCAGTCGCAAGCGGCCAATCATTCGACATGCTGGAACTGGTTCAAGCCTGCCGACCAGCAACGCGATCAGGGCGAACCGTCGTTGATCGCGGGCATCACCCGTGAAGTGATGGCGCGCTACCGCGTCGACCCGGCGCGGGTGTACGTGGCGGGTCTGTCGGCGGGCGCCGCAATGGCGGACATCATGCTGAAGACCTCGCCCGATCTGTACGCGGCAGCCTGCGTACATTCCGGCCTTGCCTACGGAAGCGCGAAAGATCTGCCCTCGGCGCTCGCCGCGATGAAGGGCGGCAAAGTGCATCGCAACCACTCACGTGTCGAACCGCAACGCCCACTCATCGTGTTTCATGGCGATGCGGACACGACCGTGCATCCCTCGAACGCCACCGCGCTCCTGGCGGCCTTCGACGCCGGCGTCACGACAGTCAGCGCGCCGTCACACGCCGCAGGCACGGCGAACGGCCAGCGCCGTTGCACAGTGCAACGGCTTGTCGCGCCGAATGGCGTCGAAGCGGAGTCCTGGTCGATTCGTGGCGCGGGCCACGCATGGGCGGGCGGTAGTCAGCGCGGCTCATACACGGACCCATCCGGCCCCGACGCGACAGCTGAAATGCTGCGTTTTTTCCTCGCCCATCCGCGTACTTCAGGCACACACTGAGCGTCTTTCGACTGAAGAATCATTTTGACAAAAACGCTGTACATCCTGTCGTAAAGGTATAGAGTGGTCCATGTTGCAGCGCAGCAAAATCACTGCGCCGCGTCGACCTGCCGTCTCGCGTGAGACCTGGCCTCCGAAATCCTTTGGGCGCCTGCGCCGGGTCACTTTGGAGATCACCATGCAGAGCCCCGCGATCGAACATAGCGCCGCCTTCGGCCAACGTACTTTCAACATCTTCACCGCCCTGCAACTCGATGGGCTGGCCTGTCTACAAAAACTCGGCGAACTCAATCTCGCGGCCATGAAGGCAACGGTTACCGAAAGCAGGAACGCATTGTCGGGCGGCCTGTCCACCGCCGCGCCGTTCGCCGGCGCGTCCGACGCGCAGCAGCAACTGGTTCAACGCACCTTGTCGTATGCACAGCATGTCAAGGAAATCGACGCGCAATTCATCGCAGCGTTGACCAAGGCAGGCGAATCGCTGCGCGAAGAGTTCGGCGCCAGCGTGGCGCAGTTTGGTTCGGGCTTCGGCCAGACCACGCCGTTCAGTTCGGATAGCGCGTTTGGCGCAATGCAATCCGTGATGGCTTCGATGATTCATTCCGGCAACGTGATGCAGGACAGCATCAAGCGTGCATCCGGTGTCATGGCCGGCACGGCGATCGCTGCTACGGACGACGCAGCACGCTGAGTCCTGCGTAGTAACGCGACCAGATGAAAAGGGGCCAATCGGCCCCTTTTCTCTTTTCCGTGTATTTGGCGACACGCGTCTTGCACGGGCGCCTTCAGTTCTGCGCGACTGCCGCGCGCATCCCTACCGCGACAAACCTCTTCAACTCTGCGCGCAACAAGCCAGACGCTACGCCGCCATCGGACAGCCGGCCTGTTCGAGCGCGAAGGACCGCGACGTCAAGTTGACAGCGGAGTTGGCGACGTCATCCGGTGCCCAACGGTTTCAGCAAATTGCGCAACGCCGCGAGGGTGATGGGTCGCGAGAACCAGAATCCTTGCGCCTCGTCGCAGCCGAGCGCTTCCAGTTGCGCGGCCTGTTCGGCCGTCTCCACGCCTTCGGCCGTCACGCGCAGTTTCAGTGCATGGGCCATGGCGATAATGGCGCCGACGAGCGCCGCGCATTGCGGATCGGTACTCATGCGCATCACAAACGAGCGATCGATTTTCAGGCGGTTCAGTGGAAAACGCGTGAGATACGCGAGACTCGAATAGCCGGTGCCGAAGTCATCCACCGCGACTTCAACGCCTATTTCGCGCAATGCATGCAGCGTCTGCAATGCCTGCTCGGTGTCGCCTAGCAGCACGCCTTCGGTGATTTCCACTTCAAGGTATGAAGGGTCGAGCGCGGCATCCTCTAGCGCCTCCCGGATCGTCTCGAACAGATTGTGGCGCTGGAACTGCTGCGGGGACACATTCACCGCGATCCGCGGCAAGGTGCCGGTGAGCCGCAGCAATTTGCCGGCGTCGCGGCACGCGGTACGGATCACCCACTCTCCGATCTGCTCGATCAGGCCCGACTCTTCCGCGACCGGCACGAACTCGACCGGACTGATCAAACCACGCTGCGGATGATTCCAGCGCAACAGCGTCTCCACCTGCGCGATACGGCCATTGGACAGCGTCACCTGCGGCTGATACACGAGATGCAGTTGCTGACGCTCGAGCGCTTCGCGCAGCATCGTCTCCAGTTCGAAGCGGCGCGCCGCCAGGCCTTCGAGCGCGGTGGAAAAGCGCCGCACCGCATTGCCGTTCACCGCCGAAGCCGCCGATAACGCCACGCCCGCGCGGCGCATCAGCGTCGGCGCATCGGCACCGTCGGCGGGATAGGCGACAATGCCGATACTCGCCGTGATGTTCAGGGCAGTGCCTGCGTAGTCGATCGATTCGGCGATGCGGCTCAGTGCTTCAGCAGCGAAAGCATCGGCCGCCGTGCCGGTTTCCTTGATCAGCAGCGCGAATTGCGTGCCGCCGATCGAAGCGATCGTACCGTCGTTGGGGAACAGACCGCGCAACCGCTCGCCGACGATCTGCAAGACCAGTTCGGCCGCATGCAAACCGAGCGCATCGCGCAGTTTGCGCAAATGATCGAGCTCGGCGATCAGCACGGTAAAACCGTCGCCGCTTCGCTGGCAGCGCGCGATCGTCAGTTCGAGGCGTTCGGTGAAAAGCGTCTGATTGGGCAGGCGGGTCACGCCGTCGTGATGCGCGACGTACCACAAGCGCGCCTCGGATTGCGCGTAGCGCGTCATGTCGATGGCGATGCCGACATAGCGAACGGGTCCCGTGGCTACCGCGCCGGGATACGCCGGTTCGGAGGCGAGCGGCGCGAGCGCGAACACCACGCGAATCCGGGTGCTGTTGCGCCGCACATAGGTCCATTCGCCTTCATAGCGCGAGCTTATTGCCGACAGCGGCGGCAGCTCGGCGCGGCGCCTCGCGAGTTCGGCCGGGTCGTGCAAGGATTCAAAGGTGCGCCGGCCGATCAATTCTTCGGCGGCAAAGCCGGTTAGCTTTTCGAAAGCAGCGTTGACGGAGTCGAACGTGCCGCCGGCTGTGCAGATGAACATGCCGTATGGCGCCGCCGCAAGCGCGGCGTCGCGTGGACGCGCTTCGGCATAGTGGTGATCTTGCATCGCGCCGGCCTTTGAATTTCCTGGGTATTGGAAGCGAATGAGGAAAGCGGTGAGCGTTTTTCCTGGCGTGTACGGCGCAACCGGCGAAGCCGGCAGATTGGGGCCGATCCGCCGGGTAACCGTCGCTATGATAGCGGCTTTCCCAGGCGGAACTTGCCAGACCGTTCGGATCGGTTCACCGGATTCTCTCGATGCGTTCTTCGTTCCCGCCGTGGTCGACGCGTTTCATCGCGAAGCGCCCGGGGCGAAGCTCGAGTTCCGGCATCTGATGATGGTGGACGGTGGCTATGAACATGGTCTGGAAAGCGGCTTTCTCGATCTGGTGATCGTCTAGTCTATGTACGAAAAAGCATAGGGTGCCACCGCACCGCTGGATCAGCGCTTCTTGAAACGCCTACGATGCGCGTGGCAGCGCGGCTTCGATAAACACCGCGCACAGCGCTTCCATGCCCTTCGCGTCTGCTTCGTCGAAGCGCGCGGCGAGCGGGCTATCGACATCCCACACGCCGATCAGCGTGCCGTCCGGTGCGACGAGCGGCACGACGATTTCCGATTGCGATGCTGAATCGCAGGCGATATGACCAGGGAACTCATGCACGTCGCGCACCACTTGCGTCTGACGGGTTTGCGCAGCGGTGCCGCACACGCCCTTGCCAAGCGGAATGCGCACGCAAGCAGGTTTGCCCTGGAACGGTCCGACCACCAGTTCGCGGCCGTCGTGGAAATAGAAACCGGCCCAGTTCAGATCGCTCAGCGAATGGAACACGAACGCGGAGAAATTCGCGGCGTTGGCGATCCAGTCGGTTTCGCCGGCGAGCAGCGAACGGGCCTGGGCGACCAGTTCTTCGTAGTGCGCGGCTTTGGAGAGATGCGAGGCGGCGGAGACTTCGAACATGACGGCGTCCGTGATGAAAGCGGAAAGAGGAACAGCGAGGTGTGCAGTGTAAAGCAAGCCGCCGCTTCCTTCACGGCACGCCCTGCTGCGCGTGCCGCCCTCTTTGCGTCCGATCTGCGTACGGCCTGATGGCTTTATCCAGACGTTAAGCCTGCGGACAATGCCATGCGTAAATCGTTATTCGACGCCGATGATTACGCTCGATGCCTTGAAGATCGCCATCGCCGCTTTGCCGCTCGCGAGACCGAGACGGTCGACGCTTTCATTGGTGATGATCGCAGCGATCTGCGCGCCACCCGCGCTGATCGTCACTTCCGAATTCACCGCCCCCTTGGTGACTGCCGACACCGTACCGGCGATGCAATTGCGCGCCGACACCTGGCTCTTCGCCACGTCGACCATCACGATCACCGACGACGCCTTGACCAGCGCGAACGCCTTCTTGCCGGCAGCAAGGCCGAGCGACGTCGCGCTGCCGTGCGTAATGATCGCAACGATCTCGAGACTGTCCTGAGTGCGCAACGTGACTTCGTCGTTCACGGCACCGTGTTTGACTTCGGCGACTTCGCCGGCGAATTGATTGCGTGCGCTGGTTTGCATGGTGTTCTCCTGGTTGTGGAGCCTCGTGAAAGACGATTCGAGGCGATGTGTCGAGTGTATCGAAACGCTATCCGTGCGCGGTCGTGTGCGCCTGAAGCGCGGTATGGCATAGCCGCTATTGACGATTCGAACTCCAATGAAAACACACAAGCGTTGTGTAAATACACTCGTAACGCCGCAAAGACATAGCGCGGGCGATTGGCTTCATGTCGCCGCCATGTCGTGATGTCGTGAACACGGTGCTCATCCACGCGAGACACCTGTAAGCATGAGAAAGCCCCACTCGCTCGTTCCGCGTCATTGCAGCAGGCCATCCAGCGCCCTGCGCGTCGCGCGACACCGTATTATCGTGCCCTTGGACCATCACCGTCGAATTCCATGCCCGTCGCCGTCCTGCCCCGCTTTGCCACGCGTTTTGCCACACGGCTCGCCGCCCGATTGCCGCAGGCCCGCCGCGCCGCCACGTTATGCGTCGCCCTCGCAGCGGCCGCCACCTTCGCCGCCTGCAGCAATCCACCGCCCTCGCACGATGGCCACGCAAGCGTCGACACGGTCACGCTGTTCCCGATCGCCAATTACGACCAGAACGTCGACCATTGGCTCGAACCGGACAGCCCCGGCTACGATCAGCCGTTCCTAAGCCACGCGGATCAGCAGGCGCACTTTAGAGCGCTGTATGCGCGCTATTTCGGCACCGGCACGAGCGCGCCGTCGCCGTGGAATTCCGCTTACGTGACGATGCGCGTCTATCGTCAGCAAGGCGCGGACATTGTCGCGCTACAGCAGCGCCGCATCGGCAAATTCGACAACACCGGCAAGAGCGGCGCGGCGATCGGCTATGGCGAGAATTTCCGGCCGCACGACAAGGCGTGGATCGACGCCATCGCGCAAAACATGGACGTCGGCCAGTTCACGCAGGAGGCCGTCTACAAGCCCGAACGTCGCGCGATCGCCACCAGCAACCTGATGGTGCGCGAACTGCCGACCACGGACCCGTCGTTCTACGATCACCACCTGGCCGGCGAAGGCTATCCGTTCGACAACCTGCAGATTTCAGCCGTGCGCCCTGGCACACCGCTATATGTGCTGGGCAGCAGCGTCGACGGCGCGTGGCGCTATGCGCAAACGCCCGACGTGCAAGGCTGGGTGCGCAGCGATGGCGTGGGCCTGACCGACAACACCTTCGTCAACACATGGCGCGCCGCCACCGCGAGGTCGCTGGGCGCGGTGACGGTGGCCTCGGCGCCGGTGCGCGACAGCCGCGGCGTGTTCCGCTTCGACGCGCCCGCCGGCACGCTATTGCCGCTCGCCCCGGACAACGCCACGCGGCCCGCAACACAGGCCAATAAAACAGCAGGCGAAGCAAGTGGCGCTGCCGACGTTGAAGCGCCCGCCTCCCGCAAACTCTTCGTCCCGGCCCGCGATGTGGACGGCCGGGCGCTCATCCGCAGCGCCCAACTGAGTGAAGCGCAGATCGCTCCGATGCCGCTGGCCGCTACCCCGCGGCATCTGGCAATGCTGATGAAAACACTGACCGGGCGGCCATACGGCTGGGGCAATAGCGGCCTCTACAACGACTGTTCGTCGGAACTGCAAAGCATTTTCGTGACGTTCGGCGTGTGGCTGCCGCGCCATTCGTCGACGCAGATGAGCGCGGGACGTATGATCGATCTGTCCGCGTCGACGCCAGCGCAACGACTCGACTACCTGACCCAGCATGGTGAACCGTTGCGCACGCTGATCTATATCGGCGGCCATGTGATGCTATACATCGGCAACACGACCCGCAACGGCATCGCGGTGCCGGTGGTCTACCAGGACGTGTGGGGCTTGCGTCCGGCCGACAATAGCCGGCGCGCGGTGATCGGCGGCTCGGTGATCCTGCCGCTGTTCGAACACATCCCGGAAGACGCGATGTTGCAGTCGCTCGCGGCGACCCCGACTTTCCAGATCAGCATTCTCGGCGCACCGGGCGGTGATGCGGCGACGCCTTCCACGCCGTCGACACCCTCCACGCCGGCCGCGCCACCGGACGACGACAATCCGGCCGGTTGACATGCGGGCAGAAGGAAACAATCCGGCGACCGGTTGAACCCGCGCGGCGACCATGCGTCACACGGCCATGCCTGTGCCTGTGCCTGTGCCTGTGCCTGTGCCTGTGCCTGTGCCTGTGCCTGTGCCTGTGCACCGCACCGCACCGCACGCCCGTGCTTAAAAATATTTTTTCCGGAGTGTCGATTCAAAGGCGATGCACTCGTCGTAACGTTGAAGGCCTGGCTCATGCAGCCGGTCTTTCAACTCACGAACCTGTTACTTCAAGGAGTCGCCGTCATGTCCAGCCCCGCTGTCAAACCGATCCCGGACGGGATGCATTCGCTGACCCCGTATCTGATTTGCGCCAACGCCGCAGACGCCATCACGTTCTACGCGAAGGCTTTCAACGCCGTCGAGCAATTTCGCCTGCCCGGACCCGGCGGCAAGGTGATGCACGCCTGCCTGAAGATCGGCGACTCCATGCTGATGCTGACCGACGAATGGCCTGACCACAACGCGCTGGGCCCGAACGCGCTGAAGGGCACACCGGTCACGATTCATCACTACGTGGAAGACGTCGACGCCAGTTTCAAGCAGGCTGTCGAGGCCGGCGCGACCGTCGTCATGCCGCTTGCCGACATGTTCTGGGGCGACCGCTACGGCCAGTTGAAGGACCCGTTCGGCCACAGCTGGTCGCTCGCCACGCACAAGCGCGACCTGAGCCCTGAAGAGATTCAACAGGGAATGCAAGGGGCGCAAGGTATGGAGTGCGGTCAGAAATAAGCCGTGTGATGCAAGCCATGATGAAAATGGTCAAGCTCGATATCGCGTTGCTAGAACAGGCTTCTCGGGGCGGCTAACGTAATCTTTGATAGGATCGGTCTCGACCCATAAACGGCGGGACATGAACGGTGCGCGTCAACCATCAGGCTTTCTTCTGCTCACTGTTTGTCGCCCGTCTCGCCGATCAGGTCCTGCTGTTCCTCGTGCCGCTCGTCGTGTTTCAGACGACACGCCAGGTATCGTGGTCGGGTCTTGCGTTCGTTATCGAAACGCTACCACGCTACCTGGTCTTTCCCTTCTTCGGCGCCTTGTGCGACCGCATCTCGCCGCTCAAGCTGATGCGGGTGAGCCAGACCGTACGGGCAGTGGTGTGTTTCGGCGGCGTGCTGGCGTATGAGTGCACGGCAGAAAATCATTCCGCCCGAGGACTACGGCAAGACGACCGGCGTGGTGATCCTGTTGAACAACAGACGCAACCACTCGCTGGTTTGCTGGTCGGGGTGTTCTCGGCACGGACACAAACCGGCTTGCTGATCGTGGTTCTCTCGCTGGCGATGGGCTGCGTCGGCGTGGCGGTGTCGATCGGCTCGGCGCTGTTGCGGCGCAAGCGCCCGTTTGCGCTTGGGGAATGACGCCGCGTGCCCCGCCCGAGAATCGCAATTAACATTGGTGCGCTTGCAACGCCCGCATCGGCCCGACACTTAAATGCGCGAACTTCAAACAGATCCAATTAGCATTAGTCAAACTATTTGGCACGCGCAATCATGCATGCTCCCCGTCGCAATAAAATCAAAAAATAATCACGTTACTAGAAAAATCTACCTGAATTAGGTATTTTCCCGAAGCCTTGTATAGAAATAATTCCCTAATTTTTCCGTTTTTCGCGCGCCGTGTCATACCATCTTCATCAGTTATTCCGAATAATTTTCTCGGCGCAATAATTTGTATTACAAAGAAGGGGTGGTGTAGACTAATTTCATCAATTGCGAACGCCTTTACATAACGTAATACGCCGCTCTGGAATATCCAGTGAATTGACCCACTATCTGGCCGGTACCATTTCAAACTGCCTACGCAATTGAAAAATCCGTGTCCTGTCGGTTTGCGAGGTCTCATGATGAAACAAAAACTGCTGTCGTCCAGCCTCGTCGTCGCCTTGACGTTCGGCTTGCCTCTACAGCTCGCGAGCGCTGCCACCTATTCGAACGGCACCTCTACCACCACGTTCACCGTCACGCTTACGCTGAACGCCAACTGCTCGATCAGCGCGAACCCGCTGAACTTCGGCAACAACGGCGTGCTGGCCACGGCGATCAACCAGCAAACCACGGTTGCTGTGACCTGCACCAACACCACGCCGTACAACGTCGGGCTCGACGCCGGCACGGTCACCGGCTCCACCGTGACGAGCCGCCTGATGGCCGGCACGGCCACCGGCAATACCGCCACCACAGTCGGATTCCAGCTGTATCAGGACGCCGGCCACACGACCCTGTGGGGCAACACTCAGGGCACCAACACGGCCAGCGGTACCGGTACTGGCTCGGCGCAATCGATCGTCGTGTACGGCCAGGTGCCGGCGCAGACGACCCCGAAACCTGATACCTATCAGACCACCGTCACCGCCACGGTCTACTTTTGAGGCGGTCTGCAAGGACGCGGTCTGGACGGAAGCGGTCTGGACGGAAGCGGCGTGCAAGCACGCGCGTCGCGAACATTTTCGGCGCGCCTCGCCGGCTACTGACGGCAACCGCATTCGCGTGGTGTCTGACGGCACCGCTCGCGCAAGCCGCGACGCTGCAAATTTCACCGGTGATGGTCGATATGTCCGCGGACGCCAATGCGACCGGCATCACGCTGAAGAATCCCGGTGAGAAGCCGTTATTCGGCCAGGTGCGCGTGTTCCGTTGGGATCAGGCAAACGGCGAAGACGCGCTCACGCCCACTCAGGACCTGGTGGCAAGCCCACCGCTGATCCAGATCGCCGCGCATGCCGATCAACTGGTGCGTCTGGTGCGCACGATTGCGCAGCCGTCGGCCGCCGAGTTGAGCTATCGCTTGCTGATCGACGAGTTGCCCGAGCCCGATGCCGCGCCCACTAGCGGCGTGACAATCCGCCTGCGCTACTCGGTGCCGGTGTTCGTCGAGCCTCCCGTTGATATCGGCCAGCCGAAGCTGTCCTGGCATCTGTCACGCGGCCCGCAAAGCTGGCTGCTACGCGTCGATAACGCGGGCAAAAAGCGCGCGCAAATCGCGGCCGTGCAATTGATCGACAACGCAGGTAATGCCTACGTGGTCAACAAAGGACTGCTTGGCTACGCGCTGGCCGGGCGCGAACGGCAGTGGCCGGTGACGTTGCCGGACAACGCCGCCCAGAGCGGTCCGCTGAAGGTGCGCGCCGCGGTCAATTCATTGCCGGCCGAAGCCACCGTGAATATCAATTGAGCACACGAGGGCACAAGGGCCAACACACGTGCAAACCTTAGGCACGCAAGGCCGGCGTTGATCGCGCCAGGGTCAACAGGAACGGACACGATGGACCGCCAAGCAATCGATGAGAATGAAACGACGGCGAAAACGTCATGGATGGAGACCGCAGATCATTGCGCTCACGGCAATGCTGACCATGCTGAGCGCAACTCAGGCCGGCGCGCAGGCGCCGCTGCGATTCGCCGATACGGGCGTCGATACGCTTGCGCCGGCCGATCCGCCCGTCAGCACGAGCGTCAGTCCAGGCGTCAATATGGGTGCGGATCCGGGCACTGGATCGAGCGCCGCGCCGCAGTCCAGCCAACGCGCTGCGGCGAAGCCCGCGCCGGTCACCACCGCAGGCCGTGATCTATATCTGGAAGTCATGCTCAACGGCCAGCGCACTTCGTTGATCGCACACTTTCGCGAAGTCGACGGGCGGCTCAGCGCCACGGGGAAGGACCTGAGCGAAGTCGGCATTGCTACCGACAAGCTCGGCACTGCCGACACCGCTTCGATCGAACTCGACCAGATCCCGGGCCTGCACTACCAATACGACGCCTCGCGCCAGACCATCGACCTGGAGGTGCCCGACGCGATCCGCAAGCCGTACACGTTCGACACGCGAGAACTGACGAAAACGCCGAATGCCGCCGCGTCGCGCGGCTTTCTGATCAACTACGACGCGTTCGCGCAATCTGACTCCAACGCGCAGTTCGCACTGTGGAGCGAGGAGCGCTACTTCGACCCGACCGGCGTACTGAGCAATACCGGCATTGCGTATCTATACCGCGACCTGCATCGCTATGTACGCTACGACACCTCGTGGAGCACATCGAACCCGGCCACGCTCAGTACCACGCAGTTCGGCGACACCATTTCATCTTCACTCGACTGGAGCCGTTCGATCCGCATCGGCGGCTTCCAGTGGCGCAGCAATTTCGCGTTGCGACCCGACCTTGTGACGTTCCCCGTGCAGGCATTCGCGGGCTCCGCGGTCGTGCCTTCGGCGGTGGATCTCTATATCAACAACGTGCGCCAATTCAGCGGCAACGTGCCAAGCGGGCCGTTTATCGTCAACAACGTGCCGGGCATCACCGGCGCGGGCGAAGCGACCGTGATCACGCATGACGCGCTCGGCCGCACCATCTCGACCACGCTGCCGCTCTACGTCGATACACGCATGCTGGCGGCGGGCCTGTCGAGCTATTCGTTCGAAGCGGGTTTTCTGCGCCGCGCGTATGGCATCGATTCGTTTTCCTACGATCCGCGCCCCGCGGTCAGCGCCACCGCGCGACGCGGCGTGAGCGACACGCTGACACTCGAAGGACACGCGGAAGCCACCGGCGGCCTCGTCAATGCGGGTGCCGGTGCGCTGGTGCGCATGGGCATGGCGGGCGTGATCAACGGCTCATTGTCCGCGAGCGCGGGCAAGCTGAACGGCACCCAGGTCGGTCTCGGCTATCAACTGATCGAACCACACTTCTCGATCGATGCGCAGACGCTGCGCGCCTACGGCAACTATGGCGACCTCGCCGCGCGCGACGGCACGCCAGTGCCCACCGCCACTGACCGCGTAACGCTGGCGCTGCCCTTCTTCAGCCGTCAGACCGTGTCGCTCAGCTACATCGGCTATCGCTTTCCCGGCATTCCCGCCTCGCGGATCGGTTCGCTGTCTTACACGCTGAACTTCGGCAATCTGGCCTCGCTCACATTCAGCACGTACAAGGACTTTCTGCAGCACAACTCGCAAGGCGTGTTTCTGACCGCGAGCTTCGGCCTCGGCAACAACACCGCGATCAACGCGAGTGTCGGCCGTCAGAACGGCCAGTCCACCTACAACCTCAATGCGCAGCGGCCGCCCGATTATGCCGGCGGCTGGGGCTGGGGCGTGCAGGCGGGCGGCTCGGGCGCGGTGCCGTATCGCCAGGCGCAGGCGCAGTATCTCGGCAATTACGGCGAGGTGACGGCACTCGCGCAGGACATCGACCGGCATGCGAACGCCTCGCTCGACGTGACCGGTGCGATCGTGCTGATGGACAACAGTATCCAGCCCGCGCGGCGTATCGACGACGGTTTCGCGCTGGTATCCACCGACGGCGTCGCGGGCGTGCCGGTACTGCACGAAAACCGCGTGATCGGCACGACCGACCGCAACGGCCATTTGCTGATACCCGATCTGAACGCGTACCAGCACAACCAGGTCGCGATCGACAGCATGAATCTGCCCGCCGATGCGCGTATCGCCACGACCTCGATGGACCTGGTACCGGAGTCGCACGCGGGCGTGCTGGCGAACTTCCGCGCGTCGCGCTACAGCGCCGCCTCGGTGATTCTGCGCGGCGCCGACGGCAAGCTGCTGCCGCCGGGCACGCGCGTGCATCACGTCGAAGGTGGGGGCGATACGATCGTCGGCTATGACGGTCTGACCTTCATCGAGAACCTGCAGCGCGACAACCATCTCGAGATCGACAACGGCGCTCTGCATTGCAACGTCGAATTCACCTACCATCGACCAGCCGACGGCTCGTTGCCGACGTTCGGACCGTTGACCTGCAGCGGCAGCGCGGCAGCCTCTGCGTCCCCGGCAGCAGGAGCGACGCGATGAAGCGGCTCCTTCTGCTCCTGATGCTATGCGCGCTGCTCGGCGTATTGCCGCAGCGTGCGAGTGCGCAAACCTGTTCGGCGAGCCCATCGGCGCTGAGCTTCGGCAACGTCAGCCCGATCGGCCTGGGTGCCGTGGCCGCGACCGGCACGATCAGCATTTCGTGCACGTGGCCCGCGGTTACGCTGACGCCGAGCGTGCAGGTGTGCCTGAACATGGGCGGCACGACGCCACGCTATCTGGCGATCGGCTCCAACCAGTTGCAGTACAACCTGTATCAGGACGCCGCGCATTCGCTTGCGTGGGGTTCGACCGCGCTCGGCACGACGCCGATTTCGGTGACTCTCAACAAGCCAGTGACCGGCAATACCGCGACGACGTCGGTGAATTTCTACGGCCAGATCACTGCCAGCCAGCCGACCGTGCCGACTTCCGGCAACGCCAACACCGTGTATTCGCAGACCTTGGGCCAGACTTCGCTCAACTACGGTTTTTTTCTGCTGCTCGCGCCGGGCTGCGCCGCACTGACGACGAGCGGCGGCAGCTTCGGCTTCACGGCCAGCGCGACGGTAGTGAACAACTGCCTGATCAGCGCGACGAACGTAGCGTTCACTTCGACAGGCGTGCTGAGTTCAGCATTGAACGCGACCGGCGCGATCACGGCCCGCTGCACTAACGGCGACGCGTACGAGATCGCGCTCAACAGTGGGTCGAGCGGCAATGTCGCGGCACGCCAGATGCAGCGCTCGGGCGGCGGCGGCGCGGTGAACTATCAGCTGTATACGGACGCCGCCCGCACCAGCGCATGGGGCGACGGAACGGCAGGCACGACAATGGCCACCGGCACAGGCAGCGGCAATGCGGTGGCGATCACGGTGTATGGCCGGGTGCCCGCGCAGACGACGCCGATGCCCGGCAGCTACAGCGACACGATTACCGCGACGATCAGTTTTTGAGTTTCTGGCTTGGTATTGGGCTGCCGCGATATCGCGCGGGTAAGGGGCGATGTCTAGAAGTTGACGATCCAGACCGTTTGCTGGGCGTCGTGGGCGGTGATGAATTCCACCGGCTGTGCCTGATTCCGGCCTGTTTCGCCCGACGCGGTGGGATCGAATGCGGCCTGGGACACCTGGAACGGCGCCCCGTGCAGGCAGGCAACCGCCGGTTGATTAGCAACGGTAATCGCAGCGTCCACCGACTGGATAACGCAGGTTTCCTGCACAGTCAGACTTACCGGGATCGAGGCCAATCCCGTCGGCGATGCTTGTGCAGCTGGCGCCGCCAGCAGGATTGCCACTACTGCGGCGGTTACATTGCGCGACATCATGATGGTCCGGAATCGGCTCGCGGCACGAGTATAGATTCCGATCTTTTCGGCATTTCATGCAGGAAACTTTAGGCCTTTACCGGCAGAAAAACCTAGATCGCCTTACAGACAACATCGAACTTCATTAACTGCGTCGCCCCAAACGCATTGCTGATCGCAACATCGGCGGCATCTCTGCCACGCGCCATCAAAATCCGGCCCGTGCGGGGCACATTATTCCGCGGATCGAATGTCTGCCAACAGCCTCCCACATACGCTTCGAACCACGCGGCAAAATCCATCGTTGCGTAGGGCGGCCGTGTGCCGACATCGCTGATATATCCCGTGCAATACCGCGCCGGGATATTCATCGCCCGGCATAGTGTCACTGCCAGATGCGCGAAATCGCGGCACACACCCTTTCGCTCCTGCCAGGCCTGCCACGCGGTCTTGGTCGGCCGCGCAAAATCGTAGCCAAATACAATGTGTTCGTGCACATAATTGCAAATCGCATCCACCCGAGCGCGCCCGAGCGGCATCTTGTCGAACGTCTGCCACGCAAATTCGGATAGCAAATCAGTTTCGCAATAACGGCTGCCCAGCAGAAACACCAGCGTATCGTCAGGCAACGCCTCCACCGGATGCTGCTCGGTAAACGGCGGCCGGCTCTCCGGCTCGGACGACACCTCGAGCACGGCGCTCGTCGACAACGCAATCAATCCCTGCGGCGCCACGATCCTGCTGCACAGATTGCCGAAGCCGTCGCGATACTGGCTGATCGGCACCGGCGGATCGACCGCCAGCAAATCCGCACTCAGCACTTCCTTCGCGTGCGAAAAGTGCGTGTTCAACATCAGCATCATCGGCGTCGGTTGCACGCACTCATAGACCAGCTCGTAGCCAACGCGCAATTTCATCGCGGCGCCCTCTTCCAGTTGAAACATTCAGTTGACGCGCCTGGTGAACAACCAGCGTCCACGCTCCCAGCTAACACGTTCGATTCGTACTGGCCCAACCCACTGGCCGCCCTCGTCACTTACCTTCGGTCACGCTCACATCGACCTGCAAACCGCGAAACGAATGCGGCGCGCCATGCCATGTACCCCACAACGGCAACGCCTGGTAGTAGTTCCACGCCACCGCCACCCGGATCAGATGGCGATTGCCGACGATGCTATTGGTCGGATCGAAATCGACCCAGCCGGCGCCCGGCAAATAAATCTGCAGCCACGCATGCGTCGCGCCGCCGCCTTGCGCCGTGTCGTGCTCGGGCACAAACAGATAGCCGCTCACAAAACGCGCCGCGAGGCCGAGCGAACGCACAGCATCCATCATCAGCACGGCAAAATCGCGGCAACTGCCGCTGCGGTTGCGCAAGGTGTCGCCGGGACGGTGCACGCCCTTTTCCGTGCGGCGCACATAGAAAAACGTGCTTTTGATGTCGAGCGTCATCGCGCGCAGGAGCGCCATGGTGCCGCCTGTGCCGTTCTTGCCGCTTGCGCCGCCGCTGCCGCTGCCCTGCTTAGGAACGAAGCGGCGCGCCCATTCGTCGACGTCGCTGTCCGGATACTGGCGGCTGCGCGCGTTCACGAGATCGGATGCTTCCTCGTTGGTGTACGCGAACGGCCAGTTCACCGCGTACTGCGCGAGCGCGTAGTCGGGCAAGGGCGTCTCGACGTGTTCGAGCGTCACTTCGCTATCGAAGCGCAATTCGCTCGCCTTGCCCGCGAAACTCGCGACCGCCACCGAATTGTCGAACACGTCGTGCAGCCAGTGCAGCCGCGACGGCGTCGGCGTGATCACCAACTGGTTCGTGACGAGACGCAAATCGTGGCTGGCGCGCGGGCGGAACATCATCCGGTGTTCGCCGAACCGCACGGGTTCTGAATATCGGTAGACGCTGATGTGACGCACCGTGAAACGCTTGGGCTCATTCATCTGACAGGCCGATGGATGCAACTGGGTTCGTCCTGAGCATCACGTTCACGCTGGTAAAACCCGCTGCCGCAGCAGGCGCTCGGCGCCCGGCACGGTTTGATCCTGAATGAGCCACGGCCGAGGTTCGGCGTGGTGGGGTGCTGTCAACGACCAGCTTTCGCTTTGAGCATACACCCGCCATATTGGTTGGAATCACTCATTTGGTCGTGACGGCGCGCGGGGGAAAGTTATCAACAGAATTTGTTCGCAAGGCTGTGCATAACTATCCGGCAAAATCTGCAAGCGCTTGATACGTCTGCCGTTT
>NZ_DASRSY010000222.1:0-14294 GCF_035656215.1 Paraburkholderia sp.
CACCAAACGATCAGGCGCGCTTGAAGACCAGCGTGCCGTTCGTGCCGCCGAACCCGAACGAGTTCTTCAGCGCGACGTCGATCTTCATCTCCCGCGCGGTGTTGGCGCAGTAATCGAGATCGCAGGCCGGATCCTGATTGAAGATGTTGATCGTCGGCGGCGACACCTGATGGTGCACGGCCAGCACGGTGAACACGGATTCCAGACCGCCGGCGCCGCCCAACAGGTGACCAGTCATTGACTTGGTCGAATTCACAACCATGTCTTTGGCGTGGTCGCCGAAAGCGCGCTTAATGCCGGTAGTTTCAGCCAGATCGCCGAGCGGAGTGGACGTGCCGTGCGCGTTCAGGTAATTCACCTGATCCGAGTTGATGCCCGCGTTCTTCAGGGCAGCCAGCATGCAGCGGCGAGCGCCGTCGCCGTCTTCCAGCGGTGCAGTCATGTGATAGGCGTCGCCGCTCATCCCATAGCCGCTGACTTCGGCATAAATCTTCGCGCCACGCGCCTTCGCGTGTTCGTACTCTTCGAGCACCATCACGCCGGCACCCTCGCCCAGCACGAAACCGTCGCGATCCTTGTCCCACGGACGGCTCGCCGTTGCCGGATCGTCATTGCGTTGCGACAGCGCACGCGCCGCCGCAAAGCCGCCGACACCGAGCGGCGACACGGTGGATTCCGCACCGCCAGCGATCATCACGTCGGCGTCGCCGTATTCGATCAGGCGCGAAGCCTCGCCGATACAGTGCAGACCTGTGGTACATGCGGTCACGATCGCCAGATTCGGACCCTTGATGCCGAACTTGATCGACAGGTGACCCGAGATCATGTTGATGATCGACGCCGGCACGAAGAACGGCGAAATGCGGCGCGGGCCGCGATTCAGCAATTCGGTCTGCGTGTTTTCAATCATCGGCAAGCCGCCGATGCCCGAACCGACCACCACGCCGATGCGCTCCGAATTTTCGTCGGTAACTTCGAGACCGCTGTCCTGCATCGCCTGGATGCCGGCTGCGACGCCGTAATGGATGAACGTGTCCATGTGGCGCGCTTCCTTACCGGGGATGTAGTCCTCGATATTGAAGCCCTTCACCTCGCCGGCGAAACGAGTCGAAAAGTTCGACGCATCGAACTTCGTGATATTGGCAATACCCGACTTGCCGGCGACCAGATTGGCCCAGCCGTCGGCAACATTATTGCCAACAGGCGAAATCAGCCCCAGGCCTGTAACAACAACACGACGGCGGCTCACGGTAACCCCTTTTTCATAGATGACAAAAGCAAAAGCCACAGCGGCCACAGGAACCTGCCCTGTGTGCCGTGTGGCTGTTAAGCGCCCCCACACCTGGTGCTTCACACCAGGTCCCCCCGAGGGGGTAATCCCCAAAGGGGACTTCCTGCGGGGCGGAAAACGCGAGGCGGCCCGGCGTTTTCTTGAAAGTCGGCAATCGCGCGGAAACTTGCGCTTTCAACATCGCTGGCTCCTGCACGGCAAAAAGCGCCAGCCCTGCTGGCGCCGGAAACCGGCACGGCAGGGCGTCATACGCCGCCAACGCAGAAACGCAGGCGCGAATGACTTTAGGCCTTGACGTTCGCGCGAGCGTAGTCGATCGCTTGCTGAACGGTGGTGATCTTCTCGGCTTCTTCATCCGGAATTTCCATGCCGAATTCGTCTTCGAGGGCCATCACGAGTTCAACGGTGTCGAGCGAGTCGGCGCCGAGGTCGTTCACGAACGAAGCTTCGTTCTTGATTTCAGCTTCTGCAACGCCCAGTTGTTCTGCGACGATCTTCTTGACGCGCTGTTCGATATTGTCCATTACCCCTCCAAGGGAAAAGAAGTTCAAAAATACAGGTGCGCGCATTTTATCAGGTTTGACCCGGCAAAAAAGAGGCGCATCGGGTTCCTGTCAAGGCATGCGCCTTACGCTTTTGCAAACGCATCAAGGCGCGGATAGTAACCGAATTTTGTTACGACATGTACATTCCGCCGTTCACATGCAGTGTTGTGCCGGTGATATACCCCGCTTGCGGCGACGCGAGGAACGCCACGGCATGCGCGATATCGTCCGGGCTGCCGAGGCGGCCGAGCGGAATCTGGGTCTTCAGCGCGGTTTGCTGCTCTTCCGGCAACGTCTTGGTCATGTCGGTGTCGATGAAGCCCGGCGCGACGCAATTGACGGTGATGCCGCGGCTGCCGATCTCGCGTGCAAGTGCGCGCGTCATGCCTGCCACACCCGCTTTCGCGGCTGCATAGTTGACCTGCCCCGGGTTGCCGGCCGAGCCGACCACCGACGTGATGTTGATGATACGGCCACCCTTCGCCTTCATCATCGGACGCAGCACGGCGCGCGACAGACGGAAGACCGACTTGAGATTGGTGTCGATCACCGCGTCCCAGTCGTCGTCCTTCATGCGCATCGCGAGTTGGTCCTGCGTAATGCCGGCATTGTTCACCAGCACGTGCAGCGCGCCGAATTCGTTCACAGTGCCATCGATCAGCGCTTCGGCTGCTGCAGCGTCGTTCACGTTGAGCACCGCGCCGCGGCCGTTTACGCCGGCTGCAGCAAATGCTTCGGTAATCGCAGTTGCGCCGCTTTCACTGGTCGCCGTGCCGATCACCGTCGCGCCTTGGCGCGCCAGTTCCATCGCGATTGCACGGCCAATGCCACGCGACGCGCCCGTTACGATTGCGATTTGCTTGTCGAGAGTCTTTTCCATCTGTCAGTCCGGATGCCCTTTCGGAGGGCTGATTGATTCTTGATGTCGGTCTTGCGGCCTATGACGCGGCGTTCAGCCCGCAGTCACAAGCTTGAGCGTTTCTTCGAGCGAAGCCGGATCGAACACCGAGGCGCCGACCAGATTGCCGTCAATGCGCTTCGTCAAACCCGCAAGGACCTTGCCAGGACCGCATTCGATCACATGCGTGATGCCTTGCGCCGCCATCGCCTGCACGCTTTCGACCCAACGCACCGGACCCGCGGCCTGACGCACCAACGCGTCCTTGATCTTTGCCGGCTCGTTGACCACCGCGACGTCGACATTGTTGATCACCGGAATCGACGGCACCTGCACGTCGACGCTGGCCAGATACTCGCGCAATTGATCCGACGCCGGCTTGAGCAGCGACGAGTGGAACGGCGCCGATACCGGCAGCGGCAACGCCCGCTTTGCGCCCTTCGCCTTCGCGACTTCGCAGGCTTTTTCGACGGCAGCCTTGT
Source organism: Paraburkholderia sp. (assembly GCF_035656215.1). Classification (GTDB taxonomy): domain Bacteria; phylum Pseudomonadota; class Gammaproteobacteria; order Burkholderiales; family Burkholderiaceae; genus Paraburkholderia. The sequence goes on from NZ_DASRSY010000222.1 coordinate 3,217, forward strand.
GACCGGCGATCACGACTTGCGCCGGCGCGTTGAAATTCACCGCTTCGACAACGCCCGCGATCGACGCTTCGGCGCAAACCGCGCGCACCGTGTCGTCATCGAGGCCGAGAATCGCAGCCATACCGCCAACGCCTACCGGCACAGCCGTTTGCATAGCTTGCGCGCGAAAACGCACGAGCGGCACAGCATCGCGAAACGCGATCGCGCCAGCCGCGACCAGCGCGGTGTATTCGCCGAGGCTATGACCGGCGACGATGGCCGGCTTCGGGCCGCCCGCCTGCTGCCACGCGCGATAAAACGCATACGCGGCGGTCAGCATGACCGGTTGGGTATTGGTGGTGAGGTTCAGATCTTCGACGGGGCCTTCGGCGATCAGCTTGCCGAGGTCCTGATTGAGCGCATCGGACGCTTCCTGAACCGTCTCACGCACGATCGCGTGATCGGCGAATGCGTTGAGCATGCCGACCGACTGCGAGCCTTGCCCAGGAAAAACGAATGCAAATTTCATCTCGTCCCCAAAATCGATGTTGTCAGATGTGGGTGGCGCGCCCGGTTGATGGCGAGCGCGCTCAAGCGTATTCGAGCGCCGCGAAAAGCGCTCGCCATAACGTCGCCGCTATCAGTAGCGGATAACCGACGCGCCCCACGTGAAGCCGCCGCCGACGCCTTCGATCAGCACGTTCTGGCCGCGCTTGATGCGGCCGTCGCGCACCGCGACATCAAATGCGAGCGGAATGGACGCAGCCGACGTATTGCCGTGCTCGCCCACCGTGACGACCATGCGTTCCTGCGGCAAGCCGAGCTTGCGGCAGGTGCTTTGCATGATGCGGATATTGGCCTGATGCGGAATCAGCCAGTCGATTTGATCAGCCGAAAGATTCGCTTTTGCAAGCGCCTCGACCGCGACCTTTTCGAGCACATTGACCGCGAGCTTGAACACAGCCTGCCCGTCCATATGCAGGAAGGCGCTGCCCTCGATCACACCGCCGTTCACATTGCCCGGCGTGCAGAGAATGTTCGAATGGCTGCCATCGGCGTGCAAAGCGCTCGCCAACACGCCCGGCTCTTCGGACGCCTGCAGGATCACCGCGCCCGCACCGTCGCCGAACAGCACGCAAGTGGTACGGTCCTTGAAATCGAGAATGCGCGAGAAGGTTTCTGCGCCGATCACGAGCGCCGTGCGATGCTGGCCGCCGCGAATCAGACTGTCCGCCATCGCAACCGCGTAGGCGAAGCCGGAACAGACGGCCTGCACGTCGAATGCCGCGCCGTGGTTCTTGATGCCGAGCTTGTTCTGCAACAGGCACGCGGTACTCGGGAACACGAAGTCAGGCGTAGAGGTTGCAACGATGATCAGATCAATGGATTGCGGATCGATATCAGCCGCTTCGATCGCGCGCTGCGAGGCGATCAGCGCCAGGTCGCTGGTGGCGACATCGGGTTCGGCGAAGTGGCGCGCATGGATGCCCGTGCGGGCAACGATCCATTCATCGCTTGTCTCGACGCCCTGCTTGGCGAGACGTTCAGCCAGATCCTGATTGGTGACGCGCCCGGGCGGCAGGTAGCTGCCGGTGCCCAGCACGCGGGAATAAATTGTCGATTGAGCCATTATGCCTTCGAGGATTGCGCAGCGTAGGGCTCGGCTGGCTGGCCTGCGATCGGGCTTGCTTGACCCGCACCGCTCGCGTCGCGCGCCGCCTGTTCCAGAGAATTTGCATTCTCTTCCATTGCTCGCGCAAGGCGTTCCAGCACGCCGTTTTTGACGGCATCATACCCGCGTTTGATAGCCCACTCAAACCCATAGGCATCCGCCGAGCCGTGGCTTTTGATCACCAACCCGCGCAGGCCCAGCAATGCGGCCCCATTGTATTGCCGATGATCGACGCGTTTCTTGAAGCGCATCAATACCGGCAATGCGAGCACCGCCATCACCTTGGTGAGCCACGAGCGACCGAACTCTTCCTTGATGATGTTGGAGAGCATCTGCGCGAGGCCTTCCGACGTTTTCAACGCGACATTACCGACAAAACCGTCGCAGACGATCACGTCGACCGTGCCCTTGAAGATGTCGTTGCCTTCAACGTTGCCGTGAAAGTTAAGTGTACTCGCGCGCAGCAGTTCGCCGGCACGCTTGATGGTGTCGTTACCCTTGATGACTTCTTCGCCGATGTTGAGCAGCCCGATGGTGGGCCGCTCGCGGCCTTCGAGCGCGGACACGAGCGCGTGCCCCATCTCCGCGAACTGCAGCAGATGCTGCGGCTCGCAATCGACGTTGGCGCCCAGGTCGAGCATCATCGTGTAGCCAGTGGGATTGGGTAGCGCAGACGCGATCGCCGGGCGTTCGATGCCCGGCAGCGTCTTCAGCACATAACGCGAGACCGCCATCAGTGCGCCGGTATTGCCGGCGGAAATGCAGGCTTGCGCCTCGCATTCCTTGACGCGATTCAGCGCCACGCGCATGGATGAGTCTTTTTTCTTGCGCAGCGCGACTTCGACCGAATCGTCCATGGCGACGATCTCGGAAGCAGGTACGACGGTCAGCGCCGGCAGGTCTTGAGCCTTCAACTTCTTCAGCTGCGCACGAATGGCACTTTCAATGCCGACGAGCAGCAGCTCGGCATCGGGATGCGAACGAACGAAGTTGACGGCAGCGGGAACGGTCACGGACGGGCCGTGGTCGCCTCCCATGCAATCTATCGTGAGCTTTACTGTCATGGAGTGCGACGAATTTCAGACGCCCTGCATGGGACCGCAGCAAGCGCTAAAGCACCAACTGCGATCGACACAAAAAAGCGGCAGTTGAATGCCGCCTTTTTGCCGAGCCGGGAAAATGTCAAGCGAGCCGATCGCCACGCGAAACGCCAAGGGGCGCAACGCAATGGAACGATTAGTCGTTCTTCGTCTTGACGACTTTCTTGCCGCGATAGTAGCCGTTCGGGCTAACGTGGTGACGCAGATGCACTTCGCCCGTGCTCGGTTCCACGGCCAGCGGCGCTGCCGTCAGGAAATCGTGCGAACGGTGCATACCGCGCTTCGACGGCGACTTCTTATTTTGTTGAACTGCCATGACTAACTCCTAAAAATTTTCCGAATTCTAACACAGCCCGACCCGGTGTCCGCCATCGACCGAATGGCCAATGCGCCCGCTTCGCGCTCCCATGCAACTGTTCAGTGCTTCTTGTCGTCCGGCTCACCGCGCTTGAGACTTTCGAGCGCCGCAAACGGATTGGGCCGCTCGGGCTCACCGCCCTCACCAGCTTCGTCCGGCGCAGCCTCGTCGCCCTCGCCTTCTGCTCCAGCCACACCAGAGACGAGGCTCTCGTGCACTTCGGGACAAACCTCGTGCTTGGGCACGAGCGGCAAGGAAAGCAGCAACTCTTCTTCGATCAAGTCGATGAGATCGAACTGGCGTGAGCCCACGATCACTTCGACTTCATCCTCGTCGAGCGGAAACTCTTCGGCTTCCGCCTCAGTGTTGACGATCCGGTAAGTTGCATCGACATTGAACGTCTGCAGATACGGCGTCATGCACCGCTGACATTCGAGCCATGCAGCACCGTGAACCGCCAACCTTAAATAAGGCTGCGGACCCTCAGTGCCGTCGTCCTGCAATTCCGGCTGCATCGCCCCTTCGGCTTGCCAGGTGAACGCGGCATCGCGGTCTGGCGCTTCTGCCGGGACTTCGTTTAACATGCGCGGCAGTTGCGAGACGCGCACGACACCCGCGGCCTGACGCCCACTCCGCGCAAATTCGAACAGATCGAGATCATGCGGGTCGGGCAGACCAGCAGGGTTGCCAGGATGTTGAGTCATGTGCGCTCCTGCGTCGGCAAGGATTTCGCCGAGGGTAAATCGGTTTGCACGGCTTGCAAATTAGGTCCGCGAAGTTCAGAAAAAGGTTCGCTCACTCAATAGCATACCGATGAAAAGCCCGAAATCATATCCGTTTTGTCTTTTCGAGTCAAACACTTAAGCCCGTACACGCGCGAATTCCGCGCAACCCCGTACGTCCCGCCTCTCTAGCCGTGGGTTGACCATGCCAGATTCCCTCAATCGCCCGCCACGCCTGATTCTGGCGTCGAGTTCGCCGTATCGTCGCGAGCTGCTCGAGCGCCTGCGCGTTCCGTTCGAAGTCGTCGTGCCGGCAATCGACGAGACGCCGCTCACCGGCGAAACGCCCGAAGTGACCGCCCTGCGCCTCGCCGAGGCGAAAGCCCGCGCGGTGGCAGACAAACTCGGCGCCGGTGAAGCCGCACTCGTCATCGGCTCGGATCAGGTTGCCACTTATGACGGCCTGCAGATCGGCAAGCCCGGCGCGCATGACAAGGCGCTCGCCCAGTTGCAGGCAATGCGCGGCCGCGAAGTACTGTTCCATAGCGCACTGTGCCTGTTCGACAGTCGTTCGGGGGCGGTGCAAGCCGTCGACGTGATCACCCGCGTGCAATTCCGCGACCTGCCGGACGCCGCGCTGGACGCCTATCTGCGCGCCGAAACGCCTTACGACGTCGCCGGCAGCGCCAAATCCGAAGGTCTCGGCATCGCGTTGCTTGATGCCATTCACTCGGACGACCCGACCGCGCTGGTCGGCCTGCCGTTGATCGCACTGTCGCGCATGCTGCTCGCAGTGGGTTACCCACTTCTGGGGGCGTAATGAGCGGCACCTTATATCTGATCCCGAACACGCTCGGCGAAGGCGATGCCGACGCCCTCGACGCCGTCCTGCCCGCGCCGGTGCGCGCCCGCGCGGCGTCGCTGCACTATTACATCGGCGAAAACGCGAAAACCACCCGCGCTTTCCTGAAGAAGGTCGGCACCGAAAAGCCTATCCAGGAAATCGAGATTCGCGAATTGAATGTCAACACGCCGGCCGGTGAGATCGACAAACTACTCGCGCCGCTTTTGGCCGGCACCGACGCGGGCCTGGTATCCGAGGCCGGCTGCCCGGCGGTCGCCGATCCGGGTGCCCTGCTGGTGCGCCGTGCGCACGAGCGCGGCGTGAAGGTCGTGCCGTTTGTCGGACCGAGTTCGATTCTGCTGGCGCTGATGGCTTCCGGCCTGAATGGCCAAAGCTTTGCGTTCCACGGCTACCTGCCGGTCGACGCAACGGAACGGGCCAAGCGTCTGCGCGACCTGGAGCAACAGTCCCGCAAAGGCAAGCAAACGCAGATCTTTATCGAGACGCCGTATCGGAATCGCGCGTTGCTCGACACCTTGCTGGCGACGTGCGCGCCGTCCACGCTAGTGTGCGTCGCCGTCGATCTGACGCTGGAGACGGAAACCATCGCCAGCCGCACGGTGGCCGACTGGAAGAAAAAACCGGCGATCGATCTGCACAAGCGGCCGGCAATTTTCCTGATCCTCGCCGTCTGATCGCTGCGCCGCCTCAAATCGATCAGCTCGCCGGTCGCTGTTTAACGGCAAAAAACAGAAAAGCCCCGTGCGATCAACATTCGATCGCACGGGGCTTTTTCCGTATTGAATCACCGCAAGCTCATCTTCCCGCCGAGCGCCATCGCGTGAACGGCGCCACTGCCGACCGCCGCACCGAACTTGCGTGCCACGCGGTCCGTAATGCTCTCCTTGACCGTATAGTCGACGATATCCGGTGCCTTGAAGAGATCGCGCGCGACGTAGTCCGCGTCGCCGAAACCGTCTGCAAGACCCAGTTCGACACTCTTCCGACCCGTCCAGAAGAGGCCCGAGAACATGTCCGGCGTTTCGTGCAGGCGCTTACCGCGGCCCTCACGCACGGCGTCGATGAACTGGGTGTGGATCTGGTCAAGCATATCCTGCGCATGTTCGTCCATCTTCGGCGTTTCCGGTGAGAACGGATCGAAAAAGCCCTTGTTCTCACCCGAGGTGTGCAGGCGGCGCTGGATTCCCAGCTTGTCCATCAAGCCAGTAAAACCGAAGCTGTCCATCAGCACGCCAATCGAACCGACGATGCTCGCCTTGTCCACGTAAATCTTGTCGGCTGCCGCTGCTGCGTAATAGCCGCCCGACGCACACATGTCGCCGACCACCACATACAGGGGGATCGCCGGATACTTGGCACGCAGCCGGCGAATCTCGTTATAGATGATGCCCGCCTGCACCGGGCTGCCGCCCGGGCTGTTACAGCGCAGAATCACGCCTGCCGTGCCCGCATCGTCGAACGCACTTTCCAACGCAGTGTTGATATCTTCGGCGTTCGCATTCGTATCAGCAGAGATTTCGCCGTCAAGCGTCACCATTGCCGTATGCCGGCCCGTGGTCGTGACCTTGTCGCCGGAGAAATCGAAGACGCCCCATATCGCCACCAGCACGACGATCAGGAACACAAAGCGGAAGAAAATCTTCCAGCGCCGTGCCGCGCGCTGTTCATTGATTGCCGCAAGCGCAATGCGCTCAAGCGCGGCGCGCTCCCAGCCCGGCTCATCGGCAGGCGTGGGGGGGCGGCCTGTCAGGGACGGTTCCTTCGGTTCGGGAGTCAAATTGTCGGACATGCGGTGCAGTGGAAAAGTCGAAGAGGAGAAAATCAGGGCGTGGCCGGGCGCAGTTCGCCGTCGGGCAGCCAGAACACGGCGCGGCCTTCGGGCGTATCCCGCTCGTCAACCTGGACGGGACGCAACCGGCCGCCGCGGCATGGACCGCCTACGCATTTGCCCGTATCAGGCGCGTAAATCGCGCCATGTGTAGCGCACATCAAGTATAAACCGGACGATTCAAAGAACTGCCCTTCAGCCCAATCGAGCTCCATTGGCACGTGGGCGCAGCGATTCAAATAGCCGTATGCATGGCCATCATAGCGAACAAAAAAAACCACCACGTCGTCGCTGCCAAGCCTGGCTGCGCGCCGCACGCCAGCACCGCCGTCGACCAGTTCTTCGGAGGCGCAAATGCGAACGGCCTGCGCCACCGCTTCGGTCGTACCCGTATTCATGCGTTCTCTCGCAGCCAGCCGGACAGGTCGCTGATGCTCGACGCAACGAATTTTGGCGACAAAGCCGTCAACGAGCCGGCAGGATGCGCGCCGTATGTGACACCGATACCCGCAACGCCAGCGTTGATCGCCATTTGCAGATCGTGCGTCGTATCGCCGACCATCACCGTGCGCGCCGGATCCTGCCCCAGTTCACGCGTCAGCTCGTGCAGCATGGCCGGATGCGGCTTGGAGAAGGTTTCGTCCGCGCAGCGGGTGCCGTCGAACAGACTCGTCAGACGCGATTGATCGAGCGCGCGGTTCAGCCCGACGCGACTCTTGCCGGTCGCCACCGCCAGCAAATAACCTTGATCGCGCAATTCCTGCAACATCTCCCGCACGCCGACAAACAGTTCGGTGGTCTGATCCTTCACCAAATAATGGAAGCGATAGCGCTCCGCCAAACGCGGGTAATCGGCCGGATCGAGCGTGGGTGCGGCGATTTGCAGCGCGTCGCGCAGACCGAGGCCGATCACATAGCTGGCGGCCTCGTCGGCGGGAACCGGCAGACCGAGATCGCGGCACGCTGCCTGGATGCTGCGCGTGATGTGCGCGGTCGAATCCATCAGCGTCCCGTCCCAGTCGAAGACGATCAAATCAAATTGCTCTCTAGCCATGCGGTGTCGTCTCCGGGTTTGACCCACTTCGTAATTCACGTAATTCATTGAGCTGCGCAACGAAACTGCGGCATTCGGCTGGCAATGGCGCCTCGAACTGCACGGGCGCGCCGGTTGCCGGGTGCGTCAGCTTAAGACGGTAAGCGTGCAGGAACATGCGCTTCAGGCCAGGCTTGGCGTTGGCGCGGGCCAGCACCTTGTTCAGCGCAAAATCGCCGTATTTGGTATCACCGACGATCGGCAGCTCCAGATGCTGCAGATGGACGCGAATCTGATGCGTGCGACCGGTCTTCAGTTCCGCCTCGAGCAGCGCATATTCCGGCCAGCGGTCGATCAGATTGAAGACCGTGTGCGACGCGAGGCCATCGGCCTGGACGCGCACGCGCCGTTCGCCGTCCGCGGTCAAATATTTATGCAGCGGCTCCTTGACCGCGCGGCGGCGGCCCCAGTCGCTCGCCCATTCGCCGTGGACGCACGCATAGTAGCGCTTATCCATCTTGTTCTCGCGAATCTGCTCGTGCAGATTGACCAGCGCGGTGCGCTTCTTGGCGAGCATCAGGATGCCGGACGTCTCGCGGTCCAGCCGATGCACCAATTCGAGAAATTTCGCCTGCGGCCGCGCTTCGCGCATCTGTTCGATCACACCGAACGCGACGCCGCTGCCACCGTGAACCGCCACGCCGGCCGGTTTATCGATCACGAGCATGTGCTCGTCTTCAAAAATAATTTTGAAATCGGCGCTCGGCACCGGCGCCTGGGCGATCGCCTCGTTCGGTTGAGCGACGCGAATGGGCGGCACACGCACCAGGTCGCCCAGCTCGAGGCGGTACTGCGCGTCTATCCGGCCCTTATTTACACGCACCTCCCCGCTCCGCAGGATGCGGTAAATATGGCTTTTTGGGACGCCTTTGCAGACACGCAAAAGGAAGTTATCAATGCGCTGTCCGGCCGCACTGTCGTCGATCTCGATCATCGAGACCTGGTCGCTTGCGACCGATTTCTGGGATATTTTGCCTAACTCTTTCATTATGAATATAATTTGCCCAGCAGTCTGCGGCGGCCGGCGCAGTGTCCGGAATTCGGGCGGATTGCGCAGGCGCAAGCGATAAACCGTTATTTTACTTGCGCCGGGGTCTGGTTGCTCACCCTGAAAATGAGATGCAACATGTTGCACGCACGAAGTCAGTGCCCGGCAGGGACGGCGCCCACAGGCGCGTTCGGTCAAGGTCAGCTTCGACGGTAACGGAATTTTGGTAAAAAAGAATTTAACTTTCAGCTTCAGTATCGCGCGGTCAGACACCCTGCTATACGAAGCTGCGAGTTGCGAAAATACGGCGTGCGCCCGAGGCGTCTTGTAGAAAGTACAAGACATGGCGACGTCAAAATGAGGCGAGACACCCCCAGCGAGAAAAGACGCGCCGACTGCGCGAACTTCCCGCTGCGGCATGACCGCAGCCTTCGACCCTCCGGTCACGCGCCCAGTTGGCGCACCGGCGCGAGTGGACAAAAGGCTTATGAAGGTCTGCTGGCAGAACCCGCGGCGTGTCGGGTCATTATTTGAAGCCGTGTTCGCATGTGCCCTGCGGCACCGCGCCCCTTTTTCAATGGGGCCGGGCCCTCCCAGGCAATTCTCCTGCCATTTTTCCCGCTCCAGCGTGCTTGTGAAAACACAATAAGGCGCGGCATGCCGCTGCCCTCCTGGCTCTCGCGACTGACAACCGCGCAGCCGAGGGCTAGCTAAGCCGCCTGGAGCCGTTCAATGAAACGAATGTTGTTCAACGCGACGCAGCAGGAAGAACTGCGCGTCGCCATCGTCGATGGGCAAAAACTCATCGATATCGACATCGAAACCGCCGGGCGCGAACAGCGCAAAGGCAATATTTACAAGGGCATCATTACCCGCATCGAGCCCTCGCTCGAAGCATGTTTCGTCAACTACGGCGAAGACCGCCACGGCTTTTTGCCGTTCAAGGAAGTCGCCCGCCAGTATTTCCGTGACGGCGTCGACATGCGCTCCGCGCGCATCCAGGACGCCCTCCGCGAAGGCCAGGAACTGATCGTTCAGGTCGAAAAGGAAGAACGCGGCAACAAGGGCGCAGCCCTCACCACCTTCATCTCGCTCGCCGGCCGGTATCTCGTTTTGATGCCGAACAACCCGCGCGGCGGCGGTGTATCGCGCCGGATCGAAGGCGACGACCGCCAGGAACTGCGCGAAACCATGGCGCAGCTGCAATTGCCGGAAGGCATGAGCATCATCGCGCGCACGGCCGGTATTGGCCGCAGCGCCGAAGAGCTGCAGTGGGACCTGAACTACCTGATGCAACTGTGGCGCGCCATCGAGGCCGCTTCGCAAAGCGGTTCGAGCGGCCAGCCGATGCTGATTTACCTCGAATCGAGCCTGGTGATCCGCGCGATTCGTGACTATTTCCAGCCGGATATCGGCGAAATCCTGATCGACACCACCGAAATCCATGACCAGGCCCGCGCCTTCATGGACATCGTGATGCCGGACAATGTCAGTAAGGTGAAGCGGTATCACGACGACGTGCCGCTGTTCTCGCGCTTCCAGATCGAACACCAGATCGAAACCGCGTACTCGCGCACGGTGCCGCTGCCCTCCGGCGGCGCCATCGTGATCGACCATACGGAAGCACTGGTCGCGATCGACGTGAACTCGGCGCGCGCTACCAAGGGCGCCGACATCGAGGAAACGGCTGCACGCACCAACCTCGAAGCCGCCGACGAAGTGGCCCGCCAGTTGCGCCTGCGCGACCTGGGTGGCCTGATCGTGATCGACTTCATCGACATGGAATCGGCCAAGAGCCAACGTGAAGTCGAGCAACGCCTGAAAGACGCTTTGAAGCACGACCGTGCGCGCGTCCAGATGGGCAAGATCTCGCGCTTCGGCCTGATGGAACTATCGCGTCAACGTCTGCGTCCGGCTTTGTCGGAAGGCAGCCATGTGACGTGCCCGCGCTGTAACGGCACGGGCCACATCCGCGATACCGAATCGTCCGCGCTGCAAGTGCTGCGGATCATTCAGGAAGAAGCGATGAAGGAAAACACCGCGGCGATCCATTGCCAGGTGCCGGTCGAAGTGACCGCCTTTCTGTTGAACGAAAAGCGCGCGGAAATCAACAAGATCGAATCGCGCTTCAAGGTCAACGTCGTTCTGATCCCGAACAAGCACCTTGATACGCCGCACTACAAGCTCGAGCGCCTGCGTCACGACGATGCGCGCCTCGACGAGCCGCGCGCTTCGTGGAAAATGGCCGAAGAAGCCGCCCGCGAACTGGAATCGGAAACCGGTTACAGCAAGCGCGCCGAAGAAGTGAAGCCGAAGCAGGAAGCCGCGGTCAAGGGCATCACGCCTGAGAAGCCGGCCCCGAGCGCGCCGGTCCGTCCTGCGGCAACCCCGGCTCCGGTGGCAGTCACACCGGCCGGCGGCGGTTTTATCGGCTGGTTGAAGAATCTGTTCGGCGTGCAGCCGGCCGCACCGG
>NZ_DASRSY010000223.1:0-4944 GCF_035656215.1 Paraburkholderia sp.
ATCAAGCCGGTCCGCAAGGAAACCGAGGACTACATCACTGGCCGCTTCGGCTAAGCCGCCGCGCAAAACAACGGAGTACGACATGTCCGATAAACATCTGTCCAGCCAGTTCGACGCCGACCTGAACCTCGTTTCTTCGAAGGTCCTCGAAATGGGCGGTCTGGTCGAGTCGCAGATCGTCAATGCAATGATCGCGCTGAACAACTTCGACCTCGACGTATGTGAACAGGTGATCGCGGCGGAAGAGCGCCTGAACACGATGGAAATCGAGATCGACGAAGAGTGCAGCAACATCATCGCGCGCCGCCAGCCGGCCGCGCGCGACTTGCGCCTCCTGATCGCGATTTCGAAGACCATCACGAATCTCGAGCGCGCCGGCGACGAAGCCGAAAAAATCGCCAAGCGCACCAAGCGTCTGATGGAAGACGGCGCCTCGCGCAGCATCAATATCGCCGAGATCAAATTGTCGGGCGAAATGGCGGTGTCGATTCTGCGCCGCGCGCTAGACGCCTTTGCGCGCCTGGACACGGTCGCCGCCGCGCAGATCATGCGCGACGATAAAGCGATCGACGAGGAATTCCGCGCTTTCGTGCGCAAGCTGATTTCATACATGACCGAAGATCCGCGTTCGATTTCGGTGGGCCTCGATTTTCTGTTCATCGCCAAGGCGATCGAACGGATCGGCGACCACGCGAAGAACATCGCTGAATTCATCATCTACATCGTCAAGGGCACCGACGTGCGGCACAAGTCGCGCGACGCGCTCGAACGCGAAGCACTCAGTTAATCCAGATATAAGGACCAGAGGTGCCGATGCCCAGCAGCATTCTCGTCATTGAAGATGAGCCCGCCATTTCCGAATTGATCTCGGTCAATCTTCAACACGCCGGACACTGTCCGATTCGTGCGTACAACGCGGAGCAGGCGCAGAACCTGATCAGCGACGTACTGCCCGACCTCGTGCTGCTCGACTGGATGTTGCCGGGCAAGTCAGGCATCGCGTTCGCGCGCGATCTGCGCAACAACGAGCGCACCAAGCATATTCCGATCATCATGCTGACCGCACGTGGCGATGAACAGGACAAGGTGCTCGGCCTCGAAATCGGTGCCGACGACTACGTTACCAAGCCGTTCTCGCCGAAAGAACTGATGGCGCGTATCAAGGCGGTGTTGCGCCGCCGTGCGCCGCAGTTGACCGAGGACCTGGTGGCGATCAACGGCCTCAAACTCGACCCGGCGACTCACCGGGTGGCCGCGCACGCCGAAGGCAGCGAGATCAAGCTCGATCTCGGCCCGACCGAATTCCGTCTGCTGCACTTCTTCATGACGCACCCGGAGCGCGTGCACAGCCGCACGCAACTGCTCGACCAGGTGTGGGGCGACCACGTGTTCGTCGAAGAACGCACGGTGGACGTGCACATCAAGCGTCTGCGCGCGGCACTCAAGCCGGCGGGGTGCGATGCTATGATTGAGACGGTACGCGGCAGCGGCTACCGCCTCGCGAAGAGCGCGTGACTTTGCGGTAGCACTTTCCTCTTCGATCGCTAGATTCGCTAGAACATGAACATCATCTGGGCGCGCTCCATCGTGTCGGTCGTGCTGCTGGCTGTTCTGTGCGTGGTGGTCGGCGCACTCCTGAACGTCAAGGCAGGGCTGGTCCTCGCGATCGTCATGCTGCTCGCGCAGAGCTTCATCAGCACCTTTCACAAGCAGCGTTTGTGGCGCCTGCTCGACGCGCCGGTCTACGGCGAAGTGCCGAGCGCTCCTGGAATCTGGGGCGAAATCTATTACCGTCTGCATAAGCTTGCAAAGCGCTGGCATGCGCAGGTGCGTCAGGTCGAGCAGCAGCATTCGCGTTTCATTCAGGCAATTCAGGCGTCGCCGAACGGCGTTGCGATGCTCGACGATCACGATCAGATCGAGTGGTGCAACGCGATCTCCGAAGTCCATTTCGGGCTCGATGCGAAACGCGATCTGCGCCAGCACATCACGCATCTCGTGCGTCAACCGGACTTCGTGCGCTATCTGAATTCGCATCGGTACGAAGAGATGCTGATCATGCGCGGCATGGGCGACAAGCGCCAGAACGTGCTGTCGGTGCAGGTGTTTCCGTACGGTGAAAATCGCAAGCTGGTGCTCTCGCAAGACATCACCGAACTGGAGCGTACCGACGCGATGCGGCGCGACTTCGTCGCCAATGTGTCGCATGAACTAAAAACGCCGCTCACCGTGCTTTCGGGTTTCCTGGAGACGATGCGAGAGCTGCCGCTAGGCGAAGCCGAGCGCGCGCGCTACCTTGAACTGATGGAGCAGCAGGCCTCGCGGATGCGTCATATCGTCAACGACTTGCTGGTGCTCGCGAAGCTCGAAGGCGACAACAAGCCACCGAGCGATCAGATGATCGACATGCGCGCGGTGCTGCGGCATCTGAAAGATGACGCGCAAAGCCTGTCGAGCGATCATCACAAGATCGTGTTCGACGCCGACGAAGGGCTTACCGTCACTGGCGTGGAAACGGAACTCCTCAGTGCGCTTGGCAACCTCGTGACCAATGCGATCCGCTACACGCCGGACGGCGGCGCGATCGCAGTGAACTGGCACGCCAACGGCGGCAGTGCGGTTTTCTCTGTCACGGACAGCGGGCTGGGGATTCCGGCCGCGGACATTCCGCGTCTGACCGAACGCTTTTATCGCGTCGACCGCAGCCGCTCGCGCGATACGGGTGGGACGGGCCTCGGCCTCGCCATCGTCAAGCATGTGCTGCAGCGGCACGATGCGCAGCTCGACGTGAAGAGCGAAGAGGGACGTGGCAGCACGTTCACCGTGCGCTTCCCGGTATATCGCACGGCGCGTCGGCAACCGGCACCGGTCTAAGATTAGTGGCCTGAAAAAAAGCCCGCCTGTAAGAAAGGCGGGCTTTTTTCATGCGCACCGCCGCTTCAGCGGCGCGCAAACACAATCACGAATTCACGAACAGAATTTCCCCAGCAGACTCATCTGTGCATTGCGCGAGGACTTTCCCGGTCGCCGGCGCCGGTAGTGGCCATCGCTTTGCATCAGCCATGCGGCCTGGTTGTCGCCGAGAAACGCCGATAGACCTTCGGCAATCACGCGCCGCTTCAGGCGACGGTTGTTGACCGGAAACGCCACTTCCACACGGCGGAAGAAGTTACGGTCCATCCAGTCGGCGCTCGACAGATACACCTGTTCCTTGCCGCCGTCGTAGAAGTAGAAGATTCGATGATGCTCGAGGAAGCGCCCGACAATCGAGCGCACCGTGATGTTCTCCGACAAACCCGGCACGCCCGGCTGCAACGCGCACACGCCACGCACGATCAGATCGATCTTCACGCCGGCCTGCGACGCCTCGTACAACTCGGCAATCACGGTGGGTTCGAGCAAGGCGTTCATCTTCGCGACGATGCGCGCTTTTTTGCCGGCACGCGCGTGATCTGCTTCCGCGCGAATCGCATCGACCAGTTTCGGATGCAGCGTGAACGGCGACTGCCAGAGCTCGTGCAGCCTCAGTTCACCGCCGATGCCGGTTAGTTGCTGGAACACGTGGTGCACGTCTTCGCAGATTTTCTGATCGGCGGTCATCAGGGCGAAATCGGTATAAAGCCGAGCGGTGCGCGGATGATAGTTGCCGGTGCCCAGGTGCACGTAACGCTTGAGCGTGGTCTTGCCGCCAGACGACACACGCCGCACGATCAGCATCATCTTCGCGTGGCACTTGTGGCCCACCACGCCGTACACGACGTGCGCGCCCACGGCTTCAAGCTGTGACGCCCAGTTGATGTTGGTTTCTTCGTCGAAGCGCGCGAGCAGTTCGACCACCACCGTCACTTCCTTGCCGTTGCGCGCCGCTTGCATCAGCGCGTCCATCAGCGGAGAGTCGGTGCCGGTGCGATAGATGGTCTGCTTGATGGCCATCACGTTCGGGTCTTTAGCCGCCTGTAGCAGCAACTCGAGCACCGGTTGAAAGCTCTCGTAAGGATGATGCAGCAGCACGTCGCCCTGATCGATCACGTCGAACATGCTGGCGCTGTTGGCGATCTGCGGCGGAATCGCAGGAATATGCGGCACGAACTTCAGGTCGGGCCGGTCCACCATCTCCGGCAATTGCATCAGCCGCACCAGATTGACGGGGCCGTCGGCGAAATAGCAATCCTTGGTGGTCAGGCTGCTTTCGTCCAGCAAGCGACGCACGACATGCGCGGGCGTGTCCGCCGACACTTCGAGCCGCACCGCATTGCCCAGATGCCGTGCCGGCAATTCGCCCTGCAACGCGACACGCAGATTGGTGATTTCGTCTTCGTCGACGAACAGTTCGCTATTGCGCGTGATGCGGAACTGGTTGCAGGTGCGCACCACCAGATTCGGGAACAGCTCGCCGACAAAGCGCTGCAGCAACGAGCTCAGCAGCACGAAACCATGCGGATAGCCCGACAGTTCCTGCGGCATGCGCACGAGCCGGGGCAAGGCACGCGGCGCCTGCACGATGCCCATCATCGCCTGACGGCCGAACGCGTCCTTGCCTTCGAGTTCGACGACGAAGTTCAGGCTCTTGTTGAGCACGCGCGGAAACGGGTGAGCCGGATCGAGGCCGATCGGCGTGAGCACCGGCAGCAGTTCGTCGAAGAAGTAGTTGCGCGCCCATTCGGTCTGCGCTTCGTTCCACGCTTCAGTGCCGTGAAAATAGATGCCTTCTGCTTCGAGCGCGGTGAGGACCGTATCGTGCAGCATGGTGTACTGGCGATGCACGAGCCTCTGCGCGCGCTCGACCACGAGGTCGTACACGTGCTGGAGCGACATACCGTCCGGAGACAGCGCGCCCGGGTTGTCGCGCATCTGCTCCTGAAGTCCGGCCATGCGGACTTCGAAGAATTCGTCGAGGTTGCTACTGGTGATGCAGATGAAACGCAGGCGTTCGAGCAAAGGGAC
>NZ_DASRSY010000224.1:0-16731 GCF_035656215.1 Paraburkholderia sp.
GCTGCTCTATGTCATTGAAAGTAAACGAGCTTTCTCGCTGTCGTGGCGCGACAGCGACGTTGTGTATAACGACATGCTCTTAACCAAGTCTTAAAGAGCACGATCCAGGGATGAAACTTTGTTTAAGGAAGCCGCCTGGCACGGTTTCCGCCATACCGCGGATTCGTCCGATGTTTTTCGCGATGCTGGGGACAGATGACCGGCGTATTTATTCATATGTAAACGAGGCCAGATGTTTCAATATAGAAACGTTTTTATTCGATTGGGAATCGGGCGTCGAAATGCTTAATCCGGAATGTTTCGGTGAATGTGCGGTTTGCCACATTCACACTGCCGATAAATTCCCGCTTTGCGAATAAAAGCCTGAATGAACGTTCATTATTTGCGATGTTTAGAGTTCATGTTTGAAACACTTTTGGATGGGGTCGCGACGAGTCGCTGTCGCAAATCATTCCGTCCGTACCAGCTTCGTGCGCAGCCGAGACAGGCTTAAGATCGAGCAAATACAAGGTTCTACGTGATTCTGGCGGACGACGATCCGATACGATCTACCGCTATGGCGGCTCATATGCGGACAGTCATATGAAACCAGCGATAATGGTTTTCTTCATACATTTTCTTTCTCAATGCCAATTTGTTTTTCAAATTTACTATAGCTAGGCATTACGCTAACATCACGCATAATCCGTTAAGCAAAATTGCCGGCAGCTTTCATTCGCCGTAATTAAATTCGACCATATCGGCCTGCCGAAGGAATAGCGGGGTCCGCAACGTACGACAGTTTGAGGGAACATCATGCCGCACATGCACCTGGATACTGCGAGGATCACCTGGTTACATACGCCGGCGCTAAGCGTGCGTAGTGCAGCGCGGCGAATTGGCGTGTTGCTGTTCGACGGCTTCTGGCTGCTTGGGCCTGGCACGGTGGTCGAGATGTTCCAGACCGCCAACGAACTCTCCGGCTCGCGGGCCGGTGAAGAGCCGCCTTATGAAGTACAGTTTCTGTCGATGGACGGCGGCAGCGTCGCGAGTTCGTCGTCGGCGCGAATCTGGACCGACCGTATCGACACACGTTACGGCAGCAGTTTCGACGTGCTATTCATTGCTGGTGGACACGGCGCACATGAGGCCGCGCTCGACGAACGGCTGCTTGGCTGGCTGCGCTCGGTGCAAACGCGTACCCGCGCGATCGAGACGATCGGCGAAGGCCGTCTCGTGCTGGAGGCGGCGGGTCCCGCAGAGCGTGACGGCCTTCAGGTGAACCGCTATCTGAACAGTGCCACGACCGATGCCGCGCGCAGCGCCGCCAATGATCGTAACGATTGTGCGCGCAGCGCGCTGATGTTCATCAAGCGCGATCTCGGCGCGGAACTTGCGCGCAGCGTCGCCGATCGGGTCATGCCGGGCATGGCCGCCACCTGGGTGCCGCTGCCGGCTGAAGGCGGCACGCTCAGCGTTGCCGAGAAAATCCGTGCAGCCGCGCGCTGGATGGAGGCGAATTGCGATCGTTCTGTATCGGTTGCCGACGCCGCCCAGGTGGCGGCGATGAGCGAGCGAAATTTTCTGCGACGCTTCAAGCATGAAATGCACGTCACGCCTTCTGACTATCTGCTGCAGGTGCGGCTGCGCATTGCCTGCAATTTCCTGACTGAAACCGAATTACCGGTGGACAAGATCGCGCGCCGCAGCGGCACCGGCAACGGCGATCGCCTCGCGAAGATATTCCGCAAGCGTATGGCGTTGTCGCCGACCGAATATCGCGCACGCAGCCGGGTGGCGACCGAGATGTAAGCTTGGGGAGGTGCCGTGCAAACGGCGTACCTTATCGTGGATGGACGCGTGCGCAGCGGCGAGCGTGTTTTCTCCGGACAGGCTTCTTACGAGCACAGTGGCCATGGGCAACAAGGTAATGGCGACGGCATTGCCGGAGATCAAACTCATCGAGCCCGAGGTGTTTTGCGACGAATTCGGCTTCTGCTTCGAGAGCTTCAGTGCGGATGAGTTTACCGACGACGTCTCGCACGGTTTCAATTTCGTGCAAGACCGTCATTTGCGGGCGGTGCGTGGCGTGTTGCGCGGGCTGCACTATCAGGTGCAGCGACCGCAGGGCCGGCTCGTGCGCGTGGTGGTGGGGGAGGTGTTCGACGTCGCGGTAGACGTGCGCCTCAATTCGCCGAACTTCGGCAAGTGGAGCGGCGTCTATCTAAGCGCGGCCAATCATCGGCAGGTATGGGTGCCGCCGGGCTTCGCGCATGGTTTCGTCGTACTTTCCGACGTTGCCGAGTGCCTTTGGAAAACCACCGAATACTGGTTCCCCGAACTCGAGCGCTGCATCTTGTGGTGCGATCCTGATATCGGCATCGAGTGGCCGATCGAAATCGAGCCGATCCTCGGCGCGAAGGACGCAGCGGGCCGGCGTCTTTACGAAGCGGAAAACTTCGCCTGAGCGCTTCGCCTGAGCGCGGCCACGCAGCGATTCAACCCCGTTCAGCGCGTTGCCACCACGGCGCCGACGCTCGCGGCGACCACCAGCAGCGTGCCTGCTATCTGCAAGACACCCATCGGTTGATACAGTACCACGAAGCCGGCCAACGCGCCAATCGCCGGTTCGACACTCATCAGGATCCCAAACGATGCGGCGGGCATGTGCCGCAAAGCCACCATTTCCAGCGCGTACGGTAACAATGGAACCAGTAATGCGAGGCCCGCGGTTGCCGCGATCTGGCCTGCGGCGATGTGTATGCCGCTTTGCGCGAAGCCGAATGGCGTGGCAACCAGCGCCGCTGCGATCAGTGACACCGACAATCCTTCGAGTCCGGCGAACACGGTGCCGATCTTCTTCATCAGCACGATATAGCTGCCCCAGCCGAGCGCGGCTCCAAACGCGAGCAGCACGCCGAGCGGTTCGCCGATCCAGCCCGCGCGATCGCGCGAAAGCAGCAACACGCCGGCAATCGCCAATGCCGGCCACAGGAGTGCTCGCGCGCGCCGTACCGCGAAAGTCGCCACGGCGAGCGGCCCGAGAAAATCGATCGCGACGGCCAGCCCCAACGGAATCCGCTGAAGCGCGGCGAAAAAGCATAGTGTCATGCCGGCCATCGCCGCCCCTAGCGCGCCAGCCGCGAGCCAATGCGAGCGCGAATAGGTGAACAGACGCGGGCGCACCAGCAACGCAAGCACCACGGCCGCCCAGCAGAGACGCAACCAGGTGGTGCTGAGCGAACCGTACGCTGCCATCGTCGGCGCAGAGAGCGCGGCGCCGAACTGCACGCTCGACATCGACAGCACGCACAGGAGCGCCGCACCCGCCGCTGCGCTGGCTGGCTTGACTGGGGTTGGCACGGAATTCAGCGCCGATTTGATCGTGGTGTCCTGCATCTTGGCCTCGTTGCTGCTCTTTCGGATTCGTTGGACGCTATCTTATCGGTGCAAGCGGCATTAAGATAAGTTGATATTTCTTATGATCACTTCAATAAACGTGATGACCCGAGATCTCGACAGCAGCCTCCTGCGCGCGTTCGTTACCGTTGCGGAGACTGGCGCGGTGGGCGTGGCGGCGGCGCGCCTCGCGCGCACCCAGGCGGCGGTGAGCATGCAATTGCGCCGGCTCGAAGAAGAACTGGGGCAGCGTTTGCTCGACCGCTCGCCGCGTGGCGTGCAACTGACCGAAGCGGGGCATCTGCTGCTGCCGTTCGCGCATACGATCCTCGGCGCGGGCGCCGATGCGCGGCGGGCGTTGAGCGCGGGGCAGGTGTCCGGCACGGTGCGGCTCGGCATGCTGGAAGACATCGCGGTCGGTCGACTGCCGCGTGCGTTGCGTCGCTTTTCGATCGCTTATCCGCAGGTGGCGCTGGAGATCGTCGTCGATACCAGTACGGCGTTGTCGAACCGGCTTGCGGATGGCGGCCTCGACGTGGTCGTGGGAGACCCCGCACTGGTCGACTCGGTGCCGCTGCTGACCTGGTCGCAGCCGCTCTTCTGGGTCGGCGCGCGCGGGTTTAGCCGTGACGGTGACGCGGCGTTGCCGGTGGTTGCGTTCGGCGGGACCTGTCTGTGGCAGCAGCAGGTGTTGACGGCGCTGCGGCGCGCGGGGATTGCGTGGCGCATTGTGTGCACCAGCACCAGTTTGCCGGCGGTGCAGTCCGCCGTGGAAGCGGGGCTTGGTGTTTCGGTACTGCTCGACGGCAATATCCGTTCGGAGTCGATGCGCGTGCTCGGTCAGGCCGATGGATTGCCCGATGCGCCAACCGCCGATTTTGGGCTTTTCATGCGCGCGGTCTCCGGCGCCCAGGCGGCTGCCGTGCAGACATTGCAGACGTTTCTCTGCGAGGAATTGCATCTCGGCTTGCGGGAAAGCGAGCCGCTTATGGCACCCGCTGGCTAGTGCCCTGGCAATCTGCCGATAGCACGTTGGCATGCACATCAGCACCCACGCTCGCATGCACGTCCCATGTGAGTTTTTACGACATTTTTTCTTGAGACGCCTACTCGCCAAACCTACACTTCGTGCATCTTGATAGCGCGAGGGGTTCAACGTGAAGCGACGTGCAACGACGCAGCAATCCGTCCGTATCGACTACGTATGTAACGGCGTGGGCCGTATCGAACTACGCCGCTTCGATCCGTCGCGCGATTCGTATGTCGCGTTGACCGCGCTACTGCATCGAGCTTTTACACGGCTCGGTGCGATGGGTCTGAACTGCACGTGTGTGGATCAAACTGTGGAGACGACACGTTCGCGCGCGACCCGGGGCGATTGCTACGTGGCGGTCTGCGAGGGGCGCATTGTCGGCACGATGACGTTGTATGCACCCGATCACGTGTCGCCTTGCGAGTTGTACCGGCGTGACGATATCGCCAGCCTGCGCCAGTTCGGCGTGGAGCCAGTGTGGCAGGCGCGCGGCATCGGTACGCTGTTGATCGCTTTCGCCGACCACTGGGCCGCGACGCGCGGTTTTACCGAGCTCGCGCTCGATACGCCGCAGCCCGCGGCTCATCTGATTGCGTTTTATAGAGGGCAGGGGTTCCGCATCGTCGATTTCGTGCGGTTCGAAGGCAAGCGTTACGACAGTGCGATCTTGAGCAAGCCACCGGTGGCGACGCGTACGCTCGCGAACTGGTCGCATAGGTTGACTGTGCCGGCGAGAATTGCGCGGGCGGCATGAGGCGTTTGCGTGGTTGGCGTACCTGAAGCGTGTTGCGTGTGTGCTGTAGCGCAATGCGTTCGGGGTGCGCGGGCGCGTGATGTGTAGGCTCTAGCGTTAAAAAACCCGGTGCGGGCAGCAATTATTGCAATGCCATGCGGCAAGTATTGCAACGAGCTGCCGGTCTTCACACCGGGGCGGGTGTCTCTTCTCTTATCAGGTTGATACGGTGGTTAGCGTCGCATCACGCCCATCAGCAAGGTGACGAGGAAGATCACCACGAAGATGAAGAATAGAACTTTGGCGATTTCCGTTGCGCCTGCGGCAATGCCGCCGAAGCCGAATACCGCGGCGATGATCGCGATGATGAAGAAGATTACAGCGTATCGAAGCATGGGGCCTCCCACCGATGGATTGCTGAATTGAAGTTAAAAACGGCTACTGCTATGGGCACTATGTGCTTTGACGGCTATTTGCCGGCGAGCGATATATAGCAATAGATGTGCCCAGGGCGTGAAGAACAAGTGGTGCCCCTAATCGGCCTCCCGATTTTGTGCTGTTACCATCGCGGATCATTGATTCCGCCCACGCCCGCCATGCAACACAATCCACTCAGCGAGATTTCCCTGATCCGCAAGCTGAAGCTCAATCAGCTGATGATCTTCGAACGCGTGCTGGAAACGCGTTCCGTCGTGCGCGCGGCCAACGAGATGCGCTTGACGCAGCCGGCCGTCACCAAGGTTATCCACGAACTTGAGTCGTGCTTCGACGGCGCGCTGTTCGCGCGCTCGAATCGCGGTGTCGTGCCGACGGAACTGGGATTGCTCCTCGGGCGGCGGGTCAAATCGCTGATGGCGGAGTTGCGCTATATGACTGACGAGCTCAATGACTTTCGGCTTGGCACCAGTGGTCATGTGATTATCGGCACGCTCATCTCGGCATCGGCACGACTGCTGCCAACCGCGATCGCCATGCTGAAAGCGCGCACGCCGAACGTTCTGGTGACGGTGCGTGAGGGTACGACGGCGCATCTCTTCCCGGCGCTGGCGACGGGGGACCTCGATATCGTCGTCGGGCGGTTGCCGGAGCGCGAGTTGCCAATTGCGAGTGCTTTTCCGTTGACGCACGAGGCGCTTTTTGACGAGTCGCTGTGCGTGGTGGTCGGAAAAGGCTATGGGCCTGCGCCGGCTGGCGTGACGCATCTGTCGGAGCTGGTCGGATCGCCCTGGATTCTGCCGACGCCTGATTCGCCAGCGCGGCTTTCGGCGGAACATCTGTTTCGCGCGGCGGGGTTGCCGCTGCCAACGGATATTGTGGAGTCGTTGTCGCTGTTGACGAATATCGGCTTGCTACTCGATACGCCACGGATTGCGCTGATGCCGCGAGTTGCCGCGCAGCAGTTTGAAGATGCGGGGTTGTTGCGGATTCTGGATTTACCTGAGAGTGGGGCGTTTGGGACAGTGGGGTTTTCAGTACGGTCGCATAAGGAGCAGAGTGCTGCTTGCCAGGCTTTTGTCGAGTGTTTGCGGGAGGCGGTGGGGGTGGCCGCGGCACCTGATCAACCCTCTGGTATTCCCCTTTAGCATACCCACCACCCAATCTTTGATTATCGCCCCGCGAGGCCCCCCTTTAGACTCCTGCAAACACCTCAATCGAGCAGGAGACGTTGTGACCTTCACCCCGGCCGCCGCGCAGCGCGCTCAACCATTGCTTCGCCATTACATCAACGGCGAATTCATTGCGACCGCAACCACCTTCCCAAACATCAGCCCCGTCGACGGCAAACAACTCGCTCAAGTCTGCGAAGCCGACGCCGCAACCGTCGACGCCGCCGTCCGCGCAGCAGCCGCCGCCCAACGCGCCGGCTGGCGCAATACCAAACCGGCT
This sequence comes from Paraburkholderia sp., assembly GCF_035656215.1. Classification (GTDB taxonomy): domain Bacteria; phylum Pseudomonadota; class Gammaproteobacteria; order Burkholderiales; family Burkholderiaceae; genus Paraburkholderia. The sequence goes on from NZ_DASRSY010000224.1 coordinate 7,032, forward strand.
GAACGTGCGGACTGGCTCCATAAAATCGCCGACGGCATAGACGCCCGCTTCGAAGATTTCGTCGCGGCAGAAGTGGCCGATACCGGTCGCCCACTCGAGCAAGCCCGCAAGCTCGACATTGCCCGTGGCATCGCGAACTTCCGTACCTTCGCGGACCTCATCCGCACCGCGAATAGCGAATTCTTCGAAACGCATGCAGCCGACGGCAGCGAACTGATCAACTACGTCACGCGCAAACCGCTCGGCGTGGTCGGCATCATCTCGCCGTGGAATCTGCCGCTGCTGCTGTTCACGTGGAAGGTCGCGCCGGCCCTCGCAATGGGCAACTGCGTCGTCGCCAAGCCCTCGGAAGAAACGCCCAGTTCCGCCACGCTGCTCGCCGAAGTGATGCACGACATCGGCTTGCCGCCCGGCGTGTTCAATCTGATTCACGGCCACGGGCCGAACGCTGCCGGGGAATTCCTCACGCGTCATCCGGATATCAGCGCGATCACCTTCACCGGCGAATCGCGTACCGGCAGCACGATCATGAGGACCGTCGCCGATGGCGTGAAGGAGATCTCGTTCGAACTCGGCGGCAAGAATGCAGCCGTGGTGTTCGCCGACGCGGACTTCGATGCGGCTGTTGCCGGCGTGTTGAAATCCAGCTTCACGAATGCCGGGCAGGTTTGTCTGTGCAGCGAGCGCGTGTACGTCGAGCGGCCGATCTTCGAGCGCTTCGTCGCCGCGTTGAAGGAAAAAACCGAGGCGCTGCAAGTCGGCGCACCTCACGATCCCGCAACCACGATGGGCCCGCTGATCTCGCGGGGCCATCGCGAGAAGGTGCTGTCGTATTTCCGGCTCGCTGTTGAAGAGGGCGCAACCGTCGTGACGGGTGGCAATGTCCCGCAATTCGGCGACGAACGCGATCAAGGCGCGTTCGTGATGCCGACAATCTGGACCGGACTGAACGATGATGCACGCTGCGTGAAAGAAGAAATCTTCGGACCCGTCTGCCACATTGCGCCGTTCGATAGCGAAGACGAAGTGATCGGCCGCGTCAACGACAGCGCTTACGGACTCGCCGCGAGCATCTGGACGACGCAACTCTCGCGCGGCCATCGCGTGGCGCGGCAGATCGAAACCGGCATCGTTTGGGTCAACGCATGGTTCGTGCGCGATCTGCGCACACCGTTCGGCGGAACCAAGCTTTCGGGCATCGGCCGTGAAGGCGGGCGTCACTCCCTCGATTTCTATTCGGAACTGACCAACGTCTGCGTGAGGATCGCATGAGCGAAATCGACCTGAACGCCGCGCAACAGATCGCTTACTCACTCTGGCAGGCGCAGCAGAACAACACACCCATCGCGCCGGTGCGCGCGGCGATTGCGGACCTGGGCGGCGACGCGCTGGAAGCCGCGTATGCCGTGCAGCGCCTGAACACTGAACGGAAGCTGGCAACTGGTCGCCGCCTCGTGGGCCGCAAGATCGGCCTCACGTCGAAAGCCGTGCAGACTCAACTCGGCGTCGATCAGCCAGACTTCGGCATGCTGTTCGACGATATGTCGATTGCGGACGGCGAAGAGATTGCCATGTCGCGCACGCAGCAGCCCAAAGTGGAAGCGGAGATCGCGCTGGTGCTCGCACGCGATCTGCCGCACGAACGGCACACGATTGCCGATCTGATCGGCGCAACCGCCTACGCATTGCCCGCGATCGAGATCGTCGGCAGCCGTATTGGCAACTGGGATATCCGCTTGACAGATACCGTGGCCGACAACGCATCGAGCGGTCTGTTCGTGCTCGGCAATTGCCCGGTCAAACTCGATGCCTTCCACGCTATCAACTGCGGCATGGTGATGGAACGGCGCGGCGATCAGGTGAGCGTCGGCGTGGGCGCCGCTTGCCTCGGCAATCCGCTCTACGCAGCGGTGTGGCTCGCCAACACCATGACGCGCGTCGGCGCGCCCCTGAAGGCGGGCGATATCGTGCTGACCGGCGCGCTCGGCCCAATGGTCGGCGTCCATGCCGGCGACGTGTTCACCGCCCACATCGAAGGGCTCGGCTCCGTGAGCGCGAGCTTTGCCCACCATACTGAATCCGCAGCGTGACAGAGAACGCCATGCACGATAAACAAGAAAAGCAGGCCGTCGCCATCATCGGCTCCGGCAACATCGGTACCGATCTGATGATCAAGATATTGCGTCAGGCGAAGCACCTTGAGATGGGGGCGATGGTCGGCATCGATCCGGCTTCAGACGGTCTGGCGCGCGCCGAACGGCTCGGCGTGCCAACCACCGCGCAGGGGATCGATGGCCTCGTGGCCATGCCGAACTTCAGCGACGTTCGCATTGCATTCGACGCGACCTCGGCGGGCGCACATCATCGCCATGCCGCCGTGCTGCGTGAACACGGCGTCACCGTGATCGATCTGACGCCGGCCGCCGTCGGGCCGTTCGTGGTGCCGGTAGTGAATCTGTTCGCGCATCTCGACGTGCCGAACCTGAACATGGTCACATGCGGCGGTCAGGCGACCATTCCGATCGTCCACGCCGTATCTCGTGTGGCGCCGGTGCGTTACGCCGAAATCGTCGCATCGATTGCAAGCCGTTCGGCGGGGCCGGGTACGCGCGCCAATATCGACGAGTTCACCGAGACCACCTCGAAGGCGATCGAAACCGTCGGCGGAGCGGCGCGCGGCAAGGCGATCATTGTGCTCAATCCGGCCGAACCGCCGCTGATGATGCGCGACACCGTCTACTGCCTGACTGAAGAAGACGCCAATACCGACGAAATCGAAAGCTCGATTCACGCGATGGTCGCGGCAGTGGCGAGCTACGTGCCCGGCTATCGTCTGAAGCAGGCGGTGCAGTTTGACCGCTACACCGCCGCGAACCCACTCGCGTTGCATGCGAACGAGCGCCGCGCGGGTCTGAAGGTGAGCGTGTTCCTCGAAGTGGAGGGCGCCGCGCACTATCTGCCTTCGTATGCGGGCAATCTCGACATCATGACTTCGGCGGCGTTGGCCGCGGCCGAACAGATCGCGGCCAGCCGCGTGACAGCGTGAAAGGAAAGACGCAATGAGCGATAGAAACAAGAAAATCTACGTGTCGGACGTGACGCTGCGCGACGGCATGCACGCGATCCGTCATCAGTATTCATTGGAAAGTGCGGTAGCGATCGCACAGGCACTCGATGACGCGGGCGTCGACAGTATCGAAGTCGCGCATGGTGATGGTCTCTCGGGTTCGAGCTTCAACTACGGTTTCGGCGCACACACCGATCTCGAATGGATCGAAGCGGTGGCCGGTACGGTGAAACGCGCGCAAGTGGCGACGCTGCTGCTGCCTGGCATCGGCACCGTCCACGATCTGCGCGCGGCGTACGACGCCGGCGCACGCATCGTCCGGATCGCCACGCATTGCACCGAAGCGGATATCTCGAAGCAGCACATTGAATACGCGCGCTCGCTTGGCATGGATACCGTCGGCTTCCTGATGATGTCGCATATGACCACGCCCGACGCATTGGCGAAGCAGGCCAAACTGATGGAAAGCTACGGCGCGCAATGCGTGTACGTGGTGGATTCGGGCGGCGCGTTGAATATGCGCGACGTCGCCGAGCGTTTCGATGCATTCAAGGCCGTGCTGGATCCGGCGACGCAAACCGGTATGCACGCGCATCACAATCTGTCGCTGGGTGTGGCGAATTCCGTGGTCGCGCTCGAACATGGTTGCGACCGCATCGATGCATCGCTGACCGGTATGGGAGCGGGCGCAGGCAACGCGCCGCTCGAAGTGTTCATCGCCGCGGTAGACCGGATGAAGCTCAATCACGGCTGCGATGTGAAGAAGCTGATCGACGCCGCTGAAGATATTGTGCGTCCGTTGCAGGAACGGCCGGTGCGCGTGGATCGCGAAACACTCGCGCTGGGCTATGCCGGCGTGTACTCAAGCTTCCTGCGCCACACGGAAGCCGCCGCTGCGAAATACGGCCTGCCGGCGTTCGACATCATGGTCGAACTCGGCAAGCGCCGCATGGTCGGCGGCCAGGAAGACATGATCGTCGACGTCGCGCTGGATATGCTCAAGGCACGCGAACTCGCGCAGAAGGAGACCGCATGATCGATCTCGACGCTATTGCGGAACGTATCGACGACGCCGCACGCCATGCGGAACCGATCGCGCAACTCACCACGTCCACGCCGTTTTCGCTGGATGATGCCTACGGGATTCAACGCGCGTCGATTGAGCGGCGCATTCATCGTGGCGAGAGCATGGTCGGCGTGAAGCTGGGGTTTACGAGCCGCGCGAAGATGATCCAGATGGGTGTCGACAGCCTGATCTGGGGCTGGTTGACTGACGCGATGCTTGATGAGGACGGCGGCCGCGTCGCGCTGAATCGCTTCATTCACCCGCGCGTCGAGCCAGAAGTTTGCTTCCTGACGAGCCGTGAGATCGACCGCCCGCTCACCCTTCTCGAGGCGTCGCGCTATCTGGAAGCGGTGGCCCCGGCAATGGAGATCATCGACTCACGCTACCGCGATTTCAAGTTCACGCTCGAAGACGTGGTCGCCGATAACTGTTCGTCCGCGGGGCTGGTGATCGGCCCATGGACCAAACGCTTCGAGGGTCTGCGCAACGCCGGCGTGACGATGCGACTCGACGGCCGCATCGTGCAAGCCGGCTCGACAGCGGCAATTCTCGGCGATCCGCTGCGCTCGATCGTGCAAGCGTCACGCCTGATTTCACAAAGCGGCTTGGTGTTGCCGGCTGGCTCGCTGATCATGGCGGGCGCCGCCACCGCCGCTCATCCGTTGCCCGTCGACGCGCACGTGCATTGTGTCGTCAACGGCCTTGGCGGCACCGAATTCACCACCCATCGACTCTCATGACCAACGAACCGACCATTCAAGGGCGCGTCGTGCCCGGCAAAGCTAAACCGCGCGGCCGTTTTCCGCATGTGACGCGAGCGGGTGACTTCCTGTTCGTCTCCGGCACCAGTTCGCGCCGTCCGGACAATACGATTGCGGGCGCTTCCGCCGACGAGCTCGGTACCGTCCAGCTCGACATTCGCGAGCAAACGCGCGTGGTGATCGAGAACATTCGCGATATCCTGCAGAGTGAAGGCGCGGACCTGTCGAACCTCGTCGAGATATCGTCGTTTCTCGTCAACATGAACGACTTCGGCGGCTATAACGCCGTCTACGGCGAGTACTTCGACGAAACCGGTCCAACGCGGACCACAGTCGCCGTGCATCAATTGCCTCATCCGCATCTGCTGATCGAGATGAAGGCGATTGCGTACGCACCGAAAAAATAAATACGCGCATAAAACTAAAGAAAGAGACAGCCATGCTCACGTACGGCAAACCGTTCAATTTTCAGCGCTGGATCGACGACCACGCGCATCTGCTCAAGCCACCGGTCGGCAATCAGCAGGTGTGGCAGGACAGCGATTTCATCGTCACGGTGGTGGGTGGCCCGAACCACCGTACCGATTACCACGACGACCCGCTCGAGGAATTCTTCTATCAGCTGCGCGGTAATGCGTATCTGCATCTGTGGATCGACGGCAAACGCGAACGCGTCGATCTGAACGAAGGGGACGTGTTTCTGTTGCCGCCGCATGTGCGTCATTCACCGCAACGGCCGGAAGCGGGCAGCGTCTGCCTCGTGATCGAACGGCAACGCCCGCAAGGCATGGTGGACGGCTTCGAATGGTATTGCGATGACTGCGGCCATCTCGTCTATCGCGTCGAGGTGCAACTGAAAAGCATCGTCAGCGATCTGCCGCCGCTTTTCAACGCCTTCTATGCCTCAGAAGAAAAACGCCGCTGCGCGCATTGTGGTCATGTCCACCCCGGCAAGACCGTCTAAACAAACAGAATCACGATGACACTTCGAATCGACATGCATTCCCACTTCTTCCCGCCGATCGTGCGGGAAGAAGCCGCAAGCCTCGACGCGGAACACGCGCCGTGGCTCAAGATCGACGCGGACGGCGAACGCGGCATGATCATGACCGGCGAGAAGAGCTTTCGCCCGGTGTATCGCGCGCTGTGGGATCCGGCGGTGCGCATTGCTGAAATGGATGCGCTCGGCGTCGATATCCAGTTGATGTGCGCGACGCCCGTGATGTTCGGCTATCGCTACGACGCGGCCGCCGCGCACGACTGGGCCGCGCGAATGAACGACCACGCGCTCGAACTTTGCGCGCATGCTCCGCAACGATTGATGGCGCTCGCGCAAGTGCCGCTGCAGGACGTCGACCTCGCTTGCCGCGAAGCGACGCGCGCGCACCGTGGCGGCCATCGCGGCGTGCAGATCGGCAATCACCTCGGGCCGCGCGATCTCGACGACGAACACCTTGTGACGTTTCTCACGCACTGTGCGAACGACGGCATTCCCGTACTCGTGCACCCGTGGGACATGATGACCGACGGCCGCATGAAGAAGTGGATGCTGCCGTGGCTTGTCGCAATGCCGGCGGAAACGCAATTGAGCATGGTGTCGCTGATTTTGTCGGGGGCATTCGAGCGGATTCCGAAGTCGCTGAAGCTGTGCTTTGCGCACGGTGGCGGCAGCTTTGCGTTTTTGCTAGGCCGCGTGCAGAACGCGTGGGAGCAGCGCGACATCGTGCGCGAGGATTGTCCGAATCCGCCGGTGTCGTATCTCGACCGCTTTCACGTGGATAGCGCAGTGTTCGATCAAGGCGCTTTGCGCCTGCTGGTCGAGACGATGGGCGAGGATCACGTGCTGCTTGGCTCCGACTATCCGTTCCCGCTTGGCGAGCAGAAGATCGGCGACCTGGTCGCCGATCATCCGCAACTGAGCGACACAGCCAAGGCGAAGATTCTCGGCGCCAACGCCCAGCGCTTTTTCGATTTGACTACGACGGTTTCACACGCGCTTTGAACAGGTTCAGGCAACGCTCGCCATTGACCTTGCAATTGCAATAAGAACACACAGGAAATTAGCCAGATGATTACCCGGGAACACTGCGCCGCGCTCGACGCTGCCGACACGTTGGCCCACTGCCGCGCGCGCTTCGACTTGCCCGCCGATACGATTTACCTCGACGGCAACTCGCTGGGCGCGATGCCCGCGAATGTGCCTACGCGCATCGAACGGGCGCTGAAGGAGGAATGGGCGCACGGTTTGATCCGCTCATGGAACGATGCCGACTGGTATCCGGCGCCGCAGCGCACCGGCAACAAGATCGCCAAACTGATCGGCGCGGGGCAGGACGAAGTGATCGTCGCCGATTCGACCTCGGTGAATCTGTTCAAGGTACTGGTGTCGGCTACGCGCATGCGCCCGGGCCGCAACGTGATTCTCGCTGAGCGAACCAATTTTCCGACTGACGTGTATATCGCTTCGAGCGTCGCCGAGATGACGGGTTGCGAGCTGCGTTGCGTCGACCCGGACGACATCGTCGCGGCGATCGACAATACGGTGGCAATCGTGTCGCTCACGCACGTCAACTACAAAACGGGTAAGCGCTACGACATGGAAGCGGTGACGCGTCAGGCACATGAAGCCGGCGCGCTGATCGTGTGGGACCTGTGTCACTCGGCGGGCGCGATGCCAGTGAATCTGAACCGCTGCGACGCCGACTTCGCGGTGGGCTGCGGCTACAAGTATCTGAATGGCGGTCCGGGCGCACCGGCTTTTGTGTTCGTCGCGTCGCGCCATATCGAAGCGGTGCGTCAACCGTTGACGGGGTGGCACGGTCACTCGAAGCCGTTCGAGTTCACGCACGACTACGCGCCGCATCCGGGCATTGATCGCATGTTGACCGGCACCGCGCCGCAACTCGGCGTGATCGCATTGGAGAGCGCGCTCGAAGCGTTCGATGGCGTCGATCTCGACGTGCTTCGTGACAAGAGCGTGGCGCTCGGCAATCTGTTTATCGAGCTGACCGATCAGGAACTGAAGGGCCTGGGTTGCACGCTCGCTTCGCCGCGGGACGCCGAGCAACGCGGCAGCCAGGTCTCACTGGGTCATGCGGAAGGCTACGCGATCATGCAGGCGCTGATTGCACGCAACGTGATCGGCGACTTCCGCGCACCGGACATTCTGCGCTTTGGCTTTGCGCCGCTCTACGTGCGATACGTGGATATCTGGGACACCATCGCTCAGCTTAAGGGCATCATCGCGACCGATGCGTGGAATACCGAAGAATATAAAGCACGCAAGTCCGTGACCTGACTGGCTCAACGGACCTGAACACTTAAGCACTTAAGCGCCGCGATTGGAGCAATACAAGTAATACGACAGCGCGGCACCGGCGGTTGCGTCTATGCGCGCAACCGCATCCAGGAGGAGACACAAGATGACGCAAGAGCAGCGAGGCTTCGACACGATTGTCGAACGCGAGAAGGGGTTGCATCGGGGATTATCGACGGGACAGTTATCGATGATCGCGATTGGCGGTGCGATCGGCACGGGCCTTTTTCTCGGCAGCGGATTTGCCATTGGTTTTGCTGGCCCGAGCGTGCTGGTGAGTTATGCGATTGGCGCGCTGATTGCGTTGCTGTTGATGGGATGCCTTGCCGAAATGACTGTCGCGCATCCGACGTCGGGATCGTTCGGCGCATATGCCGAGCACTATATCGCGCCGTGGGCGGGATTTCTGGTGCGCTATGCGTACTGGTCGTCGATTGTGTTTGCGGTCGGCACGGAGGTGACGGCGATTGCCGTGTACATGAAGTACTGGTTTCCTGGCGTGCCTGGCTGGTACTGGATTGTCGGGTTCTCTGCGGCGTTGATCGGGATTAACTCGGTGAGCGTGAAGGTATTCGGCGCGGTCGAGTATGTCTTTTCGATGCTGAAGATCGTGGCGATTGTCGGTTTCATTTTACTGGGCGCTTATGTGGTGTTCGGCGCGCCTGCCGGTTCGGGGATTGGCTTTGCCAATTACACGTCGCACGGCGGTTTCTTTCCCAAGGGTGTGTGGGGCATGTGGGTGGCGGTGATCGTGTCGATCTTCAGTTATCTGAGCATCGAGATGATCGCGGTGGCGGCGGGCGAGGCGCGCGATCCACAGAGGGCGATTACGCAGGCGTTTCGCGCGACGATGTTCCGGTTGGTGTTCTTTTATTTGCTGACATTGGCGTTGATGCTGGCGATCGTGCCGTGGAATGCGGCGGGTACCGATGAGAGCCCATTCGTGCGGGTGATGGCGGCGACGCATGTGCCGGGGGCTGCGGGTGTTATTAATTTTGTCATTCTCGTGGCAGCGTTGTCGGCGATGAATAGTCAGTTGTATATCACTACGCGGATGATGTTTAGTCTTTCCCGTGCGGGGTATGCACCGCGGCGGTTGGGGGAGTTGAATCGGAAAGGGGTTCCGGTTGCTGCGTTGTGGCTCTCGACGATTGGGATTGCGTTGGCGACTGTTTTGAACGTGGTTTATCCGGATGCTTCGTTTGTGTTGATGATGTCCGTCTCCATGTTTGGTGCCATGTTCACCTGGTTGATGATTTTTGTTACTCACTTCTTTTTTCGCCATAAGCATAAGGGGATGCCGTTGGCGTTCAGGATGTGGGGGTTTCCGGTTACTTCTCTGCTTGGTGCGGGGTTGATGGTGAGTGCTTTGGTCACTACGTGGTTTACCAGAGAGTTTCGGATGACTCTGGTGATTGGGGTGCCGTTTGTTGTTGTGTTGCTTGTTGTTTATTTTGTTTGGTATAGGGGGAGGGCCGTCGAGGCGGCTC
>NZ_DASRSY010000225.1:0-21021 GCF_035656215.1 Paraburkholderia sp.
CGCCGATTCTGGGCCTGTCGCTGCCCACCTGGTCGCTGGTTGCTTTCGTCGTGGCTTTCGTGCCGCTGGCGCTGAGCCTGGCCAGGAATCGCCGCCGGTTCGCCTGATCCGGCTGTTTCGATTGAAGTGACTGGCTTCGCGCCGGCCTTTGCTCCGTCTGTTACGGCGGCTCGAAGGCCGGCGTTTTCGCATCGGCTCCGAGCCTGTGGATTCGGCTGTGCCGACCGTCAGGTGGCCTGCCAGCAAGCGCGCAGCCCCGCCAACTCCCTCGTCCCGCCTCGTTTTCTCCAATCCGCCCTGCCTCACGCAACTTCCCGGCGCGGCGCGAATCGTACTTATCTCATGACCGCTTCGGAATAAGCTTCATGCGAGTTGGGAAATATTTTCGAGACGAGGTAGTGCTAACCTCGAACCTGGATGGCGATCTACGTGCGCGAGGCCGGCTTTGGCGCGACCCCATGCGTAACGCGCGCCTGGTCCGCACTGTCTTTCGAGTTCGCCATGACAACGCAAACCATCCGCTTTTATCACCAGGGATCCGTCCGTGAGGTCGCGGGCATCCCGGCGTCGCGCACCGTGCTTCAGCACCTGCGCGAGGATTTACATTGCACGGGCACCAAGGAAGGCTGCGCCGAAGGCGACTGCGGCGCCTGCACCGTGGTCGTCGGCGAACTGGATGCGCAAGGCGGCGTGGCGCTGAAAGCGGTCAACGCCTGTATTCAGTTCCTGCCGACGCTGGACGGCAAAGCCCTCTTCACCGTCGAAGACCTGCGCGCCGCCGACGGCGCCCTGCACCCCGTGCAACAGGCCATGGTCGATTGCCACGGCTCCCAGTGCGGTTTCTGCACCCCCGGCTTCGTGATGTCGATGTGGGCGCTGTACGAAAACCAGCCGGCCGCCGCCGGCCTGCCCACCCGCGATGAAATCAACGCCGCGCTGTCCGGCAATCTGTGCCGCTGCACCGGCTACCGGCCGATCGTCGACGCATCGCAGAAGATGTTCGACTACCCGCAATATCCGCGCGTGACGCTGGACCGCAAGGCGGTCGCCGACAAGCTGCGCGAGATCCAACGCCGCGACACCTTCGAATACAGCGCGCCTGATACCCGCGGCGCTGAATTCGGCTCGCCCACCTTCCACGCGCCAGTCGCGCTCGCTGCGTTCGCCAAACTGCGCGCGGAGCATCCGCAGGCACGCCTGCTGGCCGGCAGCACCGACGTCGGCCTATGGGTCACCAAGCAGTTCCGCGACCTCGGCGACATCCTGTACATCGGCAACGTAGTCGAATTAAAGACGATCGAGCGCGACGCGCAGACGCTGACGATCGGCGCCGCCGTCACGCTCGAAGACGCCTACGCGGCACTCGCCGCCGACTACCCCGAACTGGCCGAACTGTGGACGCGCTTCGCGTCGCTGCCGATCCGCAATGCCGGCACGCTCGGCGGCAACGTCGCAAACGGCTCGCCGATTGGCGATTCGATGCCGGCGCTGCTGGCACTGGGCGCCGAAGTCGTGCTGCGCCACGGCGCCAAAACCCGCACCCTGACGCTCGACGCCTTCTACCTCGGCTACCAGAAGACCGCGCTCGCGGCCGGCGAATTCGTCGCCGCGCTGCGCGTGCCGCGTCCGGCGCGCGATCTGCGTTTCCGCACGTACAAGGTATCGAAGCGCTACGATCAGGACATCTCCGCGGTGTGCGCCGCGTTCGCGCTACATATCGGCGAAAACGGCGCGATCAGGGAAGCCCGCATCGCATTCGGCGGCATGGCCGCGACGCCTAAGCGTGCCGCGCAAACCGAAGCCGCGCTAAATGGCGCAATATGGGACGAAAGCACCGCGCGGCAAGCCATGAACGCACTCGTCGCCGATTACCAGCCGCTCACCGACATGCGCGCCTCGAGCGCCTATCGACTGAAGGTGGCGCGCAACCTGCTGTGGCGCTTCCACCTCGAAACGCGCGATGACGCGCCGCTCGCCCTCTTCGACGTGAATGCGTTCGCGTACGAAGCCGACGCGCCAGACGCGGTCGTTGCGAAGGAGTCATCGTGATGAACCGGACCGATGCTTTCGTTGAACATGCTGCAAAGCACGCCGCCGCTCAGGAGAGCGAGACGGCGATCGGCGTCTCCTTGCCGCATGAATCGGCCGCGCTGCATGTAAGCGGTGAAGCCACCTACACCGACGACGTCCCCGAATTGCACGGCACGCTGCACGCGGCGCTCGGACTCTCGCGGCACGCGCACGCGCGGATCGTGTCGCTCGACCTGGAAGCGGTGAGGAAAGCGCCTGGCGTGATCGCCGTATTGACCGCTGAAGACATCCCAGGCGAGAACAATTGCGGCCCGGTGCTGCACGACGATCCGATTCTCGCCGTCGACGAAGTGCTGTATCTCGGCCAACCGGTGTTCGCCGTCATCGCCGAAAGTCATGAGCTCGCCCGCCGCGCCGCAGCGCTGGCGAAAAGCGATGACGTCGTACGATATGAACCGCTCGAAGTCATCCTCACGCCCGCTGAAGCGAAAGCCAACAAGCAGTTCGTCCTGCCGCCGCTGCATCTGAAACGCGGCGAGCCCGACGCGAAAATCGCCGCCGCGCCGCATAAAATCAGCGGTACGTTCGAAGTGGGCGGCCAGGAACAGTTTTATCTCGAAGGCCAGATCGCGTACGCCGTGCCGAAGGAAATGGACGGCATGCTCGTCTACAGTTCGACGCAGCATCCCAGCGAAATGCAGCAGGTCGTCGCGCATATGCTCGGCTGGCCGGCGCACAACGTCGTATGCGAATGCCGGCGCATGGGTGGCGGCTTCGGCGGCAAGGAATCGCAATCGGCGGTGTTCGCGTGCGTGGCGTCGCTGGCGGCGAAACTGCTGCGCCGCCCGGTCAAACTGCGCGCCGATCGTGACGACGATTTCATGATCACCGGCAAGCGCCACGACGCGGTCTACGCGTACGAAGCAGGTTTCGACGATAGCGGCCGCATTCTCGGCGCGCGCGTGGAAATTGCCTTGAGAGCGGGCTATTCCGCGGACCTTTCGGGCGCGGTCGCGACCCGTGCCGTCTGTCACTTCGACAACGCGTACTACCTGTCCGACGTCGACATCGTCGCGCTGTGCTGCAAGACGAATACGCAATCGAACACCGCGTTTCGCGGCTTCGGCGGTCCGCAAGGCGCGCTGGTGATGGAAGTGATGCTCGACAGCATCGCGCGTCAATTGAAGTGCGACCCGCTCGATGTGCGGCTCGCCAACTACTACGGTATCGGCGAGCGCGACACGACGCCGTACGGACAACGCGTCGAAGACAATATCATCGCGCCGCTGACTGACGAATTGCTTGAAACCAGCGACTATCGCGCGCGCCGCGAAGCGCTCGCCGCGTTCAATGCGAAAAGTCCGGTGCTCAAACGCGGCCTCGCGTTCTCGCCGGTGAAGTTCGGCATCTCGTTCAACGTGCCGTTTCTGAATCAGGCCGGCGCGCTGGTGCACGTGTACAAAGACGGTTCGGTGCTCGTCAATCACGGCGGCACCGAAATGGGCCAGGGGCTCAATACGAAGGTCGCGCAAGTCGTCGCGAACCAGCTCGGCTTGCCGCTTTCGCGCGTGCGTGTGACCGCGACCGATACGTCGAAGATCGCCAACACCTCGGCGACTGCCGCGTCCACCGGCAGCGACCTGAACGGCAAAGCCGCCGAAGCCGCAGCGCGGACCATTCGTGACAGGCTCGCCAAACTTGCCGCGAAACAGCTCGGCGGTACCGCCGACGCGGTGGAATTCGCCAACGGTGAAGTGTCGGCAAACGGCGGTGCGATGCCGTTCGAGCAACTGGTCGCCGCAGCGTATCTGGCGCGCGTGCAGTTGTGGTCGGACGGCTTCTATACGACGCCGAAAGTGCACTGGGATGCGAAAACGCTGACCGGTCACCCGTTTTATTACTTTGCGTACGGTGCAGCGGTGTCGGAAGTGGTGATCGACACGCTGACCGGCGAATGGAAACTGGTACGCGCGGACGTGTTGCACGACGCCGGCCAGTCGATCAATCCGGCGATCGATATCGGCCAGGTGGAAGGCGGCTTTATTCAGGGCATGGGCTGGCTCACCACAGAAGAACTGTGGTGGAACCGGGATGGCCGTCTGATGACGCACGCGCCGTCGACGTACAAGATCCCCGCCGTCAGCGATACGCCCGCCGCGTTCAACGTGCAGCTTTATCAGAATCAGAACGCCGAGCCGACCGTGTTTCATTCGAAGGCCGTGGGCGAGCCGCCTCTGCTGCTGCCGTTTTCGGTGTTCCTCGCGATTCGCGACGCGATCGCGGCTGCGGTGCCGGGCGCGGAAAATGCGCCACAGTTGCGCGCGCCTGCGACGCCCGAGGCGATTCTCGATGCGCTGGACGCGTTGCAATCGCCTGGGACGACGACGCAACCCGCGACAGGACAACCGGCTGAACAACCAACGGAAGCGGCGACGACGGCCACAACCGCCACCACGCCGATTTAGAAACTTGACGAAACGTTGAAGAACGTTAAGCAACTTCACCCAAAGGCCCGGCGCGACACGAACGCGCCCCGCCACGCTCAACCGGCCGCACGGATACCACGCGCGGCCATGTACGGAGAACCGCCGGATGCAAGCCTGGCTACCTGACCTGCAACAACTGCTCGCGCACGGCGACGCCGCCGTGCTGGTGACGGTCGCGCGCGTCGAAGGTTCGGCGCCCCGTGAAGCCGGCACCAAGATGATCGTCACGCGCGATTCGGCCAGGCACACGATTGGAGGCGGACACCTCGAATGGAAGGCCATCGAGACCGCGCGCCAGGTGCTGCGCGATGGCATGCGCTCGCCGCATATGCGCCGCCTCGAACGCTTCGCGCTTGGTCCGAGTCTCGGCCAATGCTGTGGCGGCGCCGTGATTCTCGCCTTTGAGCGCCTCGATATCGGCGACCTCGGCTGGATCACGTCGCTTGCGAAACGCGTGGCCGCGGGTCTTTCGACGGTGCGTAGCGTATCATTCGGCCCCGCACCGGATGCGGTGATGCTGTCCGACCCCGAACCGGGTGTCGATGCCTCCGACTGCCTGCTGTGGGACGGCGCCGGCTTCGACGACAGCGGCGCGCTGCTCACCGAAACCATCGCGCCAGGCGACTTCCAGGTCGTGCTGTTCGGCGCCGGTCACGTGGGCGCCGCGCTGGTTCGGGTGTTCGCCACGCTGCCTTGCATCGTGCGCTGGGTCGACGAGCGCGACGCGCAGTTCCCGCCCGTGGAAACGCTGCATGCGCCGAACGTGAAGATCGATCCGAACGACGCACCGGATGAAGCAATCGACCAGGCCGCGGCGCACACGTACTTCATCGTGATGACGCACAACCATGCACTCGATCTCGAGTTGGCCGAGCGCATTCTGCGACGCGGCGACTTCGCGTTCTTCGGCATGATCGGCTCGCATAGCAAGCGCAAGCAATTCGAACATCGGCTGGCCGCGCGTGGCATCGATCCGTCACAGATTGCACGGATGAAGTGCCCGCTTGGCGTTGACGGTATCGTCGACAAGTCGCCGGAGATCATTGCGATCTCGGCGGCCGCCCAGGTGTTGCAGGCAGTGGAGGCGAATGCGGGCGCGCATGCGGCGCAGACGGTCTGATTTGCCGCACAATCGACCTGCCGCCGCACAACGACTGCATCCTGTCCTGCATCCCGCATCCGGCGCGAACCGACTCCAATGAACTCCTGACCGACCATGAATACAACAACCGCCAACCCTACACCACTTGTCGAGAAAACCGCTCGCGCGCCGAAGGCCGAGCTGCATATCCACATCGAAGGCTCGCTCGAACCCGAACTGATCTTCGCGCTCGCCGGGCGCAACGGCGTGAAGCTTGCGTACGACTCGATCGAAGCCTTGCGCGCCGCGTACGCGTTCACCGATCTGCAATCGTTCCTCGACATCTATTACGCCGGCGCGAGCGTGCTGCTGCACGAGCAGGACTTCTACGACATGACGACGGCGTATGTCGAACGCTGCCTCGCCGATAACGTGATCCACAGCGAAATCTTCTTCGATCCGCAGACGCACACGGAACGTGGCGTGCCGATCGCAACCGTCGTCGCAGGCATTGATCGCGCGTTGGCCGATGCGGAAAAGCGCGGCATGTCGAGCAAACTGATTCTGTGTTTCCTGCGCCATCTGTCCGAAGAAGATGCGCTCGCCACGTTCGAAGAAGCGCGACCGCTGTTCGAGCAGTACAAATATCGCCTGATCGGTGTAGGTCTCGATTCATCCGAGCGCGGTCATCCGCCGTCGAAGTTCGAACGCGTATTCGCCAAAGCGCGCGCGCTCGGTCTCAAGCTGGTCGCGCACGCGGGCGAAGAAGGTCCGCCGTCGTATATCTATGAAGCGCTCGATCTGCTGAAAGTGGATCGTGTCGACCACGGCGTGCGCAGCATCGAAGATCCGGCACTCGTCACGCGCCTCGCCGATTCGCGCGTCGCGCTGACCGTGTGCCCGCTGTCGAACCTCAAGCTCTGCGTATTCGACGACATGACCAAACACACGCTGAAGGACCTGCTCGATCGCGGCGTCGCCGTCACGGTGAATTCCGACGATCCGGCGTACTTCGGCGGTTACGTGAACGCCAACTATTTCGCCACCATCGACGCGTTGAAGCTCAGCGATGCCGAGGTCTACACGATCATCCGCAACAGCTTCGAAGCGTCGTTCGTCACGCTCGAGCAACGCAGCGAACTGATCGCGAAGCTCGACGCGTACTGGCACCCAAGCGGCCCGCATTGACGGGCCAATGAATAGCAGCCGGCGGCGGCACGGGTTCGTTTCAGAGCCAGAATCAAGCCGCCGTCTGCGCTGTTTAGCTCCTCACAAATACGGAGACGGTTTTTCATGACTCAATCGGCACAATCAGCCCAACGCGCCCAATCAGCATTCCGCGCACAATTGCTGACCTTCAACGGCGATCCCGCGCAATCGCCCAACGCGGCTGTCTTCAATGAGGACGGTTTGCTGATCGTCGAAGACGGCCATGTCGTCGCAGCGGGCGCGTATGCTGCGCTCGCGTCGCAACTCGCGCCGGGCACCCAGGTGCAGGAGATGCGCGACAAGCTGATCGTGCCGGGTTTCATCGATACGCACATTCACTATCCGCAGACCGACATGATCGCGTCGCCTGCGCCGGGGCTCTTGCCGTGGCTCGATACGTACACGTTCCCGACCGAGCGCCGCTTCGCCGATCCGGCGTATGCGCGAGATACAGCGAGCTTCTTCGTCGATGAACTGCTGGCTTGCGGCACGACCACCGCGCTCGTGTATTGCACGGTCCACAAGGACTCGGCCGACGCCCTCTTTACCGAAAGCGAATCACGCAATCTGCGCATGGTGGCGGGCAAGGTACTGATGGACCGCAACTGCCCCGAGTTCCTGCGCGACACCGCGCAATCGGGCTATGACGACAGCGCCGAACTGATCGGCCGCTGGCACAACCGTGGCCGCCAGATGTACGCGCTCACGCCGCGTTTCGCGCCGACTTCGACCGAAGCGCAACTCGAAGCATGCGGCGTGCTGGCGGGCAAGCATCCGGACATCTTTATCCAGAGCCACGTCGCCGAAAACACCGACGAAGTGAAATGGGTCGCCGATCTGTTTCCGGGCCACCGCAGCTATCTGGACATCTACGATCACTACGGCCTGCTGCGCCGCCGCGCGGTGTACGGCCATTGCATCTACCTCGACGAGGAAGACCGCAAGCGCATGGCGCAAACCGGCACGGTCGCCTCGCACTGCCCGACCTCGAACCTGTTCCTCGGCAGCGGCCTGTTCGATTTCGACAAGGCCGACGAAGCCGGCATGCCGATCGCGCTGGCAACGGACGTCGGCGGCGGCACCTCGTTCTCGATGCTGCAAACGATGAACGAAGCGCACAAGGTCGCGCGTCTGACGGGGCATCATCTGACGGCCACGCGCATGTTCTATCTCGCCACTGCGGGCGCGGCCGAAGCACTTGATCTCGCCGACAAGGTGGGCACATTGAAGCCGAAGTCGGAAGCCGACTTCGTCGTGCTCGATCCGCAAGCCACGCCGCTGCTCGCGCGCCGTACCGCACGCACCGAATCCCTCGAAGAACTGCTGTTCGCGTTCGCGCTGCTCGGCGACGACCGCGCGATCTACGAAACGTATGCGGCGGGCAAGCGCGTGCATCGTCGCGACGACGTGCGTCAGCATGCGTCGCGCGTCGCGAAGATCGCGGCTTGATTGGATTTCTCAGCTGACTCCTGAGCGGATTCAGGCAGTTGAATTGAAAACGGCGCTTCCTGAGGGAAGCGCCGTTTTTTTTGGCCCGTACCGTTTCGTGCAGCCCGATCAAGGCTGCGTGCACACATCGTGCAGCGCATTCAGCCGCCGCACCGGATCGGCGACATAGGGATTCGATTCATCCCACGCGTAACCCGCCAGCACCGCGCTGATCATGCGACGAATCGAGGGCGTCTGGTCCGGATAGAAAATGATGTCCTGCAGTTCGCCCGTGTACCAGCGCTCGACAAACACGCGGAACGTATCGATCCCCTTGCGCAACGGCACGTCGTAAGCGGCCGACCAGTCGATCTGTTCGCCATCCAGTTGCCGGTTCAACGTCTGCACCGCGAGATGCGCGGAACGCAGCGCAATCGTCACGCCGGACGAGAACACCGGGTCGAGAAATTCGCCCGCATTGCCGAGCAACGCGTAGCCCGGTCCATGCAAACGCTCGACATTCGCCGCATAGCCTCCGATGTGACGCACCGGCATCAGGAACGGCGCATTGCCGATCAACGGCCCGAGTGTCGGCTCCTGCTGGATCAGCGCGCGCAGTTTCGCGTCACGACCGGCTTCCGGCACATCGAGGAAACTGGCCTCGGCGACGCAACCCACCGACGAGCGTCCGCCCGCCAGCGGAATCATCCAGAACCACACGTCGCGGCGCTCCGGGTGCGTCGCCACGCAGATCTTGTTGCGGTCGGTCGCGCCGGCCGGAATGCCGTCCTGCACATGCGTGAAGATCGCGGCACGGGTCGGCATGCGCGTGGGCGCTTCCAGGTTCAGCAAGCGCGGCAGCACGCGGCCGAAGCCGCTTGCGTCGAACACGAAGTGCGCTTCGACTTCATACGCGTTGTCCGCTTCGTCGATCACGTCGAGCACCGGCTTGTTACCATTTGCACTGGTTTGCATTGCGCGGACCGTGTGGCCGAAACGCACGTCGGCGCCCTGCTCTGCCGCGCAGCGAATCAGAATATCGTCGAACACCGCACGCTCGACCTGGTACGTGGTGCCCCAACCCGGCGAATGCTTGTCGCGGAAGTCGAACGCCGACGACTGGTCGCGGTAAACGAAATGCGCGCCGTTCTTGTACTGGAAACCGGCTTCGACCACCGCCTGCAGCATGCCGGCCTCTTCGAGGTACGCCATGCTTTGCGGCAGCAGACTTTCGCCGATCGAGAAGCGCGGAAAATGCTGGCGCTCCAGCACCAGCACCGAGCGGCCCACCCGGCGCAATAGCGCCGCCGCGACCGCGCCCGCCGGACCCGCGCCGATGATCGCTACGTCGACGTTGATGCGCTTTGACAAATGTGTACTCAAGGTTGCCTCAATCGTTTGCTTGCACTGAACAGCGTTACGCTGCATCCTTACTTTTCGTTACAATTAAGCGTCACGGCAAGAACAATATTTCGTCTGGGAGCGCAGCGTGTCGCCATCCGAAACATCCAGTGTGCCTTTCGTGCCGGAAACGGCCTTCGGGATCTGGTTCCTGCGTACGTATACGTGGGAACATCATGTTCTGCGGGTCGCGATCAACGACCTCAAACGCCTGATCGACGCGCCCTTGCCTGCCGCGCCGGTGATCGTCGACGTCGGCTGCGGGCAAGGCATTTCGTTCCGCCTGCTCGCCGAGGCGTTCAAGCCGCGCCGCATTGTCGGCATCGATTTTCACGAACCGTCGCTGGCGCTCGCCGCCAATTCGGCCGACGCCTGCCGCGACAAACTCGCCGATATCGAAGTACTGCACGGCGACTGCGCGCAATTGCCACTGCCCGACGCCAGCGCCGACATCGTGTTCTGCCATCAAACCTTCCACCATCTCGTCGAGCAGGACGGCGCGCTCGCCGAATTCCACCGCGTGCTCAAACCGGGCGGCATCCTGCTGTTCGCCGAATCCACCGACGCGTACATCAAATCGTGGGTCATCCGGTTGCTGTTCCGCCATCCCATGCACGTGCAGAAAAGCGCTGACGGCTACCTCGACATGATCCGCCGCGGCGGCTTTCGCTTCGATCAGCGCAACGTCTCGCTGCCGTATCTCTGGTGGAGCCGCGCAAAAGACTTCGGCCTGCTCGAACGTCTCGGCCTCTACCATCCACAGCCCGGCAAGCGTCGTGAAACGCTGGTCAATGTTGCGGCGGTCAAGGCAGATTAGATCTCATCAGGGCGGTGGCATGCTCCCGCCCTGACACGCATCACAGCGTACTTACTTGCGCAGCGTCACCACATCACCCTTCAGCGCCACACCCGCAATCACCGCGCCCGCACCACACGTGAACTCGGTCGCACTCTCGCGCACTTCGTTCTTGTAGTTGCTCTTGATGTTGATCACCGCATTGCCGCCTTCCTTGCGCGCGCGCTCCTGCAATTCGATCACGGCCGAAAGGAACACGTGCTGACACGCGTCCAGATCGCTCTTGCCGAAGGCGTTGGTCTTCTTGTTGGTCGCGAATTCACCCATCGTCTTCGTGACAGACGGATGCGGTTGGCCCGCGAAATACAGCGCGATGTCGTCACCAACCTTGCCCGGCTCACTCTGCAGCGCCGGCGCGACCGGATAGTTGGCGACCGTGTCGCGGGCAAAAGCCTGCGTAGCGCTCAGCGTGGCGAGCGAAGCGAACAGCGCGGCAAACAGGACATTGCGTTTCATTGAGACTCCTTGGTGTTTTTTGTTGCTCTAGTGAGTTCTATTTTCGATTCGACCTAGTTCGCATCCAGCACGACGAGCTGGCCGCTCACGGCAATTGCGGCAGCGCTGGGACTCACGCCGCACGTGAAGTCAGTCGACGAGTTGGTCTCGGTGCTATGAAAGCGCGTCGATACATCGATCACGGCGTTGGCATTGCGTTCGCGGGCTGCCGCGCGCAACTTCTCCACGGCTTCGGCGAGAGCCTCATGACATGCGTCGTCGGGGCTCAACACCTTGCGCGCGATCCGCACGGAGTAGGACACACCACCCAATTGGCTCTGCACCGCAGGGTGGCTCTGCTGGCCGAAATACACCGGCACGCCACCACGCGACTGCCCGCCGGCGGCGGCGAGCGGCAGCGACTTCACGTCAGTGGCGCACCCAGCCTGCGTCAGCACGACGACTGCCAGCGCGCCCAGTACAAAACGTTTTTTCATTTTTATCGCCCTCGTTTCGTTAACCATCGCGGCCGGTTCAGCCGCCCTGCCACCCTTCAAACATCAGGCTTGCGCAACTGCCGCCGAACCCGAATGAAATCGACATCGCCGTGCGAATGCTTGCGTCACGCGTTGTACGCACGAGCGGCATGTCGCCGATACCCCGCTCCGGCGTCTCGATACCCGTCGTACCCGCGATGAAACCATCGCGCATCATCAGCAACATGTAGATCGCCTCGTGCGCGCCGCACGCCCCGAGCGGATGCCCGGTCATGCCTTTAGTCGACGAGAACGCGGGTACTTCGCCGCCGAATACGTCGCTCAATGCGCGCAATTCTTCAACATCGCCAAGCGGCGTCGACGGTGCGTGCGTGTTGATATAGTCCGGACGCTTGCCCGCATTGCCCAGCGCGCCGCGCATCGCTCGCGCGATGCCGGCCGCACGCGGCGTGACCATACTCGCGCTGTCTGTGCAGTCGCCGAAGCCGGTCAGCTCGGCGTAAATGCGGGCGCCACGCGCCAACGCATGATCGAGCGATTCAAGCACCAGCACGCCGCCGCCCGAGGCAATCACGAAGCCGTCCCGCGCCGTGTCGTAGGGACGCGAAGCGTGCTGCGGCGTGTCGTTAAAGTTGCGCGACAACGCCCCCATCGAGTCGAACATCAGCGTCATGTTGTCGTGCAGCGACTCGCTGCCACCGGCCAGCACGATCTGCTGGCGGCCGGTCTGGATCAACTGCATCGCCTGACCGATGGCAAGCGCCGACGTCGTGCACGCCGACGACGGCGAGTAGCTCACGCCTTCAAGTCCGAACACCTGCGCGACATTAGCCGATGCGGTACTGCTCATTGCTTGCGGAACCGTATATGGCGGCACTTTATCGACGCCGCGGGCATGTGCAATCGCCACAGCCACGTCGTAACTCGATAGCGTGCCGACGCCCGAGCCGATCACCGTGCCGGCGAGCGACGAGCGCAACGCGGCAGGGTTGAGTCCGGCATCGTCGATTGCTTTACGCGCGGCATGGCACGCAAAGCGCGCGGTATCGCCCATGAAGCGCTCGAGCTTGCGCTCGAACGGCGGTTCCTGCGCGACCGATGCGACGCCTGCCACCTGCGAACCGAAACCGCGCTCACGCCACGCGTCGATCCGCTGGATGCGCGAGCGGCCCGCACGCAGCGCGGCCGATACGTCGTCGAGCGTATTGCCGAGGCACGACACGATCCCCATGCCGGTGACGACCACGCGTTGTAGCGCCACGCTCATCGAACGCGCCTGAAAATCAGCGACGTGTTGATGCCGCCGAAAGCAAAGTTGTTGCTCATCACATGTTCAGCGTCGATCTCACGGCCCTCGCCGACGATGTAATCAAGCGACGCACAGGCCGGATCGACGTTCTCCAGATTCAAGGTTGGCGCATACCAGTTGCGCTTCATCATCTCGATGGTCCACCACGCTTCCAGCGCCCCGCACGCGCCGAGCGTATGGCCGACATAGCTCTTGAGCGAACTGATCGGCATGCGCGCGCCGAAAGTCTGCGCGGTCGCATGACTCTCAGCGATGTCGCCACGGTCCGTGGAAGTGCCGTGCGCGTTCACGTAGGCGATCGCTTCGGGCGGCAGTTGCGCATCCTTCAGCGCCAGCCGCATGGCAAACGCCATCGTTTCGGCGGTCGGCTGCGTCATGTGCGCACCGTCCGAGTTGCAGCCGAAACCGACGATCTCCGCATGAATTCGCGCACCGCGCGCCACTGCGTGTTCATATTCTTCGAGCACCAGCGTGGCCGCGCCTTCGCCGACCACGAGGCCATCGCGCGCGGCATCGAACGGACGCGGCGTCAGATGCGGCTCGTCATTGCGCGTGCTGGTCGCGTACAGCGTGTCGAACACGGCGACCGCCGGGCCCGACATTTCTTCCGCGCCGCCCGCCAGCATCAGCGTCTGCTTGCCGGCCTGGATCGCTTCATACGCGTAGCCGATCGCCTGGCTGCCCGATGCGCATGCACACGAGGTCGGGATGATCCGCCCTTTCAGATCCCAGAACAGGCTGACGTTGACGGCCGCAGTGTGCGGCATCATCTGCACGTAGCTGTTCGACGTGACGTCGCTCATCGAGCCGGTTTCGAGCATCGTGCCGAACGCGCGAATTGGCTGCACTGAGCCTGACGACGAGCCGTAGGCGACACCCATGCGGCCGTCCTTGATGCTTGTGTCATCGGTGAGGCCCGCGTCGGCGAGCGCCAGTTCGCTTGCGCGTACCGAATACATCGACACCGGTCCCATCGAACGGGTTTTCTTGCGCGGATAATGCGCAGGCGCCGTGAAGCCCGGCAACGGACATGCAAGCCGCGTATGCAGCGACTCGAAGTAATCCCACTCGGGCATCCGGCGCACCGCGTTCACGCCGCGCTTCAGGCGCGTTTCGATCACGTCCCAGCTATCGCCGAACGCCGTGACGCCCCCCATGCCGGTAATGACGACGCGTTTCATCACACCATCCCGCCATTGACGCCGATCACCTGACGCGTGACGTACGAGGCCGCATCCGACATCAGGAAGCCGACCACGGACGCCACTTCGGCAGGTTGGCCGACGCGGTTCATCGGCACCGTCTTCAATACCTGCTCGAGCGGCATGTCGTCGAGCATGCCGGTTTCGATCAAACCCGGCGCCACGCAATTGACGGTGATGTTGCGCGTTGCCAGTTCGACGGCGAGCGCCTTGGTCGCGCCGATCAGGCCGGCCTTCGCCGCGCTGTAGTTGACCTGGCCGCGATTGCCGATCACGCCGGAGACCGACGCGATCGTGACGATGCGCCCGCCCTTGCGCGCGCGGACCATCGGCATGGTCAACGGATGGACAACGTTATAGAACGAGTCGAGACCGGTTTCGATC
This sequence comes from Paraburkholderia sp., assembly GCF_035656215.1. GTDB lineage: Bacteria > Pseudomonadota > Gammaproteobacteria > Burkholderiales > Burkholderiaceae > Paraburkholderia. Next base: position 14,320 of record NZ_DASRSY010000225.1, read on the forward strand.
ACGATGTCCCAGTCTTCTTCGGTGAGCGCGGGGAACGCCGCGTCGCGGGTCACGCCCGCGCTGCACACGATGCCGTAGTACGGGCCGTTCGCCGCAACATCCGCTTCGAGCACCTCGCGGCACAAGGCGCGCGCACGCACGTCGAATTGCAGCACGCGCGCAGTGCCGCCTTGCGCGGCGATGCCCGTTGCGACTGCTTCGGCTTCGGTGCGGCCCGTGCGGCAATGCACGGACACCGCGAAGCCGTCGGCGGCCAACTTGTACGCAATCGCGCGGCCGATGCCGCGGCTTGCGCCGGTAACGAGAACACGCCGGCTCATGAACTGAAACTCCCTTCGATGAATGACTGAAAATCACGCGGCTGAAAGACCTTGATGACCGCCTCGGCGCAACACACGTCGCCGTGATGGATCGTGCATTCGTAGGCGCCGTGGCCTTCTTCGCTGCGCAGTAATTCCGTTGCGTGGATCAGCAACTGGGCGCCGCTTGCGAACGACGGTTGCAAAGCTTTGTAGCTGCGCGAACCGAGCAGCACGCCGGGACGCGCTCTGCCGCCACCGCGCATGGCCAGCAGCGCGACATGCGCGGCGATGGCCTGCGCCATCAGCTCGATGCCGATCCATGCGGGCATCGCGCCGTCGGCGTCGGCATACCATGCGTCGGCGTGTACGGTAGCTCGCGCGCTCAGTGCGTCTTCGCTAACGGTGTTCACGGCATCGATCAGCAGCATCGTGCCGCGATGCGGGATGATCGCTTCGATCGGTTGCAGGACAAGTTCCTGAATGGAGGACGTCTGGGTCATCGCGCGCGTCACCGACCGAGGATCAGGCTGACATTGCTGCCGCCGAACGCAAACGAATTGCTCATCACATATTGCGGCCCGGCGCCGCGTGGCAGAAAGCGTTCGCTTTCGACCAGGTCCAGCACCGGCAAAGCGGGATCCGCATCACCGTCCCACAGATGACGCGGCAGCGGCACGTTTTCGCGCGCCAGCGTCAGCCATGCGAAGGCGAGTTCGGTGGCGCCCGCGGCGCCGAGCTGGTGCCCGGTCAGCGGCTTGGTGCCACTCGTCGCCACGCCTTCGGGGAATACGCGCGCCATCAGCTTCGCTTCCATGTCGTCGTTCTTACGCGTGGCGGTGGCGTGCAGATTCACATAGCCGATCGCCGCAGGCGCGATGCCCGCTTCGGCCAACGCCGCGTCCAAAGCGAGTTCGCCGCCCACACCGAGCGGGTCGGGCGAGGAAATATGATGCGCGTCGCTCGATTCACCGACACCCGCAAGTCTCACCGCCGCTTCATCGCGGCTCATCAGGAACACGGCGGCGCCTTCGCCGACGTTGATCCCGCACCGATTGCGGCTCATTGGATTGGACCGCACGCCGCTGGTCGATTCGAGCGATGCAAAACCCTGCACCGTCAACTCGCACAGCGAATCGACGCCACCCACCACAACTGCATCGCACAGTCGCAATTGCAGCAGCCGGCGTGCCGACGCAAAAGCCTTGGCGCTCGAGGTGCAGGCAGTCGAGATGGTGAACGCCGGGCCTTGCACGCCAAGCGCGGCGGCGGCAAAAGGCGCGACGGTGCCGATCTCCATCTGCCGGTAATTGAAGTTGGCGGGCAGGTCGCCCGCTTGCGCCTGATAGACGAACGCGGCCTCGGCCGCTTCGATACCCGACGTGCTGGTGCCGAGCACCACGCCGATCCGATGCGCGCCGTAACGCTCGCGCGTCGCGTCGACCGCGGGCGCGATCTGCGCCAGCGCGGCTAGTAGCAAGCGGTTATTGCGGCAGTCGTAACGCGCGAGCGCGGCGGTCGGCGCCAGATCCAGCGGTGCGAGCACCCTGCCCACAAACGCCTCGCCAATGCCCGTGTGCGCGTTCGCCATGCCGGGGGCGTGACCGGCAACAAGCGCCGGGACGATTGCATCGAGGTCACCGCCGAGCGCGTTGATCATGCCGAGCGCGTGCAAATAAACTGATGGCGCCTTCATGCGGCCCTCCTTGATTCCGATGGCATGCCGATCGGCGCGAGCAGCACCGATACGGCAATGCCGAGCGCGAGCGTGGCGCCGAAACTCTTCAGCGCAGGCATCGCACTCATGCCGAGCATGCCGAACGACAGCAGCGTGGTGGCCGCCGACAGCAGCACGCCGGTCCACACCGCGCCGAGATCGGCGTCCGCGCGCAAGCAGCCTTCGCGCAGAAATACCGCATAGTTTGCGCCAACGCCGAGCACCAGCATCAGCGCGAGCCAGTTGAAGAGATTGAGCGGTACGTGAACGTAGCCGAATACAGCAAGCGTGACGCCGACCGCGAGCAGTACCGGCAGCGTCACGGCGATTCCACCACGCACCCGGTAACGCAATATCAGCACGACGAGCACGAGCGCCAGCGCACCACCGAGCCACCAGCCGCTATCCACGCGATACGCACCGAACAGCTTCGAGACGCTCGCCGCCTTGTCGACGAAGACGACGCCGGATACCGACTGTGCGGTGGCAATCAGCGCGGATTCGTTCTGTGGCGTCACGCCCTGCGGGATCACGACTGCGGCATAAGCTTTGGTGGTCGAATCCACAGCGCCCAGCCACAGATGTTTATATGGCTGCGACCACGGCGCGGCGAGCCACGTGTCGACCGTGAGCGGCGGCTGCGGTTTCGCGTACGCGGCGAGCCAGGCGTCGGCGACTTCGTCCTTAAAGCCCGCCTGCAGCAGCGTAGCGCGCAATGCCGCGAGATCGTTGAACACGTGCTGTGCAAGCAATGCATGATCTTCGGCCTGCTGTTTCGCTGACGGCACGAATTGCGCCACCGACTGATAGCTGCCGACCTTGTTCGCTGTGCCGTTCAACCCATCCAGTTTCACGCCCAATGCTTCGGCGCGTTCCAAAACGATCTCCGGCGTCTCGCCGCGCACCACAAAAAACTGCGCGCTGTTATCCACGCCGACGGCCGCGCGCACCTTGTCTTCCTGCGCGACCAGTGAAGGATCACGCTGGATCAGCAGATGGATATCGTCGTCGCTCGTCAGACGCAACCAACCGGGAATCGCCACGATCAGCAACAGCGCCGCGACGAACCATGCGCGCTTACCGCCGATCGTGCGATGCCAGACCGTCAATACACGCGCCGCCCCGGCGAACACGCGTTGCGGGCTGCGCTTCGGCGCGCGCGTAAGCAGCGCGGGCAATAACCACAGCACGGAGGCAAACGCCGTCGTAATGCCGGCAATCGCGAAGCATGCGATCTGCTTGAGCGCGGGGAACGGCACCCATGTGAGGATCGCATAGCCGAGCAGACTGGTAGCAAGCGCAACCGTCAAGGCCGGGCGTACTGCACGCGCACCACGGCGCGAATCCCAATCGCGGCCTGCGCCGAGATACACCACGAAATACTGGATCGAATAATCGACTGCTTCGCCGATCAGGCTCGCGCCGAACACCAGTGTCAACAGATGCAATTGGCCGAACACCAGCATGGTCACCGCGAGCGCGCAGACGATGCCGAGCGCCGTCGAAACGAAACCGAGCAGCAAAAGACGCGGCGAGCGGAACACCCACATCATCAACAATGCAATCCCGCATAACGATGCGACGCCGATCAGGTGCACCTCATGCTCCGACGCGCTGCGAGCCGACTCCGCGTAGAACACCGCGCCGGTTCTCGCCACCGACACGTCGGGGAACGCCTGTTTTAACGCACTCTCGCCTTGTGCGAGCGCGACGAGCACGGCGTGCTGCGTCTTCGTTTCGTAGGCTGAGCCGGGCAGCGTGGCGAGGATCAGCACGCTAGTCGCGGTGCCGCGATGCGACACCAGCATGTTGTCTTCGAGTTCGAGATTCGACGTGGCGAGCGGCAGGCCACCGAGCCAGTGTTCGAGCCAGCCGAACGGATCGTCGGCGAGTGGCGTAGTCAGGCCGGCGCGTAATGGACTGTAGATGCGCTGCGCGAGCGCGTCATGCAACGTCGTGCTTGAGGCGTTGCTCTGCGCGAGCGTCGCGCGGTCAGCAGGCGCCAGCAAACCAAAACGATACGGCATGTACAGCGCAGCGATCTGCGACAGATCGAACGGCGGCAATTCCGCCGTCACTGAGCCGAACGCACCACTCTTCTGCAATGACGCGCCGAGTTGTTTCGCTGCCGCCTTCGCGTGAGCATCATCGTTGCTGGTGACGAGAAAAACGGTGCGGTCGCCAAGCGCGCTCGCCAACGTATCGACCGCCTTTTCGGCGACCGGATCCGCTTCGGTGGCGGGGAGCAATGCGAGCAGATTGGTTTGCAGCGGCGAAGGTCCCGCGAAACGCCAGCCGCAATACAGCGCCGCGGCAAGCGCGAGCAGCAGCCACGCGGCGCGCATGCCCCACGCCTGTTTCGCGGACCGCTGTTGCAGCACCTGCATTACGGCGCTCCGAGCAAGCCGCGCTCAGCCGGCGTCGGTTCGGTCACGGCCGCGCTTTTTGCAAAGTCGAGCTTCGTGATGTCGCCGTTCGCGAGCGTGATGCGCAAGCTTTGCAGATAGTCGCCGCCATTCATTTGCAAACCTTTGATCGACTGCGCGATCTGCGGCTGGTTCGGCGTGAGTTGCATGCGCCACTGCGCGGCGCTGCCTTCGGCCTCGACGTCGAATTGCGAGTACAGCGCCGACAGATCGCCCCCGAGCATCGCGCGCATCATCTTCGACACCTGCGCGACGCCGCGCGTGCCCTGGGCACTGTGAGCGGTCACGCGCTGGCCGTTGGCGTTGACTTCGGTGACGCCCGCATCGGTGATGACGTAGGTGGCTTTGTACGGCGTGTCGATCTGCCAGATCACGCCACGATCGCGGAAGAACAGCAGCGAACCCGTACTGACGAGCGGCTGCTTCATCGCGGCGAGCGTTTGCGTTTGCGTGAATTGCGCGCGGACGCCTTTGGCTTGTGCGAGATGCGAGGCGATCTGCGAAACCAAGGCCGGGTTGCCGAGGGACTGCGCAGCTTCTACCGCAGACGCCGTCATCGGCCACACTGCCACGCCCGAAACGCTCAATGCGTTTATTACGCTTACCGTACCTAGCGCGCACCACGCGCGCGCTGCCACCCCGCGCAAGTTCATTGTCCCCATACGCGCTCCAGCTTTTCGAATACGACCGGCGGCGACACGAACTGCAATTCCTGGGTCGCGGCATCGACCGCGACCTGGATCGTGTAGCCCTTCGTCAGCCGCGTGCCAGTTGCGCAATCGACAATTTCATAGCCTATTTTCAGGCGGTTTTCGTGTTCGAGCAGTTGTGCGCGCACTTCGAGCGCCTGCCCGTAGGTGGCCGGGCGCACATACTTCAGATGCGCCTCGACGATCGGCCACAGGTAACCCGATGCCTGCATCTCGCGATAGTCGTAATCGAAGGTGCGCAAGAGCGCCGCGCGGCCGATCTCGAAGTACTTCAGATAGTTGCCATGCCAGCACACGTTCATCGCGTCGACGTCGTGAAACGGCACTTCGACCGTCGCGCTGGCTGTCAGCACTTTTGGGGAGCCGGTCATGCGTTCGAGCCTCCGCGATAGTCATTCAACAAATCGCACGCGGCGATGCGCGCAGTCAGCGCACGCAGGTCGCTTTCCAGCGCACGGTCTTCGTCGACGAACGGCGACTGCGCGCTCACACTGTCGATAAAGGCTTGCAGCGGCGCGGGAACCGGCGTGGCGCTGTCGATCCGCAAGCGCAAATGTGCAGCTTGCACTGTCGCCAGCGTATGCGCGGCGGCGACCTGCTCGGTCAACTCCAGTACGCGCAAACAGTCGCGCGCGGCGATCGTGCCCATGCTGACCTTGTCCTGATTGTGCGCCTCGGTCGAGCGCGAGAAGACGCTCGCGGGCATCGTGTTCTTCAACGCTTCGGCCGTCCATGCGGACGATGAAATCTGCACGGCCTTGAAACCGTGATTGATCGCGGCACGCGCGGGCGCGGCGCCCGACAGATTGCGTGGCAAGCCATTGTTGAAATTCACGTCGACCAGCAGCGCGAGCTGCCGGTCCATCAGATCGGCGAGATTGGCGACCGCGACCTTCAGCGAGTCCATCGCGAACGCGATATGGCCGCCGTAGAAGTTGCCGCCGTGCAGCACGCGCTCGTTGTCGGGATCGATCAACGGGTTGTCGTTCGCGCTGTTCAGTTCGTTCTCGACATCGCGGCGCACCCACGACAACGCATCGCGCGCAACGCCGATTACATGCGGCGCACAGCGAATCGAATAGCGGTCTTGCAGACGATGCCCCGGCGTATCTTCGCGCCCGGTCAGATCGTCGCGAATCCACGCGGCAGCTTCTGCCTGGCCCGCGTGCGGTTTCACCTCGAACAGCATTGCGTCGAAGTGCGCGGCGCGGCCGTCGAGTGCGACGGTTGAGAGCGCCGTGAGGCGTGCAGTAAGCCTCGTCAGATGATCGGCACGCGCGAACGCGAGACAGGCGAGGCCCGTCATCACCGCGGTGCCGTTCATCAGTGCGAGTCCTTCTTTCGGCGCGAGCGTCAATGGCGCATGACCGAGTTCGGTCCAGACCTCACGTACGTCGCGCAGGGTGCCGCCGAACATCACATCGCGTTCGCCGGCAAGCGCGGCGGCCACATACGAGAGCGGCGTCAGATCGCCGCTTGCGCCGACCGAGCCTTCCGACGGAATGCGCGGCAACACGCGATGATTGATCAGGTCGGCAAGACGTTCGAGC